>DATBDB010000031.1:0-46629 GCA_036270155.1 Gaiellaceae bacterium
CGTTGCTGAAAAGGTAAACGCAAAGTGCGGCTCGCGTGGAGTGAACTACACGCATCGGACGTTGTACATGACCTTTGTGCTTGCCCGATGGACAACACATGCCCGCAATGCGTCGGAAGTAGTCGTGCGTTACGCGCGTGCGGAGACGATCGGTGTCGTCGTTGGAGCGTCGACACCACCCGCAGGCTCGACCGACACCATTACTTGCGCACCACGGTGGACACGCAAGCGAAGCTTCGTCGTGCGCCCGGAGAACACGCCCGCAGCACGCACCGACGGGTCCGCGACCCATGCTTCGTACGTCTTCCCCTCGGGCGGCTTCGGCAGTTGGACGCTGAGCACCGCAGCACCGGAAGGCGCCACGACGAGCTCTCCCGGAGCGCCCTTCAACGGCACGTGCCGTGCCGCCGGGTCGGTGAGGATGCTGAGCGTCGCGCGCTCGTGCGAGAGCGACTTGTCCAACGAGGCTGCCCAGACGCCGAGTGCCACCGCCGCGGCGGAAGCGGCGACCGCAGCAGCTGCGACGAGCGAGACCGCGAACGAGCGGCGCGGTCTGAACGGCAAGACGTTCTGCCCTTCGGCGCGTGCCGCGGCGAGCACGCGAGCGCGGAGCTCGGCGGGCGGCGGCGGGCCTTCGACCGCGAACGCGAGCGAGCTCGCGGCGGTGCGGAGTCCGTCGATCTCCGCCCGGCACCGGTCGCAGTCTTCGAGGTGCTGCTCGAACTGCGTGCGCTCGACGTCGGTCAGCACGTCGAGCGCGTAGAGGGCGGAGAGCTCGTGGACGTCGTCGGCCATAGGGATCCAAAGCCGTATTCGTCCGGCGGCGCCGGACGGTTCGGACTGTCCTACTCGATGGGTTCGTTCTGAACGTTGTGCTCGGTCGCGTACTCGTCGGCGAGCTTGTTCACCACGTCCATGCCTTCGCCGTAGGCGTAGTTGATCTTCACGAACGGCTGCCACTTCTCCGGCAGCGCGTCCTCGGGGAAGATCGCCTCGACCGGGCACTCGGGCTCACACGCGCCGCAGTCGATGCACTCCTCGGGGTCGATGACGAGGATCCGGCCGGCCTCATGGATGCAGTCCACGGGGCAGACGTCGACGCAGGAACGGTCTTTGATGTCGATGCAGGGCTCAGCGATGATGTATGTCACGGCGAATTACTCTACCGACGAGAGCAGAGGGTCGATCAGTTCATGCGTCCGTTCGAAGAGCGCGGATTTCGCGACGACCTGATCGAACCCTGCAGCGTGAGCGCGCCGCAACCCCTCCGTGTCCGTGTGGTTCGTGTAGCCGAGGATCGGCACGTCGGGGAAGTTGTCGGCGACGTCGTTAGCATCGATCCGCGCGATATCGGCGATCACGAGATCGGGTGGCTCGACCCCGTCTGTCGTCTGGAAGCGATGCTCCGGCAAGAGCGCCTCGAGCTTGCCCCGGATGAAGAGGTCGACCCCGCACAGGAGGATCGTCGCCATGCCTGAGCCCGACGTTAGCACTGTGGAGCGTTCCTACCAAGACGGCCTCGCGCTCGCGCGCGCCGGACAGTTCTTCGACGCCCACGAGGCGTTCGAGACCGCGTGGCGCAGATGCGCGGATCCGGAGCGCGACTTCTTCCAGGGGCTCGTCCACGTCGTCGTCTCCGCCTATCAGCGCGGGCGCGGCCGGCCGATCGCAACAGAGCGCCAGCGGCTCAAGGCGCTGAGACGGCTCGCGGCCTACGAGCAGGCCTACCGGGGCCTCGACGTCGCCGCGCTCCGCGCGGCGCTAGACCGTGCTGAGCCCGACCCGCGTCAGTATCTGGTCGATCGCCGTGCTCAGCCACCAGTCACGGTTGAAGAAGAGCAGCAGGCCGAGCGCGACGAGCAAGGCACCTGACGTCCCCTGCACGACCGCGTAGTGGTCGCGCACCCACCGGAACGCGCGCATCGCGTGAGCGAACGCGAGCCCTGCGAGCAGAAACGCCGCCCCAAGGCCAAGCGAGTAGGCGACCAGGAGGACGATCCCCCGAGCGACCGTTCCCGAGCCGGACGCGAGCACGAGGATCGACGCGAGCACGGTCCCGATGCACGGTGCCGCGCAGACGGCGAACGCGCCGCCGAGCAGCGCGTTCGAGCCGCGCCGCCGCGCGTGCTGGAGGAGGCCGGGCGCGACCGTGCGCTCCGGGAACGGCAGGAGCCCGAGGAACGCAAGCCCGAGCACGACGAGCACGAACCCGGCGATCTTCAGCTGCGTCGGCTTGTCGACTGCGCTGCCAACCCAGGCGGCGCCCGCGCCGAGCAGGACGAAGATCACCGTGAAGCCGAAGATGAACGGGAGGCTCGCAACCACGATGCGCCTCCCCACTCCGCGCTCGGCAAGGCGATCGACCTCGACCGCCGAGATCGCCGAGAGGTAGCCGGGGACGAGCGGCAGCACGCACGGGGTGATCACCGACAGCAGCCCCGCCAGGAACGCGATCGGGACCTTCTCAAGCATCGAAGCGCTTCAGCTCCTCGTCCACGCGGCGTTCGTCCTCGGCATCGAGGAACGTGTGCGTCGAGTCATTACCCGCCGGCGCTCGAACCGTCCGCCACCGCCAGGCGCCGAAGCCCAGCCCCGCGGCGCCGAGCAGGATGCCGCCGATCGGCAGCACCCACGCAATCAGGTCGAACCCGTGCGTCTGCGGCGTCGAGAGCACCGCAGGGCCGAACTGGCTGACCATCGAATCGATGATCTCCTGATTGGTGCGGCACGCCTTGATCTGTCGTGCGATCTCATTCTTCATCTCGACCGCGAAGGTCGAGTTCGACTCGTCAAGGGTCGTATGGCACTGGATGCAGACGAGGCGCGTCTCGAGGTACGCCTGGCTCGCCCGCGGCGCGCAGGCAGCGGCGGGAGCCGCGAGCACGAGCGCCGCCAGCGCGGCGACGACGAGCCTCACGAGCGAAGCGCGCGACGGATGCCGTTGTCGATCTGCGCGCGGGACGCCTGCCCCGTGATGTGCGGCGGCACAACGCGGCCGCGCCGATCGACGAAGAACGTCTCGGGGACACCCGTCACGCCCCACTTCGGCCACGTGCTCCCGAGCGCGTCGCGCACGTTCGTGTACGTGACGCCGTATCGCTTCAGATAGGCGCGCGCGGGGCCCTTGAGATCCTGCGCGTTCACGCCCACGAACACGACGTCGCTCCGCTTCGCAGTCCACGCCCGCGAGGCCGCCGCGACGTCGCGCGCCTCGAGCTTGCACGGATAGCAGCTCGACTGCCAGAAGTTCACGACCACGACCTTGCCGCGCAGTGACGCGAGGGTGAGGTCGCCGGAGCCGCTGAGCAACGGCAGGTCGAGCTTCGGTGCGGGGACGATCTTGCCCTTGTCCACCTTGACGGCGACGCCGGGCCCATTCTGGTGCGCGAGGTCCCAGACGAGCAGTCCAAGCAGTGCAAGGACGGAGCCGACGGCGACTGCTCGAAGGGCGCGCATCACAGGACGAAGACTGTAGTCCCGATGTCGACGTGGTCGAACAGCCACTCGGCGTCGGGCACCTGCATGCGAACGCAGCCGTGCGACGCGCTATAGCCGATCGAGCTCGGAGCATCCGTGCCGTGGATGCCGACGCCGGGGGCATTCAGGCCCATCCAGCGCGTGCCGAGCGGGTTGTTCGGGCCTGGCGGGACCGGCTGGAGGCCGCGAGCCCAGGCGCTCGACGTCGGCGGATACCACCACGGGTTCCGGTACTTGACGACGATGTGCCACTCGCCCGCGGGCGTCGGGTAGATCGCCTGGCCCGTGGCGACCGGGAAGGTGCGGAACAGCTTGTTGCCCGTGTAGAGGAAGAGGCGGTTGATCGACCGGTTGATCACGATCACCTTGCCGTAGGTGCCGACCGAGACTGTCGGCGCGATCGTCTTGGTGCGCACCCGGACCGGTAGGCGCGTGTTGCCACGCAGCGCAGCGATGATCCGCTGGGTGAGCCGCGTCGCGTCGAGGCGACGGCCGGCCCTGTCGTTGGTGAAGAACGGCTTGCCGTTCTTGAGCTTCAACGTCGCGTCGATCGGCTTGCGTGCGAAGCGCTTCTCGACGCTCGCAACCCACGTGCGAAGCGGAGCGCCGCGCACGGCAACGACGAGATCGACGTTCGTGCCGGCCGGGGAGACGCGCGCGCGAGCCACCGCGGTCGCGATGTAGACCGACGCGAACTTCGCGGGGTCAAGATTCAGCCGGCTCCGGTCGACGACGACGGCGAGCGGGCGCGCAAACGCGTCATGCACCGCGGTTACCGCGGCGCTCGGAGTCAGGCCACCGACCCGGACGCCTGCGACGCGGACACCCGCCGGAATCGTGTTCGCCGGCGGTGCAGGCGTCGTCGTGGTCGTCGCCGTCGTCGTTGTCGCGGTCGTCGTACCGGTCGTCGTCGTGGTCGTCGCGCCGGTCGTCGTCGCCCCCGTTGTCGTCGAGGTCGAGGTCGTGACGTCGGCGATCACGGTGCCGGAGAAGGCCCCCGCAGCCACGAAACCGAGCACGAAGAGGAGAACGACGTACAGGCGCTTCACAACGCAAGCAGTGTAGCCACGGTCATTTCCGGATCGTCAGAGACGATTCCGTCCACCCCGGCGGCGGTCACGCGGCGCACGCCGGCCGGGTCGTTGACCGTCCACGCGAGCACCGGGGCGCCCAACCGGTGCGCGGTCGCAACCGCGGCACGCGAGCAGAGCGTGTGGTGGAGCGAGAGCGTGTTCGCACGCGCCCAGCGCAGCAGGAGCGGCACGCGGACGGGCATCGCCTGGCGCAGCGCCGTCGCGCCCGCGCGCTGCAGCGGCCTCGGCCAGTGGACGTTCGAGACGCCGAGCCGGTCGCGCGGGTAGCCGATCGCCCGCGGCAGGTCGGGCGCGAGACGGGCGAAGCGCCGTGCAGTGACGGCGAACGCCGTCGAAACGAGCGCACGCTCTGCGAAGTCGTGGCGCTCGATCGCATCGAGCACCTGCTCCTCGTAGCCGGGCAGCTTGACGTCGAGATGCACACCGAGGTCGTGGGCCTTCAGGAACTCAAAGGCTTCGTCCAGCGAGATCGAGTCCCTCGGCAGCTCGTCGAGCGAGTGACCGAGCCGCAAGCCGGGCGAGATGTCGAACTCGACGAGATCGACGCGTGCCGCGACCGCCGCCTCGAGTGAGGCGAGCGTGTTCTCCGGCGCGAGGGCCGCGGCGCCGCGGTGCCCGATCACGAGCGGGCGCCCTTCAACGCGGCGCAGGTTCAAGGCGCTCTTCAATCGAGCCGTTTGATCACGACGATCGCGCAGTCGTCGGGCAGGTCGCCGCCGGCGTAGTCGCGGCATGCTGCGAGCAGCTCGTCGGCCAGCACTTGCGCCGGCTGTGACGCGTTCCGTGCCAGCACGTCGTCCATCCGGTCCATTCCGAAGAGGTCGCGGCCGCGCCGCGACTCGATCACACCGTCGGTGTAGAGCACGACGGCACCGCCGGGCGGCAGCGCCGCACGCACCTGCTCGTAGGTCTGCGCGGCGTCGATCCCGAGCGCGAGCCCCCCGCACACGACGCCGGTGACCGTGCCGTCGGCATGCACGAGCCGCGGCTCCGGATGACCTGCGCTCGCGCACAGCACCTCACCGTCGGGGTCGACCGTGAGGTACGCCATCGTAATGAACTTGCCGACCGCGATTTCGCCGACGACGACTTCGTTCGCGTGCGCGAGGAAGTCCGACGGTTCGGAGTGCTCCCGCGCGAGTGAACGGAAGACGAACTTTGCCATCGCCATGTCGGCCGTCGCGTCGATCCCGTGCCCGGTCACGTCGCCGAGCACGACAGCGAGGCGACCGTCCGGCAGCTCCATGAAGTCGAAGACGTCGCCGCCGACGTCGACCTGCGCCGCCGACTCGTAGACCGTGCCCACCTCGAGGCCGGCGATCGCGGGCCGCTCGCGCGGCAGCAGCGACTGCTGCATCGTCTCGGCGAATTGCTTTTGCTGCTGGTAGAGGCGCGCGTTGTCGATCGCGAGCGCGGCCTGCTGCGCGATCGTGCCCGCGGTCGTCAGCGTCTCGGCGGTGATCGGCCGCGCAGGATCCAGACAGAGGATCGTCAACTGCGCCAGTAGCTCGGTGGCTGTCGCAATGGGAAGGAGCGCGGCGGTGGAGCCCTTGTCGAGGAACGGGATCAGCAGCGCATGCGCACCGCCGAGGCGCCGCGCGGTTGGGATGTCGAGCACGATCGGCTCGTGCGAGCGCGCAGGGCGCGGCTGCGGGCGCTCGAGGATCGTGCGAACCGCGTGATCCATCCGGGCGTCGGCGACGTGCACCGCACGCGGGACGAACTGGTCGCCACGCTCGTCGGGAACGCGGATCACAGCCGCGTCGACGCCGAGGACGTCGACGATCGTCGACGTGACCGTCGCGAGCGTCTTGTCGAGCGAGAGACTCTGGGCGAACGAGCGCGAGATCTCGTAGAGCGCGTTCACCTGACGCGAGGTCTGCCGCTCGGTCTCGAGCACATCCCCGAGCGCCTCACCGAGCTCTTTCGTGCGCTCGTGCAGCCGCGCGTTCTGTACCGCGACCGCGAGCTGCGCAGCGAGCGCCGTGAGGAGCGCCGTGTCGCTCGCGCCGATCGTCCGCGCGCCCGGGTACGCGATCAGCAGCCCAATCGACTCGTCCTGCACGTGGAGCGGGACAGCGACGGCGGAGCTCTGCCCTGCGGACGCGAGCGCCGCGCGTGTCGCCGCGAGCGCCGCATCGTGACCGCCGACTCGCGCGTGAATCGCCGCGCGCGCGCGCAGTGGTCCCGAGAGCGCATCGCTGAGCCGCCCGGCGATCTCGTTATGGCCGTCGGCGAGCCCACGCCCGGCGGCGGCGAACAGCCGGCCGTCCTCCCGGAGGTAGACACCGACCTGGTCGACCTGCAGGAGCTCGGCGATCCGGTCGACTGCCGTCTCGAGCGTGTGCGTGAGCGAGAGCCGTGCGATCGCCTCGCCGACCACTTCGAGCAGCGCGCGCGTGCGCCCGAGCTCGAGCTCGAGCTCGGCGGCGCGCTCGGCGGAGCGCAGGGCATGCGCGGCGCGTGCGGCGAACGCTGCGAGCGAGGGCAGCTCGGTCTCGGCCGGGACCGCGTCCTCGGTGTAGAAGAGCTGTAGCGCGGCGAACGGCGGCTGGCCGAGCGCAAGCGTCGCGACGTAGGTCGCGCGACCCGGCAGGCTCGGATCGTGCTCGACCGTCGCGGGCCGCCAGGCTTCGACCGCTTCGGTCACCAGCGCGGCGGCGCGATCGAGCCCGGCCTCCACCGGGCCGAGCGACGCGATGAGCTCCGGCCTCCCCTCCACCCCGACGTGCCAGAGCGCGCCGCCGCGCGCGCCGGTCGTCTCGACCGCCACCCGCACCGTCTGCTGCGCCGCGCGATGCGCGTCACCACCCGCTGCGAGCGCGTCACCGGCGAGCTCGAGCCACTTCGCGCGTGTGCCCGCAGAGCCGGTGTCCGGCGCGAGCGTCCGCACGGCGAGCGCGACCTGCGCGCCGAGCAGGTGGGCGATCGCACGATCGTCATCGTCGAAGTCCTCACCGATCCGAACGAGCTCAATCGAGCCGACAACGCGTCCGGGGGCACGAGCGAGGACGACGAGCAGGCCGGCCGCACGCGCGCGCTCCGCAGCCCGCCGCGTCGGCTCGGGCACCTCGCCCCCGGCGACCGCTTCGCAGTCGGCCCTCGTGCCCGCGACCTCGGCGCCGAGCGCCGAGCCCTCGGGGGCCATGGCCCGCGCAACGAGCTGCCCTTCGGCATCGAGCACGCGAAGCACGGCCAGATCCGCGCGGGTTGCTTCCGCAGCGGCGCGGGCGATCGCTCCAAGTGCGGAGCGCAGGTCACCACTGGCGGCGACCTCCGCCGCTGCCCGTGCGAGCGTCTCGACGGGCAGCCGCTGGGCCTCGACGACCATCGTAAGAAGGGATATTGCCTACACTTTCGCTATGACAGAGCCCGCCCCGCTCGAGGACGACTCACCCTCCCTCGATCCGCGCGCGGTTGAACGCAACTACCGGCGCGAGCGGGCACGCCGCCGCGCGAAGGTGGAACGCCGGAGCGCTGTCAAGCGCTCCAACGTCCGTTTCTGGGTGACGCTGCTGGTCCTCGCGTTCCTGACGGCGTTCGCGATCCTCGCCGCCTGGCACGAAGTTCAGACGCTCTTCGGCGTCTAGGACTTATGGAGTAACAACCGTGAGGGCTGCGTAAACGGGCTCCAGTCGTGGAGCTCCCACGAGGTGCCCGCGCACATTGGACAGTTCGGCAACTCGTTGTGCACGGTGATGCCGTAGCCGCAGCCCGAGCAGTGATACGCGCCCACCGCCCGCGTGCCTGCCTCGACGAATTCGACGTACTCACCGGTTCCGGCGTCGGCCTTGCGACCCTGATCGAGCATACGACCCCCTTCCACGAACCCACCCCTTCTGGCGCTGCTGACCGGAGTGATGCCCATAATGGGACTGTGGAAACCCCTGATTACTTCGAACTCGAGCCGCCGGCCTCCGGCCCGGCCGGCTCGGCGGGCTACACCCGCCCCGTTCCGGCCGGAGGCCTCTGGGCAGCCGGCGAGCGCATCACCTGGATTGCGGGGCTGATCCTCGCTCTCTCGTCCTTCATGGACTGGTACGCCGGCTCGGGCGTCGGCGTGAATCTCGCCGTGATCGGCTGGCACAGCGGCGTCCTCGGCAAGCTCGTCTTCTTCATCGGCCTCGCGGTGCTCGCGCTCGTCGCGCTGCACGAGCTCGGCTTCGAGCTCCCGCCGTCCGTCCCCGAGAGCCTCGTCGTGCTCGGGCTCGGCGCCCTGGCTGCGATCTTCGTCCTGATCCGCATCATCTCGATCCCCGACGCCGTCCTCCCGGCCGACGGCCGCGGGATCGGCATCTGGATCGCGCTCCTTGCAGCGCTCGGCGTCATCGCCGGCGGCTTGCTGCGAGCCGCAGAAGAGCTGTAGCTCCCCGAGGTCGGCCCGGAGGCCGCCCGCGCTCCAACACCCGCAGGACTCAGGCAGGAACGAGCTGCTTGGCCCGTTCGATCAGCTGCTGCGGATCGAACGGCTTGCCCACGAAGCCGCGCGCGCCGCGCTGCTCCGCGTCACCGGCCGAGTTCGCGTCGACCTGGCCGCTGAACATGATCACCGGGATCGAGCCGTAGCGCTCCTGCATCCGCTGGAGCATCTCCCAGCCGTCGACGCCGGGCATAACCACGTCGAGGAGCACGAGCGCGGGCGGCTGGTCCTCGATCGACCCGAGTGCCTCCTCCGCACTCGAGGCCTCGCGGACGGTGTAGCCCTCCATCTCGAGGTTGATGCGCATGAACTCGCGGAGGCGCTCGTCGTCGTCGACGACCAGCACCAGCGGGCCGCCGGACTTGCCCCCGGGGCCGGACCGGTCGAGGAACGCCTCGAGATCGCGCCGCCGGTAGCGCCGGTGGCCGCCGGGCGTGTAGAAGGCCGGGACGCGGCCCTGGTCGGACCACTTCCGGATCGTGGATTGGGCCACGCCCAGAAATTTGGCCGCCTGGCCCAGCGTCAGCCAGTCCGGCTCGCCCGTCGGAGCTCGTCTACCGGGGTACGTCATGTTCCCAAAAGTAGCCAAAGCTCCCGATACCTAAACCGCAATTACTTGTTTGGGACCGTCACCGTCACAGTTTCGCGCGCGGCTGGGGCGAGCGGGAGCGGCGCCAGCTTCCGGATCAGCGTCTGCCGGCCGCCCGGCTGGGGGTTGTCGTTCAGCGCCTGGCCGAGGCCGACGCCGAGGGCGAACACGACGAGAACGACGGCTGCGAGGAGGATCCGGCGGTTCACGGGCGGTAGTCGACCGCCCCCCGCGCATAGACATGAAAAGCAGCGTCGGCGACCGTGCCGGCCTCCGCGGCCGGGGGCGCGTCGGGGTCGGAGGCGTCCTCGATCAGCTCCCGCGCCCACTCGTCAGCGCCGTCGTAGGCCGCCGCGAGCTCGTCCAGCGTGAACACCTGCCCCACGCGCTTCCGCAGCCCGGCGACGACCACGTCGACCTGTTGGCTCAGGTCGAGGTAGTGGTCGCGGTTCGGCCGTGTCGCTTCGACGCGGCGGTTTCCGTCCTGCCACTGCAAACGCGCTAGCTCGACATTCATTACTCGGGAGTAGAGCAGGTGCAGCACGAGTCCGGCCAGAGCGACGGGAGGTCCGCCAGGATACGGTCGCCGAGCTCGTACCCAGGTCGCGCGAGCGCGAACGCCGCGTGTGCGTGGAGGCACTTGAGGCTGCCGCTGCGCGTCGAGCCACCGATTCCCGCGTCGAGCTCGGGCCGGATGCGGCGTTGCTCGGCCTGCGCGTCCGCGAGGCTGTGCGCAAGCTCCTCGTCCTCCTGCGCGGCCCGCGACCAGCGCTCGACCCCGCCGTTCGCCTCGAGCCGCGAGATCGCCGCGACCAGGTACTTGCACGTGACGTAGAACTGCGTCGGGAACGGGTGACCCTGCTCGTCGATCGCCGCCTGCTCCGTGACCGCCGGCTTGCCGAAGGGACAGCGAACGGCCACGCGCAGGAACGCGCGCGGCGGGCGGCCGAGCTGACGCTCGACGATCTCTTCGTCGGTCACGCCACTAATGATGCTTGCGCCAGGCCGTGATGCCGCGCACGATGAACAGCTTCTCGTTGGGCTTCACGAGGCCGAGGCGCCGCGCCTCACGCACGAGCTGCCCGCCTGTCGCCGCCTGGGCGATGCGCTTCTGGAGCTGCGCCTTCTCCGTGCGCAGCGTGCGCACTTCGGCCTGGCGAGCCTGCAGCTCGCGATTCGTGTGCAGGTACGTCTGCGTCGGCTTCCAGTAGAGGAACGCGACGAGGGCGATCCCGCCGATCGCGAGCAGACGTGTGGGCCTGAGGCGAATCACGTTCCCAGCTTCGCCGGAGTGAAAGGGATCCCTACCGGGAGCGACACCTGATTGTTCTTCGCACGTCTCGGAGAGACTCGTGAACCTGGTTAAAAAGCGAACCAGGTTCTGCTTACGCCACGTCGACCTTGATCACGTTCGTCGAGCCCGGCAGGTTCACGGCCGTGCCGGCGGTGAGGACGACGCGGTCGCCGGCATCGATCGCACCGCTCTGCAACGCCGAGTCGATCGAGCGCGACCAGAGGTCCTCGACGTCGTCGCTCTGCGGCATCAGCACCGGCGTCACACCCCACTCGAGCGCCATCTGCTGAACGGAGGTCTGGTGGTGGGAGAGGCCGATCACGGGACGGCGCGGGCGCAGGCGAGCGACGGCGGATGCGGTGCGGCCGGTGAAGGTCGGGACAAGGATCGCGCGGGCGCCGAGTGCTTCTGCGAGATCGCAGGCGGCGTTCGACATCGCACGGCCGACCGTTGTCTCCTCGCCCGGTGTCGGCATCTGGTGCCGGTAGCCCATCGATGGCTCGACGGCGCGCGCGATGCTGTCCATCGTCCGCACGGCCTCGACGGGATAGTTGCCGGTCGCCGTTTCGGCGGAAAGCATGATCGCCGAGGTGCCGTCGAGGATCGCGTTCGCGACGTCGCTCGCCTCGGCACGCGTCGGCTCGGCGTGCTCGATCATCGACTCGAGCATCTGGGTGGCGGTGATCACCGGCTTGCCCGCTTCGAGGCAGCGCAGGATGATCCGCTTCTGCAGCAGCGGCACCGTTGCGGCGCCGATCTCGACGCCGAGATCACCGCGGGCGACCATCACGGCGTCCGTCTCGAGCAGCACTTCTTCAAGGCACTCGACCGCCTCCGCCTTCTCGATCTTCGCGATCACGCGGGCGGGCGAGCCATGCTGGCGGATGATCGCCTGCAGGTCGCGCACGTCTGCGGCGGCGCGCACGAACGAGAGCGCGACGAAGTCGGCGCCTAGCCCGAGTGCGAATTCCAGATCGTCCAGGTCCTTCTTCGTCAGCGACGGGATCGGCACAGGCACGCCGGGCAGGTTGACGCCCTTGTGGGACTTGATCTCGCCCCCGACGATCACGCGACAGCGTGCACGGCCGTTGCCGACTTCCTGGACCGACAGGCGCACGAGGCCGTCGTCGATCAGGATGTCATGACCGGGCCGCAGCACCTCACTGATCACCGCGGGCGCGATCGGCAGCTCGCCGTTCGAGGCTTGCATGTCGCCGACGATGACGACCTCCTCGTCCTTCAGAAGGATGCGCGGCTGGTCGAGATCGCCGATCCGAAGCTTGGGGCCCTGCAGGTCGGCGATCAGCGCGAGGGGCTTGCCGGTCTCGGCCTGAATTTCACGCACGACATTGGCGCGAGCCTCGTGATCGGCATGGACGCCGTGCGAGAGATTGAGCCGGATGGCATCGACTCCGGCGTCCACCAGCGCACGCACTGCGTCGTGCGTGGAGGTGACGGGGCCGACCGTCGCAACGATCTTCGTCCTGCGCCTGTCTGTTGCCATCCCTCCCAGACTAGCGACGAGTCGTCCTTGAGAAGGACGACAAGATCATTCGCGGCGACGATGCCGCCCCGCGTGACCCCTCCTAACCTCTCTCACATGATCACGCCAATCGGAACTGCAGCCCCAGCACTGATCGCCGACGCCTTCGTCCGCGGCGAGACGCGGCGCACGCTGGAGCTCGCCGAGTACCGCGGAACGTGGGTCGTGCTCGCCTTCGGCGTGCGCCACGCCGACGTGCTCGAGCTCGCCGAGCTCGAGGAGTCCTTCGCCGCCAACGGCGCGATCATCCTCGCCGCCACGGCCGACGACTGGCACGAGGTCGAGCATCGCTACGGCCCGGAGCAGACGGTCCGCTTCCCGATCCTCACCGAGGTCGAGGAGCACCGCCGGCTCACCGGGATCGTCGATCCCGGCGGCGTCGTCCGCCACGTCGGCCTCCGCCGTGGCGCACGCGAGACGCTCGCAGCGTTCGAGGCGCAGCTCCTCCCGCTCGCTGCCTAAGGGCGGGCGGCGCGCAGGCTACGTCTCAAACTCCGCACGGACGGATCGCGGTTGCGTCCCATCGACGTCCGTGAAGCCGTATTCCTCGCCGAGCTCCGCGACCACCAGCGCGTGCCCGGAGCGATCGAGGATCGCTGCGTCCGCGGCAAGCGCGGCTACCGCGCGACCGACGAACTGCGGCGACTCGGAGTTCGAAAGGTCGAAGAAGTCGCCGGCCGCCAGCACGGACTCGGTTCGAACAAGCCCGGGATAGAGCGCGACCGCGGCCACGCCGTGCGGGCGCAGCTCCTCTGCGAGGTGGGCCGCCATTCGGGTGCTCGTGGATTTGGCGAGGCTGTAGATCACATCCCCGCGGAACGACTCGCCGGCGAAGTAGGAGACGTTCACGATGAGCCCCCTCCCGTGCTCGATCATCAGCGGCGCGGCAAGGGCGCTCGTGACGTAGTGCGCCCGCGGCCCGGCGTCGAACATCTCGTTCCAGAGGCTTGTGGGGCGCTCCCACGACGGCTTTCCGGCATGGACGTACTCGCCCCGCTGCAGGTACTCGTAACCGCCCCAGACATTGTTGACGAGGATGTCGAGGCGTCCCTGCTCGGCGCGGATCCGCTCGAGAACCGCACCCGTCTGCTCGTCTTCGCTGTGGTCGCAGGCGAGCCCGATCGCGTGACCACCGAGGAGAGCCGCTTCCTCTGCGGTCTCCTCGATCGTGCCCGGCGCTCCGCCGGTCGACCCGGCGCCGCGCGTGCTTCGCGCTGTGAAGTACACCGTCGCGCCCGCTTCGCACAGACCGAGAACGACCCCCTTCCCGACCCCGCGACTGGCGCCCGTCACGAGCGCGATCCTCTCCTCGAGCGTGCGGATCACGTCCGCGCGGCGCGCGGGAACGCAGCCCAGCCCGGGTACACGGCGCGCGCGCCCAGTTCCTCTTCGATGCGGAGCAGCTGGTTGTACTTCGCGACGCGGTCGGAGCGTGCGGGCGCGCCCGTCTTGATCTGACCGGTGCCGAGCGCGACCGCGAGGTCCGCGATCGTCGCGTCCTCCGTCTCGCCCGAGCGGTGTGACATGACCGCCGAGTAGCCGTTCGCCTGCGCGAGCTGCACGGCTTCGATCGTCTCCGTGAGCGTCCCGATCTGGTTCACCTTCACGAGGATCGAGTTTGCAGTGCCCCGGTCGATGCCCTGCTGCAAGCGCACCGGGTTTGTCACGAACAGGTCGTCGCCGACGAGCTGCACGCGGTCGCCGAGGAGCTCGGTCTGCGCACGCCACGACTCCCAGTCGTCCTCGGCCGCACCATCCTCGATCGAGACGATCGGGTAGCGGTCGACGAGCTCGGCCCAGAACTGCGGCAGCTCCGCGCTCGTCTTCTCGCGGCCCTCGAACCGGTAGACGCCGTCCTTGAACACCTCGCTCGTCGCCGGGTCGAGCGCGATCGCGATGCGGTCGCGAACACCGGCGCGCTCCGCCGCCTCGAGGATCGCCTCGATCGCGGCTTCGCTCGACTCGAGGTCGGGCGCGAAGCCACCCTCGTCGCCAACGCCGGTCGCGAGCCCCCGCTCGCCGAGCACCTTCTTCAGCTCGTGGTAGACCGTCGTGCCGATCCGGAGCCCTTCGGAGAACGAGTCCGCTCCGACGGGGACGACCATGAACTCCTGCAGGTCGATCGAGTTCGCCGCGTGCGCGCCGCCGTTGATCACGTTCATCATCGGCACGGGCAGCGTCGCGTTGTCGCCGCCGAGGTAGCGGAAGAGCGACACGCCCTCGTCGGCCGCGCTCGCCTTCGCGGCGGCCAGCGACGCGCCGAGGATCGCGTTCGCGCCCAGGCGGCCCTTGTTGGGCGTGCCGTCGAGCTCGATCAGCGCGCGGTCGAGGCCCTCCTGGTCGGAGGCGTCCCGCCCGCGCAGGAGGCCGGCAATCTCGCCGTTGACGTGCGCGACGGCCTGCGAGACGCCCTTGCCGCCCCACTCCGCTCCGCCGTCACGCAGCTCGACCGCTTCGTGCACGCCCGTGGACGCACCCGAAGGGACGATCGCCCGGCCCGGCGCCCCGGATTCGAGCACAACGTCCACCTCGACGGTCGGATTCCCGCGCGAGTCGAGCACCTGCCGTCCGTGCACCTCAGCGATCGTCGTCGTCGTCACTCCTGCTCCTTTGCCTTGTCGTAGTACGCGTCCTGCTCGTCGAGCGGGAGCTCGGTCCAATTCTTGCTGTCGGCGGCCGCAAGCTCCGCAGCCCGCTCGACGCGCGCCCGGAAGCGCTTCGTCGCGGCGCGCAACTCGAGCTCGGGGTCGACGTTCAACCGGCGCGCGACGTTGACCGCCGCGAAGAGCACGTCACCCAACTCGGACGCTACGCGTGCTTCAGGCTCGGTCTCGGCGGGCGGATCGGCGTCGGGCAGTTCGGCGCGCAGTTCGCGCAGTTCGTCCTCGAAGTCCGCCAGCGCTCCGGCGAGATCCGGGTACTCGAATCCAGCCGACTTCGCACGCTGCTGCGTCTTGCGCGCGTAGAGCAGCCCGGGCAGCCCTTCCGGGACATCGTGGAAGATCCCTTCGCGGCCTTCCTGCTCGCGCTTCAGCTCCTCCCAGCGTTCCTTCACCCGTCCGGCCGACTGCGCGACATCCTCTCCGAAGATGTGCGGGTGCCGGGAGACAAGCTTCGCGTGCACCGCGCGGGCAACGCCTTCCAGATCTCCTGTTCCGCGCTCCTCCAACAAGAGGGCCAGAAAATAGACCTGGAACAGGAGATCACCCGCTTCGTCGAGGAGCTTCGCGTCGTCGCCGGCGATCGCAGCGTCCGCGACCTCGTACGCCTCTTCGACGGTGTGCGGGACGATCGTGCGCGCAGTCTGCTCGCGGTCCCACGGACACTCGCGACGCAGCCGCTCGGTCAGCTCCTGGAGCTCGACGAGCGCGTCTGCGAGCGGCAACGACTTAACCGGTCGTCGTGGCGTTCGTCGTCGTCGTGACCGTGCAGGGGTCCGGGCTCGGCGTGTAGCCGGCCTGGTACTTGATCTTCGAGCCGGAGCAGAAGCTCTTCGTCGTCGACGCGACCCAGTCGGTCATCGCCTGGTTCTTCTTCGTCTGGAGCAGCTGCTGCTTGATCGACGTCGAGACCTGCTTCTCGGGTGTCGACTGGCGCGGCTTGACGGCGCCGAGCGGCTCGATCACGAACCACGACTTGTACTGCGTCGGGTCGTAGATCGGCGCGTGGACTACTTTCGTCGGCTGCGAGAACGCAATCTTGTCGAAGGCCGCCACCGTCTGGCCCTTGGTGAACGTTGCCTTGCCGCAGTTCTGGCCGCTCGCATCCTTCGCGTACTTCTTCGCGAGCGTGCACCAGGCCTTGTCGCCGCCGGCCTTGACTTGTCTGTAGACGGACTCTGCGTCAGCCTTCTGCTTCACCAGGATGTACCGAACGTCGCGCGACTGCGGCTGCGAGTAGAGCTGCGGGTGCGCGACGTAGTACGCGTGGATCTCGCTGTTCGAGACGGTCGCGCTCGATGTGACCTTGTTGAAGACGGCTTCCGAGATCAGCTGCGACCGGATGTCGTTGCGCACCTGCGTGTCCGTCAGCTTCTGCTTCTTGAGCTGGGCCTTGTACTCGGACTGCTTGCCGTGGAAGTACTGCTTGATGATCTGCGTGAGGCGCTTGTCGATGTCCGAGGTCGAGATCTTGATCCCCATCGAGGACGCCTTGGCTTCGCGCTCAGCCTGCTGGACGAGCAGCGTGATCGCCTGGCCCTTCACGGTCTGGTACTCCGTCGTCCCCTGCTTCGGGAACGGCCGGTTCTGCTGCTGGAAGCTCCTCTGCGCTTGCGCGATCAGCGCGTCGAACTGGGGCTTGGTCACGTGAATGTCGCCCACGACGGCAACGTCGCCGCTGCTCAGACTCGCGCTGCTACCGCCGCCGCACCCCGCGAGGAGGACGGCCACGAGGGCGATCGGAAGGAGGAATGTCTTCGTCATTGCAGAGGAAGCGCCGACTTAAGCAGCCTGGCGCGCGGCCAGCATAGCATCGACAAGTTCAACGGCTCCTAAGAAGTCATCTCCCCGTAATGTGACCTCGCTGTTGCCTGTGGAGTAGACAGCGGTCTCCACCTGGGCGCGCAGCTCGCGCAGCTCGCCGGAGCCGAGAACGACCGGCCCGACCGACGCACGGCCGCCCCGGAAGACGAGGTAATCGGCACCGAGCCGCGCGAGCTTCAGCTTCACATCCTGGATCGCGAAGAGGTTCTCGACCGGCTCGGGCACCGGGCCATAACGATCCTCCGTCGCGACCCGGAGCTCGTGGAGCTCGTCCTCCGTTTCGGTCAGCGCGATGCGGCGGTGCAGGTCGATCTTCAGCGCCTCTGCGGCGATGTAGGCGGCCGGAACGTAGGCATCGACCCGGACGTCGATCCGCACCGGCTTCGCCGCGAGCCGGCGCTGGCCGGACAGCTCCGCGACCGCCTCGTGCAGCATCTCGACGTAAAGCTCGAAGCCGAGGGCCGCGACGTGGCCGGACTGCTCGGCGCCAAGCAGGTCCCCGGCCCCGCGGATCTCGAGATCGCGCATCGCGATCGCGAATCCCGCGCCGAGCTCGGTGTGGTCGGCGAGCGTCGCGAGCCGCGCGCGTGCCTCCGGCGTCAGCTCCTGTGCGTCGGGATAGAAGAGGTAGGCGTGCGCAAGCTGGTCGCTGCGGCCGACGCGCCCCCGGATTTGGTAGAGCTGGCTCAGGCCGAGCTGGTCCGCGCGCTCGACGATCAGCGTGTTCGCCTGTGGGATGTCGAGCCCCGACTCGATGATCGTCGTCGAGACGAGGACGTCCGCGTCGCCGGCGAGGAACGTGATCATCTTGTCTTCGAGCTCGCGCTCCGCCATCTGGCCGTGCGCGACGAGGAAGCGAAGGTTCGGGCACATCTGCTGCAGCTTCTCCGCGGCCTCCTCGATCGTGTCGACGCGGTTGTGGAGATAGAACGCCTGGCCGTTCCGGGCGATCTCGCGGTCGAGCGCTTCCTTGATCAGCTCGTCGTCGTACTCGCCGACGAACGTGCGGATCGGCCGCCGCCCTTCCGGCGGCGTCTCGATCACCGAGATGTCACGCAGGCCCGCGAGCGACATGTGCAGTGTGCGCGGGATCGGGGTCGCACTGAGCGCGAGCACGTCGACCTCGAGCCGCAGCTGCCGCAGCAGCTCCTTCTGCCTGACGCCGAAGCGCTGCTCCTCGTCGACGATCACGAGGCCGAGGTCCTTCGAGATCACATCGCGCGAGAGCACACGGTGCGTCCCGATCAGGACGTCGACCTTGCCTTCGGCGAAGTCGGCAAGCACCTGCTTGACGTCGGAGGGCTTGCGGAAGCGCGAGACCATCTCGACACGGACGGGGTAGTCGCGATAGCGGTTGCGGAACGTGTTCCAGTGCTGTTGCGCAAGCACCGTCGTCGGGACGAGCATCAGCACCTGCTTGCCGTTCACCGCAACGGTGAACGCACCGCGCAACGCGACCTCGGTCTTGCCGAAGCCGACGTCGCCGCAGACGAGGCGGTCCATCGGGTGCGCAGACTCGAGGTCCTCCATCACAGCCTCGATCGCTGTGCGCTGGTCGTCGGTCTCGCGATACGGGAACTCGCTTTCGAGCTTCTCCACCCACTCGTGCTCGACGTCGTAGGCGATGCCCGGCTGCGTCTGCCGCTGCGCGTAGAGCTGCAGCAGCTCGCCTGCCATCTCGCGCAGGTGGGCGCGCGCCCGCGTCTTCAGGTTGTCCCAGGCCTTGCCGCCGAGCTTCGAGAGCGCGGGCGCCTTCGAGTCGGCGCCGATGTAGCGGCTGATCTTGCCGATCTGCTCGTGCGGGACGTACACGCGGTCGTCGCCGCGATAGGCGAGCAGCAGGTAGTCGCGCGTGACGCCGGCAACTTCCTTCGTCTCGAACCCGAGCAGTTGCGCGATGCCGTGGTCCTCGTGCACGACGTAGTCGCCCGTGCGCAGGTCGGAGAAGCTCTGGAGCGCGCGGCCCGGCGCGGCGGTGGCGCGCGGCGGCCGCTTGCGGAAGACCTGCGTGTCCGGGAGCAGCGCGAAGCCAAGCTCGCGCCACACGAAGCCGCGCCGTGCGGGTGCGACGGCGAACGTCAGGCCCTCGGGCGTGTCGCCCGGATCGAGCAGCGTCGCCGAGACGCGACGCAACAAGCTCTGCTGGCGCAGTGCCTCACCGCGGTGCGGGAACGCGACGATCACGTCGAGGCCCTGCCGGAGGAAACCGCCGAGCTCGTTCTCGGCCTCCGAGAGGCCGCGCGCCGCAATCGCAGGGCGCTGCGCATCGAAAGAGAACGGCTGGCCCTGCGGCAGCGACGAGAGCTCGGCCGCGCCGGAGAGATCGGGCCCGCGCAACTTCTCCTCCTCCCACACGGCCTTGACCTCGTCGGGCGACCACACCAGGTCGGGTGTCCGGTCGAACGGCGGCTCGAGGTCGTCCGGGACGTCCGCGAACGCCTCCTCCCCCTCCTCCATGCCGAGATCGATCTCGATCAGCTCGCGGCGGCGCTCGCCCGCCGGATAGACGGTCGCCTCTTCGACCTGGCGGAGCGCACGTTGCGTGAACGGCGAGAAGGCGCGGATCTGCTCGACCTCGTCGCCGAAGAGCTCGATGCGGAGCGGCTCACGGCCCGTCGTCGGGAAGACGTCGACGAGCCCGCCGCGCACGGCGAACTGCCCGCGCTCCTCGACGCGCTCGACGCGCTCGTAGCCCGCCGAGGCGAGCTGCCCGGCGAGCGAGTCGATGCCCGGCTCGTCGCCGCGTGCGACGCGGAGCACCTGGGCGCGCGCCGCGACGGGCGGCAGTCCTTCGGCGACCGCGGTCGCCGACGCGCAGACGAGCCCACCCCGCTCGAGCACGGCGAGCGCCCGGGCGCGCTCGCCGACGAGGTGCGGCGGCGGCTCGAGACCCGAGCCCCAGTGCACACCACGGGACGGGAAGAGCGCGACCTGCTCGTCGCCGAGGAACCACGAGGCCGCCTCGGCGGCATCGCGCGCGTCGGCGTCCTCCGGCAGGAGGACGATCAGCCCGCGGCCGACCTCCTCATGGAGCGCCGCGAGCACGAGCGGCAGCACCGGCTCGGAGACGCGGGCGCGCGTTCGCTGCTCTCCGGTGGAGAGTGCGGCGGCGAACTCGGTGAGCGAGTCTTCCGCGCGGAGGCGTTCGACGAGGCTGTAGAGGGCAGGACGGTCCATGACGATGGGCCGAACAACGCGTTCGGCCGGGTGGTCATGGTACGCGTGAGAGGCAAGCCTCTAGCGCAGGAGTCGCCGGGCGCCGTCGTACCGGCCGGAGTACCAGCCGCTGAGCGAGTCGATCGAGACGCGCGTGCCGCTGTGCGGTGCGTGGATGAAGAGGCCGCTGCCGATGTACATCCCGACGTGGCCGAGCGCGTCGAAGAAGAGAAGGTCGCCGGGACGAAGGCCCCAGCGGGAGACGCGGCGCCCCATTTCGAACTGCGCGCCCGAGTAGTGCGGCAGCGTGATCCCGAAGTGGGCGTAGACGAAGCGGGTGAAGCCCGAGCAGTCGAAGCCGCTGCGGGGCGACATGCCGCCGTAGACGTACGGAATGCCGAGGAGATGACGGGCGAACTTCACGACCTTCGCCTGCTCGCGGGCGACGGCCGTGGCGTGGCTTACGGGCTTGTCTGCCCTCTTGGTGGCGCCCAGTGCGCCGCCGACGCGCGCGGTGAGGCACGTCATGACGACGAAAAAGAGCAGCGCAAGGCGAATGCGATCGGTCACAGGAAGGGCTCCCTTCGGCAGAGGCGGCGCGCGCAGAGGTGGGCGCCGGCTGTCGTTGGCTAGGCCCATGTCAGCAACGGCCGAAGGCCCCAGCCACCCCTCGTTCAGGGGTACTCCCATCCCTCAAAAGGGGTAGGCCGAGGGGGGTGCCAGCAGGGGGGCCGGGCGGGCCGAAGCACCTGCCGATGCGCGTTTCCGCTGCACCGAGGCACATTCGGAATGTGGGTGCTACCTGTTACGAGGATTCGGCCTCGAAGGCCTGCATGATTGCGGCATGGAGATGCGCCCGACGCTCGAGGCAGTGGCGGCGCTCGCCGGCGTCTCGACTGCGACGGTCTCGCGGGTCCTCAACGACTCGGCAAAAGTCAGCGAGGCGACCCGTGCAGCGGTGATGGAAGCGGTCGCGCAGCTCCACTACCTGCCGAACCCCGCAGCCCGGAACCTCGCTCGCCGGCGGACGGACACGATCGCCCTCGTCATCTCCGAGGCCGAGCGCCGGCTGTTCGCAGATCCGTTCTTTCCAGCGGTCGTCCACGGGATCGCCGAGCAAGTCGCCGACACCGAGCTCCAACTCGTCCTGCTGCTGGCGCGCGGCGAGCAGCAGCAGCGAAAAGTAGAGCGGTACGTCCTCGAAGGGCACGTCGACGGCGTGATCATCGTGTCGCTCCATGCCGACGACGTGCTGCCGCGCGCGCTCGCGAGCGCCGGCGTGCCGGTCGTCCTGTCGGGCAGGCCGAGCGGCGACGACGCCGACATCTCCTTCGTCGACGTCGACAACCGCGGCGGAGCACGTAGCGCCTGCGAGCATCTGCTCCGAACGCGGAAGACCGTGGCCACGATCACGGGGCCTCTCGACATGGCTGTGTCCGCAGACCGCTTCGACGGCTACCGCGACGCGCTCGCTGCCGCAGGCCTCGAGCTCAGAGCCGACCTCGTCGCCCATGGCGATTTCACCGTCGAAAGCGGCGCGCGGGCCGTCGACCGGCTGCTGGCGGCTGAGCCCGGGCTGGACGGCATCTTCGCCGCCTCCGACGCGATGGGCGTCGGCGCTCTCGAGCAACTGGCCAAGCTCGGCCGAGTGGTGCCCGACGACGTCGCCGTCGTCGGATTCGACGACCTGGAGATCGCCGCGACCGCGAGCATCCCGCTGACGACGATGCGCCAGCCGTTCGACGAGATGACTCGCGCCCTCACCGATCTTTTGCTGCGCCGGGTGGCCGGCGACGAGCGGGCGAAGCACGTCGTCCTGCCGACGACCCTCGTTCGCCGCCGCTCCGCGTGACCCGGCACCTTGACGCTCGGTAAAAGCCGTGCGACCGTGCACATGTAAGCGCTTTCATTCCGAAGAGGGGGAGCCATGCATGGATCACGGTTGCGGGGTCTCGTCGCGGGAGCTGCCATCGCCGCCGCGTTCACAGCCCTGCCGCTCATCGCCGGGGCAACATCGTCGGACCGCACGCTGCCGGCGGGAACAAAGCTCTTCGTCCCCGCCCCATCGGCAGGCGCCGTGCGCCAGGCCGCCGGCCTCCTGGCCCACCGCGATGTCAAGAACGCCCTGCTGATAGCAAAGATGGAGACCATCCCGCGCGCCGTCTGGCTCACGGATGGCACACCGGCGGACGTGACCAGGCAAGTGAGGATGACGCTGCTCGAAGCGGATCTCGAGCGGGCCGTTCCCGTCTTCGTCGTCTACAACATTCCCGCGCGGGATTGCTCGCAATATTCGGCGGGCGGAGCGGCAAGCGACGCGGCCTACGACGCGTGGGTCGCTGCAATCGCGACCGCGATCGGCACGCACAAGGCCGTCGTCTTGCTGGAGCCCGACGCACTCGCGAACCTGCCGGTCTTCTGCAGCACGACCACGGATCCCCTCGCAAGCGATCCGCCGGACGGCAACGGCAACTACCGGACGCCCGAGCTTCATCCGCTGAGCGCGCAACGGCTTGCGGAGGTCAACGACGCGGTCGATCAGCTCGAGGCGAATCCCTCGACGTCGGTCTACCTGGACGCCGGGCACAGCGCCTGGCACTCGGTCGGCGATATGGCGCGCGTCCTCTATTACGCGGGCGTGCAGCGAACGCAGGGCTTCTTCCTGAACGTCTCGAACTACCAGCCGACGCCGCAGCAAAACCAGTACGGCACCTGGATCTCCAAGTGCCTCTACTACGGCACGAACACCGCCGAAGGCGGCTGGCGTCTCGGGCACTTCGATTATTGCGCCAGCCAGTACTACCCGGCGAGCCCGAACGACTACAGCACGTGGGCGTTGACCGATGCCTGGTACACGGCCAACGTCGACAACGGCCCGAACCCGCCGGCCGGACCTGCCGCGCTCGCTCACATCGTCGTCGACACGAGTCGCAACGGCGTGCAGCCGACGTGGGCAGGCGCGCTCGACTGGTGCAACCCGCCGGGACGCGGGCTCGGCGCTCGGCCGACCACGAGCACCGGTGTGCAGCTCGTCGACGCGTACCTGTGGGCAAAGACCCCGGGGGAGTCTGACGGCGCCTGCAACCGCGACGGGAACGCAGCGGGAACGGACTCCGCGTGGGGCAACACCGTCGATCCCGCAGCGGGAGCATGGTTCCCCGCTCAGGCGCTCCAGCTCGCGCAGCTCGCGAGCCCGCCGCTTCTTCCCTAGCTCGACCGTGGACGCGGTGCGGCAGGCGCAGGCCTGCCGCACCGGGTCACGGACGCTTGGCGTTGATCGCGCGCTGCGCGGCTTCGAGCCCCTCGGCGTCCAGGGTTTCGACGGCGTCCGCGGCGGCCCGGACGAGGGCGTCCGGGTCGTCCTCGGGGCGGAAATCGGCGAGCACGAAGTCCGCGAGCGTGCGCTGGTCGCCGCGCCCGGGCCGCCCCACGCCAACGCGCAGCCGCATGAAGTCGGGCGTTCCGAGCTGCTGGGTGACCGACCGCAAGCCGTTGTGCCCGCCGGCGCCGCCGCCGATCCGGGCCTGGAGCCGGGCGAGCTCGAGGTCACCCTCGTCGTGCACGACGAGCACCGCGTCCGGATCGAGCTTGAAGAACTTCACCGCGGCCTGAACCGCGCGGCCGGAGTCGTTCATGAACGTCTCCGGCTTGAGCAGGGCGACCTTGTGGCCGTCGATCCGGATCTCAGCGAGCTGGCCGTTGAACTTTGCGCGCCACGAGCCGCCGTGCCTGCGCGCAAGCTCGTCGACGACCAGCCAGCCCACGTTGTGGCGGTTGCGTGCGTACTCGCGGCCCGGGTTGCCGAGACCTGCGACGAGCAAGTCGAGCGAGGTTCCGTGGCGGCGAGGCCACAGGCGCACGGTTAACCCTCTGTGGAGCCGGGCTCGCCGTCGCCGCCGGTGGCAGCGTCGCCTTCAGCGGTCTCGCCCTCGGCAGCCGCCTCTTCGCCCTCAGCCGCCGCTTCGCCCTCGGCGCCCTCTTCACCCTCGACGGGCTCGAGCTCCTCTTCGCGCATCGGCTGCGTGACGGTTGCGATGACGGTTTCCTCGAGATCGTCGAGGAGTGTCACGCCCGCGGGAACCGTGAGCGCGGAGAGCCGCAGCGTGTCACCGATCGCCATCTCGGAGACATCGGCCTCGAGGTGCTCGGGGACCTCCATCGGGAGGGCCTCGACGTTGAGCTCACTGGTGACCTGGGAGAGGACGCCGCCTTCCTTGACGCCGATGGGCTCGCCGTGGATGTGCAGCGGCACCGTCGCGTGGATCGGCTGGTCGAGACGCACTTCCTGCAGGTCGACGTGCATGATCAGGCCCTTCACGGGGTGCTGCTGGTACTCCTTGAGCACCGACGAGTGGACCTTCCCGTCGTCGACGACCACGTCGAGCACGGCGTTGAGGCCGCCGCTCGTCGTCAGTGCCGAGCGCAGGGAGCGTTCAGGGATCGAGATCGCGACCGGCTGCTGCTCGCGCCCGTAGAGAACGCCCGGGATCAGGCCCTGGCGCCGAAGGCGCCGGGACTCCGCCGAGCCGAGGACGGCACGGTTCTGGACCATCAATTTGACGCGCTCACCAGCCACGACGCAGGAGTGTAGCCAGAACTCCCTTTCGCCCAGCGCCGGATGCGCGGTGATCCCGTGGTCTCCCCACTCCGCGGAAGGCCCGGCGCCTACGTCGGGCCTTCGTTCTCTGGAACCGCGCGCTTAGAAGAGCTGGTTTTCGCCGCCGAAGATCGCCGAGACCGAGTCGTCGGCGAAGACGTTCATGATCGTCTCGGCGAGCAGCGGTGCGACCGGGAGCACCGTCATCTTCTCCGGCTTTTGGAGCGGGTCGATCGGCACGGTGTCGGTGACGACGATGCCCTTGATGTCCGGGTCGTCGAACTTCTGCAGTGCGCCGTCGCAGAACAGGCCGTGGGTTGCGAAGACCCAGACGTCCTCCACTCCGTGCTCCTTCAGTGCCCTGACGTTGGCGAGAATCGTCCCGCCGGTCATGATCACGTCATCGCCGAGGATCGCGGTCTTGCCGCGGACCCGACCGGTCACCTCCGTCACCTCGACGACGTCGTGCGCGGGCCGCGACTTGTGCATGAGCGCGAACTCCGCGTCGAGCATCTCGGCGAAACGGACGGCCTGCTTCGCGCGGCCCGCGTCAGGCGAAACCGAAACGACGTTCTCGCCCGTCAGCCCGAGATCGCGGAAGTGCCGAGCGAACAGGGGCACGGCGGTCATGTGGTCGACCGGGATCGTGAAGAAGCCCTGGATCTGTCCCGCATGCAAATCCATCGTCAGAACGCGGTCGGCGCCGGCGAGCTGAAGCATGTCGGCGATGAGGCGAGCCGAGATCGGCTCACGCGGCTTCGCCTTTCGGTCTTGACGGGCGTAGGGGTACAGCGGGATCACGGCGGTGATGCGCTTCGCCGACGCGAGCTTCGCCGCCTGGATCATGAAGAGCAGCTCCATGAGGTTGCGATCGATCGGTTCGCAGCCGGTCTGAACGATGAAGACGTCGGCGCCGCGGATCGACTCGGCATAGCGGACATACGTCTCGCCGTTCGCGAAGGTGCTGCGCTCGACCTCTCCGAGCTCAACCCCCAGCTGCTCTGCGATCTGGTGCGCGAGGTCCGTGTGCGAGCGGCCCGAGAAGACCATCAGCCGCTTCTGCGGGCCGCGCTCGATCCAGTGACCAGGCTTGGGCTGGGTCATGATCTCGGGCGAGTCGAGGCCGGGCAGGGTGAGCTCAGAGGTCGCGCTGACGGGCTGCATAGCCCTCCTTGTTTTCCTGGCGCGAACGGGAAATCCCCAGCGCGTCCGCGGGGACGTCTCGGGTTATGACCGATCCGGCTGCAATCCATGCTCCGTCTCCGATCTCGACCGGCGCCACGAAGCCATTGTGGATACCGGTCCTGACGTTGCTTCCGATCCTCGTGCGGCCCTTCGGCTCACCTGGCTTGTGCGGGAAGTTGGCCGTGATCGCGCCGGCGCCGACGTTCGTGTCGTCGCCGATCTCGGCGTCGCCGATATACGAAAGGTGGGGCACCTTTGCGCGGTCGCCGATGCGTGAGTTCTTGATCTCCACGAAGGTGCCCGCCTTGGAAGACTCGCCGAGGACCGTTCCAGGGCGAAGGTAACAGAAGGGCCCGATCGTCGCCTTTCGTCCGATGTGAGCGTCGATCGCGACAGTGTTGGCGCCGATCTCCGCCCCGGTCGCGATCTTCGTCTGGCCGCGGAGGAACGTGAACGGCTGGATCGTCACGTCTGCATCGATCTCAACCGTCGGCTCGATCCACGTCGTCTTCGGATCGACGATCGTGACGCCCGCGAGCATGTGCGCTTCGTTGATCCGGTCGCGCAGGACCGCGCCGGCATGCGCGAGCTCGACGCGCGTGTTGACGCCGTCGGTCTCCCGCGAATCGGCTGCGATGTGCGCGGCGACCTTGCCGGTGCCCCCGGCGATGATCTCGATCGCGTCGGTGAGATACAGCTCGCCCTGCACGTTCTTCGGCTGGAGCTGCTCGAGCGCCGGCCAGAGCGCACTCGAGCGGAAGACGTAGATCGACGAGTTGATCTCGCGGATCTTCTGCTCCTCGTCGCTCGCGTCGGTGCCCTCGACGACTTTCCGCACGGTGCCGTTCCGGTCGCGGACGACGCGTCCGTAGAGACGCGGATCGGCTGGTTCGGCACTGAGGATCGTCGCGTCGGCGCCCTCACGGTGGTGCGCATCGACGAGGTCGCGCAGCAGTCCGGCGGTGAGCAGCGGCGTATCGCCGGAGAGCACGAGGATGTCGCCGTCGTGCCCTTCGAGCGCGGCACGCGCCGAGCGCACGGCGTCGCCGGTCCCGAGCGGGGTCTCCTGGATCGCGACCTCGACTCCGCTGTCTGCGTACTCGTCGCGCCCGGCGGGCGAGGCGATCACGACGAGCGGGGAGGCGCCCGCGTCGCGTCCGGTCTCGATGATCCAGTCGACCATCCGGCGGCCGAGGATCTCGTGGAAGTGCTTCGGCACGGCGGAGCGCATCCGCGTACCGAGGCCGCCGGCCATCACAACGGCTGCAAGAGGCGGATCGGCCACGGGGAGAGACTAGAGACTTGAGGTGGAACACACGCGCACACGCGGCGATCCACCTAAATCTGTGGGGAGAACTGGGGCGCCAGGATTCGAACCTGGGATCGCGGGACCAAAACCCGCTGCCTTACCGCTTGGCTACGCCCCACTGCCGGTGATTCTAGGGACGCCGCTTCCATGGACGCCGCTTCTCGGGACGCCGCCTACGAGGCACGCCACGTCGCGGGACACCCATGCACATTCGGGACAAGGCCTCCACGGATTGTGTCCTCCTGAGCCACGGCCCTTCGCCAAACGACGTCACGAAAGCGTCACGAACGTTCCCCAGCCGCCCGATCGAGCCATGTCACCTGGTCAGACCACGGTGAACGACCTACGACATCTCGTCCACAGAACAACGCGCCGGCCCATCCTGCACTCCGCGAGCGGCCACGTCCTCCCGAGCCACGGCCGGTCGCCAAACGACGTAACGAAAGCGTCACGAACCTTCCCCAGTCGCCTGGTCGAGCCATGTCACCTGGTCAGACCACGGTGAACGAACTGCGGCATCTCGTCCACAGCGAACCCCTTGCGGGGCGGCGGATTACGAGCGCTCTCTGAAGAGCGCGAACAGCGCAACGATTGCCAGGATGGCGATCACCGCGACCGCGACGGTCTTCACGATCGCCAGGGCGAGCGGGACGCACAGGACGAGCAGCTGGGAGGCGCCGAAGATCCAGCTCAGCTGGCGGAGCGTGTCCGAGCGGTGCGAACGGCCGACGTACCACCAGAAGCCAACAGCGATGATCGCGAGCGCGACGGCGGCCCACCAGTTGAGCACGTTGAAGAGGTAGAGGAGCCCTTCGAACGCGGCGATCCAAAGCGTGACTCGCAGACGCCGTTCGCGCAACCAACGACCGCTGCGCGAGGTGCCATGCTCGATCGCCTGCGCACCGTACATCGGTTTCAACCGTACCACGCAGGCACCGTGATCCAGGTGCGCCCGAAGCGTCCGAGCGCGCGCGCTGCGCGCTTCGCATCAACCGTTCGGTTGAAGAGTCCGTAGAGCGTCGGGCCCGCGCCGCTGACGTCGGCGCGGAACGCACCCTGCGCGCGCAACTCGGCTGCGAGTGGCGAGCTCGCGAGATCGTTCGGCGGCAATGACGCGAGGTCACGCGGGCGGCGCACACCCGCGAGCGCGGTGCGTAGCGCGGCGGCGCGCTCGTAGAAGCCGGACTCTCCCCCGCGCCGGTCGAAGTCGGCGTAAACCTCGGCGGTCGACTGCTTCTGAGCGCCCTTCGGCAGGAGCAGCAGCACGGCAAAGTCCTGCGGCAGGTCGAGCGGCTCGAGCCTCGTCCCGTCGCCCGTCCCGAGTTGCGGCCCGTCCCGGAGGAAGAACGGCACGTCGGCGCCAAGCTGCGCGGCGAGCTCGTGCAGCCGCTCCCCCGACAATGGCGCGTCGAGCTGGTCGTTCGCGAGCCGCAGCGCGGTCGCGGCATCGGAGCTTCCCCCGCCGAGGCCCGCTGCAAGCGGCACGCGCTTGTCGATCGTGACGCGCCAGCCGTGCGTTGCATCGAGCAAGCTGAGCGCGTCGCGGACAATCGTGTCCTCCGGAAAGCCACGGATCGTCGTCTCGTCCGCCGGCTCGACCGTGATCCGGTCGCCGAGATCGACGCGTTGGAACACGGTCACGACCTCGTGCTTCCCGCCCGCGCGCTGCGGCCCGACAACGAGCGCGAGGTTGACCTTCGCCGGAGCCGGGCCGAGCACCTAGAGCGCCTCGGCGAGCGCGATGAACTCGAGCGGCTCGAGCTCTTCCGCGCGGGCGTTCGGCAGGCGGCCAATGGCGGCGAGCGCCTCGACGGCGTGGTCGCGCGAAGCGAGACCGGACAACGCAAGCGAGTTCGCAAGCGTCTTGCGGCGATGACCGAAACCCGCTTCGACAATCTTCTTCACGCGCGGCGGCGCGCCCGGCGCGATACGCCGAAACGCAACGAGTGCCGAGTCGACGTTCGGCCGCGGGCGGAACACTTCGCGTGACACGGCGTGCAGACCAGTGCGCTCCGTTGCGAGCTGCACGAGAACCGAGACCGACCCATACGCCTTCGTCGACGGCTGCGCGAAGAAGCGGTCGGCAACCTCGCGCTGCACCATCACGCACCAGTGGTCTAGCTGATCCACGGTGAGGCTCTCGGCAACCACCGGGGTTGCGATGTTGTACGGCAGGTTCGAGACGAGCTTCCGCGGCGAAGGCTCGAGCGCCGCGATGTCGAGGCGCAGCGCATCGCCCCAGTGCACTTCGGTGTGGACGATGCCGTCCAGGTGCGCCCACAGGCGCCGGTCGACCTCAGCGGCGTGGATGAACGCGACGCGGTCGGCGAGGTAGCGCGTGAGCACGCCGAGGCCAGGCCCGACCTCGAGCACAACGTCGGACGGGTCGAGCTCGGCAAGCCGTCCGATCACCTCCAGGATGTTGTCGTCGACGAGAAAGTGTTGCCCAAGACTCTTCTTCGGCCGCAGACTCACGCCCCTGACCGCCTTTCGCTCCCGCTTGGGCAAGCAGGGCTCCGCGAACGGCTCGCGTCGCTGTCGGCACGCTGCCTTACGGGCCCGTGCAGAGCACTGTGCCCTCCGGCATCGCACCAACAGCAACGCGTCAGGAACGTGATCGAACTCAAAGGTCGAACACCGCCTCCGCGTTCGCGACGATCTGGCGGGCGACGTCCTCGACGTCCAGCTCGAGCACGCGCGCGAGCTCGGCATAGACGTGCGTGACATACGCCGGCTCGTTGCGCTTGCCACGCACCGGCTGCGGCGCGAGGTACGGGCTGTCCGTCTCGGCGAGCAACGAGTCGTGCGGGACCTGTCGCGCAGCGTCGCGCAACGCGTGTGCGTTCTTGTACGTGACGTTGCCGGCGAACGAGACGTACCACCCGTTCTCGATCGCTGAGCCGAGCAGGTCGGGAGACGAGAAGCAGTGGAGGATCACAGGCCCGTCGTGCTCGGCAAGCCGCTCCCAAGTGTCCTCGTCCGCGTCGCGCGTGTGGATGACGACGGGCTTGCCGAGGTCGCGCGCGATCGCGAGGTGCGCGGCGAAGAGCTCCTGCTGTGCGGCGTGCGACGCGTAGTCGCGGTGATAGTCGAGGCCGGTCTCGCCGACCGCGACGACCTTCGGGTGCGTGAGGAGCTCGCGCAGCTCGTCGAGGTCGCCCGGATCGTCGGCCTCATGCGGATGCACGCCGAGGCACGCGTACACGCCGTCCTCGCGCTCGGCGCGCGCAACGACCTCACGAGCGCCGGCAATTGTCGTTGCGATGTCGATCACCTGCGTGACGCCGGCCGCACGTGCGCGCTGCAGCACCTCGGCTGCGTCGTCGTCGCTCAGATGGGCATGCGTGTCGATCACGCGCGCTCGCTCAAGCCGCGTCGGCGGCTTCGCGCATCCGCGCAAGCTCTTCCTCGACGACCGAATCGTCGAGCTTCTTGAAGAGCTGCCGCGGCTCGTGCAACGTTTGGCCGGGCTGCAGGTCGCTCGGTTCCCAGGTGCCGACCCACGAGCGATAGTCGCCGGTGAGGATCTCGTGCTTCCTGCCGTCCTCTTCTTCGACCTCACGGAAGACGAGTGGTCCGGCGATGTAGCCCTCGTAACCGAGCAGTTCGTGCACGACTTGGGAAGTGTGCGGCAGGAACGGTGTGAAGATCGTCTTCAGGCTGTCGACGGCGCGCAGCGCGACGAACAGCACCGTCGCTGCGCGCTCACGGTCGGTCTTGACGAGTGCCCACGGCGCCTGGTCGCTGACGTAGGTGTTGACGGTCGACGCGAGCCGCATCGTCTCGGCGAGCGCCGCGCGGAAGCGGCCGCTCTCGATGTGCTCGCCGACGGCGTCAAAGCCGCCGGCGACGCCGTCGAGCAGTGCGGTGTCCTCCGCCGTGAGCTCCCCCGGTTCCGGCACGGCGCCGAAGTTGCGCTGCGCGCTCGTCAAGGTCCGATTCACGAGATTGCCCCAGTTCGCGAGCACCTCGTCGTTGTTGCGGCGCACGAACTCCGCCCAGGTGAAGTCGGTGTCCTGTGTCTCCGGCCCGGCCGCTATCAGGTAGTAGCGCAACGGGTCGGGGTCGTAGCGATCGAGGAAGTCGCGGATGTAGATCGAGTGCTGGCGGCTCGTCGAGAACTGCTTGCCCTCGAGGCCGAGGAACTCGGACGCGAAGACATTGTCGGGGAGCTGCAGTGGCCCCTTGCCCGCGCCGTACTCGCCGCCCTGCTCGTAGCCGAGCAGCATGGCGGGCCAGATCACGGTGTGGAAGACCACGTTGTCCTTGCCCTGGAAGTAGGAGTGCAGCGACTCGTCGTTCTGCCACCAATCGCGCCACGCTTCCGGATCGCCGCTCGACGCCGCCCATTCGATGCTCGCCGAGAGGTAGCCGATCACCGCGTCGAACCACACGTAGATGCGCTTGTTCTCGTCCTCGGCGTAGCCCGGGATCGGGATGCGGACCCCCCAGTCGAGATCGCGCGTGATCGGGCGCGTGCGAATCTCGTCGAGCAGCCGGAGCGAGAAGTTGCGCACGTTGGGCCGCCACTCGTCGTGCCCCTGGATCCAGTGGCGAAGGCCGTCCGCGAACTTCGGCAGGTCGAGGAAGAGATGCTTCGTCTCGCGAAACTCGGGCGTTGCACCGTCGATCTTCGAGCGCGGGTTGATCAGGTCGATCGGATCGAGTTGGTTGCCGCAGTTGTCGCACTGATCGCCCCGCGCGTCCGGGTAGCCGCAGATCGGGCATGTGCCCTCGATATAACGATCGGGGAGCGTGTGGCCCGTCGTCGGCGAGAACGAGACCATCTGCGTCTGCTCGACGATCGCCCCGTGCTCGTAGAGCGTCTTGAAGAAGTCCTGGGTGACGCGCTCGTGGTTCAGCGTCGTCGTGCGCGAGAAGCAGTCGTACGACAGCCCGAGCCGGCGGAAGTCTTCGCGGAACGCCGCGTTGTAGTAGTCCGCGATCTCAGCGTAGGACTTGTCCTCCCCGTCTGCGGCCACCATCACCGGCGTGCCGTGCTCGTCGGTGCCACTCACCATGAGGACGTCGTTGCCCTTCAGCCGGTGATAGCGAGCGAACGCGTCCGACGGAACGCCGAAGCCCGCCACGTGACCGAGGTGACGGTGACCCGCCGCATACGGCCAAGCCGGAGCGACCAGGATCTTCTTGGGTGTCTGAGCCACAGCGCACCATCATACGAACGGCTCCCAGCGCCTCCGCGAGCACGGCGGCTGCGAGCAGCGCCGCCGCGGCGAGCACCGGCAGCAGCAGACCGCCCCGGTAACGGACAAACCGGGTCGCAATCGCAGCCACCGGCTCGGCCGGCGCGGAACGCGCGCGCGCCATGGTGTCGTGAGCCTTCGTGGGTTGAGGGCGGGCGAACGGGTGTAACGAACGCGCGGTCCCGGTGCGCCCACGGGCATCGGCAGCCGCTCGATCGGGCGCGCGGGCGGCACGGCGCTCGACCGACGAGCCCGCGGCCCACGCTCCGCCTCGCGGGGTGGCTTCGGTCGGTGCGGCGATCCCGGCGATCGACGTCTCGAGAACCGGGACGTGCGTGCCCCCATGCACCGGGGTGTCTTCCCGGACGGGCCTGGGCGAGGCCGAGGCGCGTGGCGCGGCAGGCTCGCCAGCGGTGATCGTCATGGCCGGTGTGGCTGCGACCGGAGCGGGACCCGGCGCGGTCGCCGCCTGCGGCTTGACCGAAAGCGGAGCGACAGGTGACTCGACAGGCAGCGACTCCACAGGCGGTGCCTCGGCGGCCGGCGCGGCAGGTGCCAGGGCCGCCGCGGGTGTCGCGACCGGCGCCGGCGCAGGCCGAACGGCCGGCACGGGGTCGGACACGGGGGCAGGCGCAGGCGCGGGCCCGGCGAGGGGCGGCGCCGCTGCCGGAGGATCGGCGACCGGGACCGGCGGCGCGATTGCCGCGGGCGCCGGGCCACGGACGGGCAAGAACGTCAGCGGGTCGAGGTAGCCCTGCGCCTCGGCCGCGATCCGCACACCCAGGTGCACGTACGGCTGAGCGATCTCGGCGTCCCCGGTCGCGCCGATCGCGCCGACGCCGTCGCCCTCCGCGACCGTCGCGCCGCGCGCGACCGTGATCGAACCGAGCTGCGTCAGCGTGACGGCGTAGCCGTCGGCGGTCGCGATCGTCACGCTCTTCCCGGATGACGGGACAGTGCCCGCGAACGCGACGCTGCCGGAGGCCGGCGCGAGGACGGTCGCGCCCGCGTCGCCGCCAATGGCGATCCCGCGGTGCTGGCCGGCTGCGTAGGGGTGCGCCGGGTCGAAGAGGAACGGCTGCAGGACGGCGCCGGCGGCGGGCCACGTCCAGGCCTCACCCGCGGGCGCGAACAGGAGTGCGGCGAGGACCGCCGCGAGCAGGGGACGACGCATGAGGACCGCCTTTCAACCGTGGTTTCACCAGCTGCTGTTGTCTGATGAGTGAACGCTCAGACACGGTAGGGTCGGGCGAGTCGTGTTGTCAAACCAGATTACAAAGTTGTCACAGAGAGCCGCGATAAAGGTCGTTCCGGGACGTGTCCGTCAGGCGTGCGACCACCTCGGCGGCCACACCCCTGGGAGTTCCAGCCGCGACCAGATCCGCCACCGCCCGGCGGGCCGACTCCGGATCCGACTCGGCCGCTCCGGCCCCGACGACGAGCGTGATCTCGCCCTTCGGCGGCTCGACCAGCCGCTCGGCGAGCTCGGCGGCCGTTCCTCGTGCGATCTCCTCGAAGCGCTTCGTCAGCTCGCGGCACACCGCCACCTCGCGCTCGCCGTCGAACGCCGCGAGCGAGCGCAGCGACGCGGTCAACCGGTGCGGCGACTCGAACGCGACGACCGGGCACCCCCACTCCGCGGTCTCGCGCCAGAGCGCCTCGAGCTCGCCTGCCTTGCGCGGCAGGAACCCGACAAAGGCGTAACGGCCGCCGGCGAGACCGCTCGCAACGAGCGCCGTCTCAACCGCCGACGCACCGGGCAGCACTGTCACGTCGATCCCCGCATCGAGCGCGGCGCGCACGAGCCGCGCCCCCGGGTCGGAGATCCCGGGCATTCCCGCGTCGCTGACGAGCGCGATCCGCTCACCGGCCTGGAGCCGCGGCAGGAGCTCCGCGACGCGCGCCGCCTCGTTGTGCTCGTGGTAGGAGAGGAGCCGCGCCTTGATGCCGTGCCGCTCGAGCAGCCCGCGCGTGTGGCGCGTGTCCTCGGCAAGCACGAGGTCGGCCTCGCGCAACTCGGTGAGCACGCGCAACGTGACGTCTTCGAGGTTCCCGATGGGCGTCGCGCAGATCGCGAGGGGCACTAGTGTCCCGTCCGGTTCCAGTGCCGCGCCTCTGGCGAGCGAAAACCAAGCGAGGCAAGGACGCAGGGTTTGGCGATAGCGGGTCCTACCGCCACACCCGAGGACGCGGCATCGCGCAGGTTTGCAGCCGTCAGAGGTACGGATGCTGGGGCCGGGCGGGACACCTACGCCTCGAGCGCGACGAGACCGGCGCCGATCAGGCCCGCCTCTTCACCGAGCTCGGCGTGCTCGATCTCGAGCTCCTGGCCCGACGGCGCGAGCGCTTCCGTCAGCACCGCGAGGCGCGCCGCCGGCTCCAGCAGATCGAACGCCGCGATGCCGAAGCCGCCCCCAATCACGACGCGCGTCGCACCGAAGATGTTGACGAGCGAGCCGATGGCGACGCCGAGCTTGTGGCCGATGTCCTCAAGCACGGGATGGTGGTCGCGCACCAGGTCGTACGCCGTAGCGTTCGGACCGACCAGCTCCTTCGCGAGCTTGTCCGCCGAACGACCCGAGCAGTACGCCTCGAGATGCCCCCGACCGGAGCAAGCGCCCTGGCAAGGCAAACCGTCGGCGACGATCACCATGTGCCCGAGCTCCGTGTACGCGCGGAAGAGACTGCCGCCGGAAATGACGCCGCCGCCGACACCGGTGCCGAGGGTCAGCACCACGAGATCGCGGACGCCGCGGCCTGCGCCGAGCCGGAACTCGGCGAGCGCCGCGCAGCTCGCGTCGTTCTCGATCTCGATGGGCAGCCCGATGCGCTCGTTCATCCAGTCGCGAAACGGAACGTCGCGGAGCGGAATGTTGACCGAGCCGAGCGCCACGCCGCGCTCGTGATTGATCCGCGTCGGAATGCCGAAGCCGACCGCTTCGATCCCGTCCTGTGGAAGTGAGAGCACCTGATCGGCGAGCGCCTCGAGCAGGGCCGCCTGGGAGGTCGTGACGGTAGGCCGCTCAACGGTCTCGTGCACCTGACCGTGTTCGTCGACGATTCCGGCGAGAACCTTCGTTCCGCCGATGTCCACCCCGATCACGCGCTTGGTGCTCATTCGCGGTGGGTAACCTACCCCGCCGAATGGCTGGGGAAGAAAAGCCGTACCGCACGTACCGCGGCGGACGTGCCAAAGGAAAGGTCCCGTCGGCCACGTCGCGGTCGGGTCGCCGCACCGCCGACAGCACCGGCGGCCGTCGTGACAAGGACGGTGGATCGCGCACCGACTACCGCGGTCCGGGGGCGCGGCCCGAGCGGCACAAGAACGTCCGCTGGGGCCGCCGCGTCGGACTCGGGGTGGTTGTGCTGTTGCTGCTCGTCCTCGTCTGGGCGATCGCGAGCTGGTTCGCGTTCTCGAGCGGCGTCTCGGATGCGAACAAGCGGCTCACACCGGATGCGAAGTCCGTCCTCGCACCGCAGAGCGGACTGCTGCTGTCGCACTCGACGACCGTCCTGCTGCTCGGCACGGACAACTCGCAGATCGGCAACCGGACAGGCGACCGCCACTCGGACTCGATCCTGCTGCTGCGCACCGACCCCACGCACCACCGGCTCTACTACCTCTCGATCCCGCGCGACCTCACCGTGCCGATCCCCGGCTACGGCACACAGAAGATCAACGCCGCGTTCCAGAACGGCGGCGCCGCCCTCGCGATCAAGACGATTCACGACTTCACCGGCACCGACATCAATCACATCGTCGTCGTCAACTTCGGTGACTTCAAAGACCTGATCGACGCGCTTGGCGGCATCGACGTCAACGTGCCGCACCCGATCCGCTCGAATCGTTTCGACTGCCCGTACTCGACGGCGGCGCGCTGCTCGCAGTGGCAGGGCTGGCGCTTCCCGAAGGGGATGCAGCACATGAACGGCGAGCGCGCGCTGATCTACTCGCGCATCCGCGAGAACATGCTCAACCCGGCGGAGACCGACGTGACGCGCGGCGCGCGCCAGCAACTGGTGATGGACGCGCTCGCGTCGAAGTTCACGTCGCCGAGCACGCTGATGGGACTGCCGTTCAACGGCGGCACGCTTGTGAAGCCCCTGACCACCGACCTCAGCGCGAGCCAGCTCATGCAGCTCGGCTGGGTGAAGTTCCGTTCTTCCGCGTCGACCTCGGTGCACTGCCGGCTTGGCGGCGACCTCGGCGGCGGAGGCGGCGGCAGCCCGAGCGAGGACAACCCCGCAACGATCGCGATGTTCCTCGGCAAGTCCGCACCGCAGCCTCCGACCGGCCCGTTCGACCCGGGCTGCGTCACCGGGCACACGCTGCAGTAGCGCGCGGCTAGGTGGCTTTCTTCTTCGTCTCGCTGCCGCTCGAACCGTCGGACGACGAGGAGGACGAAGAAGAGGATGAGTCCGAGCTGGAGGACGAATCGGAGGACGAGGAGTCAGACGACGACCCTTCCTTGACCGGCTTCTTGCCCTTGCGGCCGTAGTCGGTGCTGTAGAAGCCCGAGCCCTTGTAGTGGACCGCGACCGGATGCAGGACGGTCTGCAGCGGGGCGGCGCCGCACACTTCGCACACCTCCGGGCCCGGCTCGGTCATCCCATGGAAGACCTCGAACAGATGGCCGTTCGGGCACTTGTACTCGTAGATCGGCATCGAGGCGGCAAGGCTAGCAGCGTGGCCCCGCAGAACCTGTGGGCGCTACCCTCGCGAGACGTGAAGCGCATCGTCGTTGTTTTCGCCCTTGCCGCGCTCATCGCGCCGGCAAGTGCGGCGGCTCACGCCACGTTGATCCGCACCGTGCCCGCGAACGGCGCGGTCCTCGATCGGTCCCCGCAATCAGTCCGGGTCGAGTTCGACGATGGCATCCACGTCGCGCCCGGTAACGCAGCGGTGACCAACGACACCAACTCGTCGGTGCTCGGCGGGCGGCCCCGGGCCGCCGGCCATGACCTCGTCATCCCGCTTCGCAGCGGGCTGGCGAACGGCGTCTACAGCGTCCGCTGGAGCGTCGTTTCGAACGACGGGCATCAGGAACAGGGCGTGCTCGCGTTCGGCGTCGGTGCGGGCATCGCCTCCCCGACCTCGGTGCTCGGCGCATCCTCGCCGCTCAGTTGGAGCAATCTCGTGCTGCGCGCGCTGTTCTACTTCGGCGTCCTCGCGGCGGCAGGCGCGACCGTCTTCTGGCTGGTCAACCGGCGCTTGCTCGGCGACCGCCTTCGCGTGCCGCTCGCGCACGCGCTCTTCTTCGCATTGCTCGCCGCCTTCCTCGGCGGCAGCGGGATGCTGCACGCATCGCCGCCGGGCACGCGCTTCGCACTCGTCCTGAAGGTCGCGATCACCGTCGCGCTCGTTGGCGGCGCTGCCGCTGCGCTCGCGCCGACCGTTCAGCTGCTGCTGTTCGTCGCGGGTGGATGCTCGCTGGCGCTGCTCGTCGCGCCGACGCTTGCGGGGCACGCGCTCGATCGCGACCAGCCTCGCGTGCTCGCGCCGCTCGTGGACATCGCGCACATCGCGTCGGCGGCCGTTTGGCTCGGCGGGCTCTTGGCGCTCGTCTACGTGCTGCCCCGTGCGAGCGACGAAGGCATCAAGCGCGCGACGGCGGTGCGGCGGTTCTCGACGACCGCACTCGTCGCGGTAACCGTGCTCGGCCTGTCAGGGGTTGGTCGCGCGCTGACCGAGCTGTCAGCGGTGCATCAGCTTTGGACGACGTCGTACGGCCAGACGCTGATCGTCAAGACGGCGCTCTTTGCGCCGCTGCTCGGGCTCGGCTGGCTCAACCGCACGCTCCTGATCGGCGCGTTCGCACGACTTCGCCGCTCTGCGTTCGTCGAGATCTCATTGCTGTTGGGGGTCGTGATCGCGGTCGCAGTGCTGACCGAGCTCCGGCCGGGAGCGGCGACGCAACCCGCGCAGGCCGCGCCCGTCGCCGTCGCACAGCCGGTCACGCTGCCACCACTGAACGCCGTGGTCGAGGCACGCGAGCTCGGTTCCATCGCGCTCGCGGTCGCGCGGTCGCCTGGAGCGGTGACGGTGACGCTCCTCGGCTCGGACGGGACGGGCGTGAACGGACGCAACGTCACCGTCGACGGCGCACCGGCGTCGCCGTGCGGCTCGGGGTGCTATCGCGCGTCGGCCGTGGCCGGAGGGCTGAGCATCGGCATCGACGGCAAGCGGCTCGCCTTCGACCTTCCGGCGCAGGCACCCGACGGCCGCGCGTTGCTCCGGCGCGTCACGAGCAGCTATCGAAGCGCACGCACCGCCGTCTTCGACGAGCACCTCGCCTCCTCACCAACCAATGGATCCACCACGCATTTCGAGGTCGTGGCACCGAACAAGCTGAGCTACCTGTCCCCCAAGGGCCTCGCCGCGATCGTGATCGGCGCGCGCCGCTGGGACAGGGACGGAGTCGGCGCGCCGTGGGTTGAGTCGCCGCAGACGCCGATCAACCCGATGCAGCCCTACTGGGGCAAGCCGACGAACGTCCACCTGATCGCGCCGAATGTCTTGACGTTCCTCGACCGAAGCGTCCCGGCGTGGTTCCGCGTGACGCTTCAAGGCGTGCGCCCGACACGCGTCGAGATGACGGCGGCTGCGCACTTCATGGTCGACCGTTACGAGGGGTTCGATGTTCCGGTCGTCATCTCGCCGCCGCCCTCGCGGTAGCGCTGCGCCTCTTCGCCGACGATCTCCAGGAAGCACGGCGCGTCCTCGAACGCCGCGAGACCGCCGGGCGCGTTGCGCGGGCGGCGCGAGCGGCGCGACGAGCGGCGCACGGTCGCGATCGCGCCGGCGGCGCCCACAAGGCCCCCGATCGCGAACGAACGGAGCTTGCTGCGGCGCCCTGTGCGTTCCATGCGACGATCCTACAAATGCGGTTGACCACTCTCGGCGACCTCCTCCTCGACGTGGTCGTGCGGCTCGACGAGGCGCTCGTCCCCGGCGACGACCAGACGGCCGTCACGCGCACGGGCCCGGGCGGGCAGGCGGCGAACGTCGCGGCCTGGGCCGCGACCCTTGGAGCCGAGGCGCGGTTCGTCGGACGGCGGGGCGACGACCCGGCAGCCGAGATCGTGACCGGGGCACTCGCCGGCTACGGCGTGGAGGTCGTCGGGCCGGTCGGCGGACGGACAGGTGTCGTGGTCTCGATCGCCTCGGACGGCGACCGGACTATGGCATCCGACCGCGGGGTCTCCCCCACCCTCGAACCACGGGACCTTGACGCCGCGTGGTTCGATTGCGACGTGCTTCACCTCTCCGGCTACTCGCTGCTCCGCGATCCGATCGCATCCGCCTCCGTAACGGCGGCCGCACTCGCGCGCGAGCACGGCGCGCAAATCGCCGTCGACATCTCGACGTGGACGCTCGTCGACGACGCGTTCAGGCAACGTGTGCGCACGATCGCGCCGGACGTGGTCTTCGCCACCGAAGCCGAGTACGACGCAGTCGGCGAGCTCGACACGCGCTGGGTGTTGAAGCGCGGCGCGCGCGGGCTCGAAGTCGACGGAACGTCGTATCCATCGGCGGCGGCCGACGTCGTCGACACGACCGGCGCGGGTGACGCGCTCGCGGCGGGCTACCTGATCGGCGGCGCCAAGCTTGGGCTCGAAGCGGCGGCTCGGTGCTGCGCACAAATGGGAGCGATGCCGTGATTCGCATCAGCGACGAGGTGCAGCAGGCGCTCCACGAGGGACGCGGCGTCGTCGCGCTCGAGACGACGCTCGTCGCGCATGGCTTCCCGCCCGGCGAGGGCGTCGCGGTCGGCCTCGGCTCCGAGGCGGCAGTACGCGCCGGCGGCTCCGTCCCGGCGACGATCGGCGTCCTCGACGGGACCGTGATTGTCGGCCTGACCGTGCCGGAGCTCGAGCGCTTCAATGCGTCCGCGCGCAAGCTCGGGCCGCGCGACCTCGCAGCAGCCGTCGTCCAGCGCGCACCCGGCGCGACGACCGTGGGCGGCACGCTCGCCGTTTGCAACGCGGTTGGGATCAGGTTCATGGCGACGGGCGGCCTGGGCGGTGTGCACCGCGGCTGGCCGACTCCGCCGGATGTCTCGGCTGACCTGGGCGTGCTTGCCCAGACGCGCGCGCTCGTCGTCTCGTCGGGCGTCAAGTCGTTGCTCGACGTTCCGGCGACGGCGGAGCTCCTGGAGACGCTCGGTGTGCCCGTGCTCGGCTGGCGCACGGACGAGCTGCCGCTCTTCTACGCCGCGCGCGGCGGGCCACCGGTCTCCGCGCGTGTCGAGTCGGCGGAGGAGGCGGCGCGGATCGCCGCCGCGCACTGGGAGTTGCAGGGCGGCGGGCTCGTGGTCGGCCGCCCACCGGACGAGAGCCTCGACGACGTCGAGCCGTTGATCGAGCAGGCGCTCGCCGCCGCCGCAGCCGAAAACGTGCACGGACAGGGCGTGACGCCGTTCGTCCTCGACTATCTCCACCGCGAGAGCGGCGGTCGTACCCTCGCCGCGAACCGCGATCTGATCGTCGGCAACGCGCGTCTCGCCGGCGAGATCGCGGTCGCGCCCGAACCTGGTTCGCTCTCCCCAACCAGGTTCATGAGGTAGGCGCAGCGGTTCTAGACCACTAGACCGATCCAGCGGCCGTTCTGCTGCACGAGCTTTCCGTCGGCGTAGAGCTCGCCCGCCGTGCGCAGGTCCTTGACGATGTCCCAGTGGATCGAGCTCTTGTTGGTCCCGCCGGTGAAGGTGTAGGAGTTGCCGACGGCGAGGTGCACCGTGCCGTCGATCTTCTCGTCGAACGCGACGTTCTTCATGAAGCGCTGGATGCCCGGGTTACAGCCGATGCCGAGCTCGCCGAGGCGGCGCGCGCCCTCGTCGGTGTCGAGCGTCTGGATTAGGAACGCCTCGCCCGAGCGCGCAGTCGCATCGACGATGCATCCGCCCTCGAAGACCAAGCGCGCGCCGTCGACCTCGTGCCCGTAGTAGACGGCCGGGAACTCCGAGAACTCGATCACGCCCTCCGCAGAGTCCTCGATCGGTGAGTAGAAGACCTCCCCTCCCGGCATGTTCACGTGGCCGTCGTCGACGGCGCCTTCACGGCCTGCGAGCGAGAGCGTCAAGTCGGTGCCGGGGCCGACGATGCGCACGTGTTCCGCGGCGTCGAAGACGTCGGCGATCTTGCGCATGCGCTCGCCCTCAGCGTTCCAGTCGAGCAGCACCGAGTCGAAGATGAACTGCTCGTACTCAGAGAGCGTCATGCCTGCATCCTGCGCGCCGGAGAGGACCGGGTACTCGGCGATCACCCACGGCGCCGACATCGACATCGTGCGCTCGCGCATCGGCGTGCTCGCCTCCTGCAGCGCTGCCTTGCGCTCCTCGGACAGCTCGGAGCCCTCGCGCGAGTTCTCCGGCGACCAGATCGCGATGAACGCATCGGCCTCGTCCCAGATCTGTCGCTGCAGCGGGGCGGCGACGCGCAGCGTCTCGAGCGGCGCTTCACGCGCGAACGGGCCGCCGATCAGCTCGAAGCTCAGCTGCAGCAGCGGATAGGCGCCGCGGCGCGCGATCTCCTCGAGCACCGCTTCGACGAGCGGGCGCGCGAGCGGCGTCGCACGCACCTGCACCTGCCAGCCCGGCTGAACGCCGACAGAGCGCTCGACGAGCAGGCGGGCGTATTCGTCGATTCGGGGATCGCGCACGAGCGGGAGTATGAGCGACCGCGGGCGGCCGCGACAACCCGTCCCCGTCGGACCTGTGCGTTAGTCGAGCGTGCGGAGGAACTCGTCGATCTCGAGCGCGGGGAGCGTCTCGATCCTGGACGAGCCGCGTGCCCCGAGCGCGACGGAGATCTTCGCAACGGTCGCGATGTCAGGTGCCTCGACGACGTTCACAAAATCGAACGCGCCGAGCACGGCCCACTGGTGCAACACACGGCAGCCGAGCTCCTCGACGTCCTTGTTGACCTCGCGGAGCCGCTCAGGGTTCGACTTGAGCGTCGTGACGCCCTGCTGAGTCAGCGTCGACAGGAGGATGAAAATGGGCATCGCGGCGTCTCCTTCGGTCGGATGCGTCGGACCCTACCCTGGCCGACTGGTCGAGATAAAGGAGCGCGGCCCCGAGGAAGAGGAGCGGGCTCAGCACGAGGTCCGAGATCGCGACCGCGACCCGCTGGCCGTTGTCGCCCTGGCTGTGGAGCAGCGCGCTCAGCGTCGAGGCTGCGACGCCGACGACCACGACGAGCGCTGCAAGCGACCCGAGCGCGTGCACGTAGTCGGCAACGCCGAGCTGCCGGCCGCGCACGAGTGCGTTGCGGAAGCGCAGGCCCTCGACCATCGCGGCAGGCACCGCCAGGCCGACCAGTGCGAACCACGCGATCCCTGGGAGGATGAAAACCGCGCGGAGCGCCGGGAACGGCAGGTAGATCAGGACGGCGAGCGCGACGGCAGTGCGGTTCGGCCGCGCATCGAGCAGGAGGGAGCAGGCGTACACATACGCCGCGACGAAGAGCGGCGTCGCCGCCCACCACACGAGCATCTGCAGTCCCGGCGACTGGCGCACGCTCAGCTGGTCGACGACCGCGAGCGGGATCCCGAGCGGCAGGACGCGCCAGAAGCGCTCGCCGTAGGCGCGGATCGTCTCGGCGATTACCTGCCCCACCGTGCGCTCGGCAGGCGGCAGCGGCGGCGGCAGCTCACGCGTGCGCACGGGCCACCTCCTCGATCAGCGCCGGCAGCGCGCTCGCAAGCACGTCCTTGGCCTCGTCGAACCGCCACTTGGCGCGGTCCGGCTCACCCACGGCGTTCGAGAGCACGCGCACCTCGACGGCGGGAACGCCGGCGAGCGCTGCCGCGCGCAGCACGGCGTAGCCCTCCATCGCCTCGACCTCGCACTCGGCGCTCTGAGACGACACGGATTGAGACGACATCGAACCGCCGACCCGGGCGCTGGTGCCGATCGGCTCGACGCTTGCCTCGGGCAGCGCCCGGCGTGCCGCGTCGACCAGGCCGGGGTCGGCCGGGACCCGCAGCTCGATCCAGCGCGGATCGTCGGCGTCGCAGTACACCGCCTCGCTCCCGATGACGAAGCGCGGCTGATCGAACGACCGGCCGCCCGCGATGCCCACGTGGAGCACCGCGTCCGGCAGCTGCCCCGCGAGCGCGGCCGCGGTGCGCGCGGCAGCTTCGACCGGGCCGACGCCGCAACTGAGCGTGGCGGCACCGTCGGCACCGCGAAGCTCCTCCGGGGTCGCAGCGACGACGAGGATCACAGCGCCACCGTATCTCCACGCTCGGTGTCCTCGTTGAATCGGTGGGAGACGGTTTTCAGGGGGAACGTCACGCCCAGAAACCCCATGTCCGCACAGGCAATCTCCGTCAACGTCGAGCACAACCACGCGGTGGTCGCGTTGAGGGGCGAGCACGAGGCGTATACCGCCGACAAGCTCGCCGAACAGCTTTCGACGCTGCTCGCGAAAGGCGTCGCGGTGACCGTCGACCTGCGTCAGGCGATGTTCATCGACTCGACCGTCGTCGGCGTCCTGATCACGGCCCACCGCCGCGCGCAGGAGGCAGACCTCGACTTCGTTCTCCGGGTCGGCGGCGAAACGGGCTGGCCGGTGCGCCGCCTGCTCGAAGTGACGGGGCTCGGCACGCAGCTCGACGTCGTCGAGTAGCCGTCGCCATGACTAGGATCGCCGCGTGGGCTACCACTGGATCAGCGTCGACGATCTCGAATACGAAGAGCGGCCGCCAAAGGAAGGCGAGGAGCCGCGGCGCGCGGCCGACCTGACGACCGCGATCGAGCTCAAGCAGTCGCGAGCGCGCCTCTGGCGCTATCCGCCCCACTCGACCGGCCGCCGTCATCAGGACCACGCGCAGGAGGAAGTCTTCGTCGTGATCTCGGGGACGCTGACGATGCTCCTCGGCGACGGCCCCGAGCGCGTCGACCTCGGCCCCGGCGGCCTCGTCGCGGTCGAGCCGATGACCCCGCTGCAGATGCGCAACGAGAGCGACGAGGAGGTCGTCGTGTTCGCCTACGGCGCACCGCCCTTGCAAGAGGGCGCCGACTTCCTAGAGGACGTTGAACTACCACCGCTCGCCTAGCGCCCGGTCGCCCCAGACACGGGCCATACGGAGAAGAACCTGATTCGGTCTCAGCCGAACCAGATTCACGAGTTTCCGCGCCCGCGCGCGCAACTCCTAAACCTGAGAGGTGTCTGACACCTTTCGGCTAGACAGCCGCGGGCTCCCGTTCCACCACCTTGCTGAACACGAGCTCCCCGTCCTGCGCGTCGACCATGATCGTGTCGCCTTCGCCGAAGTCGCCTTCGAGCAGGCGGCGGGCGAGCGGGTTCTCGAGCAGCCGCTGAATCGCGCGCTTCAGCGGCCGCGCGCCGTAGGCCGGATCCCAGCCCGCGTCGGCGATCGCCTCCTTCGCGGCCTCCGTCAGCTCGAGCGACAGCCCGCGTTCGGCGAGCCGTGACCGCAGGCGCGTCAGCTGCAGGTCGACGATGCCGGTGAGCTGCTCGCGCGACAGCGCCTGGAACTGGACGATCTCGTCGATCCGGTTCAGGAACTCCGGACGGAAGTGATCCTGCATCGCTTCGACGCTGCGGATGTTCGAGGTCATGATCAGCACCGCGTTGCGGAAGTCGACCGTGCGCCCCTGACCATCCGTGAGCCGTCCGTCGTCGAGCACCTGCAGCAGCACGTCGAACACCTCGGCGTGCGCCTTCTCGATCTCGTCGAGCAGCACGACCGTGTACGGCCGGCGGCGCACCGCTTCGGTGAGCTGTCCGCCTTCGTCGTAGCCGATGTAGCCCGGCGGCGCGCCGATCAGACGTGACACCGTGTGCCGCTCCTGGTACTCGCTCATGTCGATGCGCACCATCGCGTGCTCGTCGTCGAACATGAACTCGGCGAGCGCGCGGGCGAGCTCGGTCTTGCCGACGCCGGTCGGGCCGAGGAAGACGAACGACCCGATCGGCCGGTCGGGATCCTGGAGCCCGGTGCGCGCGCGCCGCAGCGCGTTCGCGACAGCGGCGACAGCTTCATCCTGGCCGACGACCCGCTGATGCAGCCGCTCCTCCATGTGGACGAGCTTCTCGGTCTCGCCTTCGAGCAGGCGGTCGACCGGGATGCCCGTCCAGCGTCCGACGACGGCGGCGATGTCGTCCTCGTCGACCTCTTCCTTGACCATCGGGTTGTCGATCTTCTCGCGCTCCTCGAGCTCCTTCTCGAGCTCCGGGATCTCGCCGTAGCGAATCTCGGCGACGCGCTGAAGGTTCGCCTCGCGCTCGGCGCGCTCGGCCACCATGCGCAGCTCGTCGATCTTGCGCGTTATCTCGCGAACCCGCTCAAGCACTTCCTTCTCGCGCGCCCAGCGCGCGGCGAGCGCGTCGCGCTCTTCCTTCGCCTCGGCAAGCGCACGCTCGATCGGGCTGCGCACGTTGTCAGGCTCGTTGCTCATCGCGGCGAGCTCGATCTCGAGCTGCATCACACGCCGGTTCGCCTCATCGAGCTCGTGCGGGCTCGAGTCGATCTCGATCCGCAACCGCGCTGCGGCCTCGTCGACGAGATCGATCGCCTTGTCGGGCAGGAAGCGGTCGGCGACGTATCGGTGGCTGAGCACGGCGGCGGCGACGAGCGCGGCGTCGCGGATGCGCACGCCGTGGTGCGCTTCGTAGCGCTCCTTCAGCCCGCGCAGGATCGCGATCGTGTCCGCAACCGACGGCTCACCGACGTACACCGGCGCGAAGCGACGCTCGAGAGCGGCGTCCTTCTCGATGTGCTTGCGGTACTCGTCGAGCGTGGTCGCGCCGATGCAGCGCAGCTCGCCGCGCGCGAGCAGCGGCTTGAGCAGGTTCGCTGCGTCGACCGCGCCTTCCGCGGCGCCTGCGCCGACGATCGTGTGCAACTCGTCGATGAAGAGGATGACTGCGCCGTCCGAATTCTTGATCTCGGTGAGCACCGCCTTCAAGCGCTCTTCGAACTCGCCGCGGTACTTCGCGCCTGCGAGCAGCGAGCCGAGGTCGAGCGCCCACACACGGCGATCGCGCAACGACTCGGGCACGTCGCCGGCGACGATCCGCTGCGCGAGCCCTTCGGCGATCGCGGTCTTGCCGACGCCGGGCTCGCCGATCAGCACCGGGTTGTTCTTCGTGCGCCGCGAGAGGATCTCCATCACGCGCCGGATCTCCTCGTCGCGCCCGATCACCGGGTCGAGCTTGCCTTCCTCCGCCGCATCGGTGAGGTCGCGACCGAACTTTGCAAGCGCCTCGTAGCTGCCTTCGGGGTCCTGCGACGTGACGCGCCGG
>DATBDB010000032.1:0-5169 GCA_036270155.1 Gaiellaceae bacterium
AGCGCCGCTCGTACACGACATGCAGCACGCGCGGCCATCCGGCATACGACGCGAGGCTGAGCCCGACTGCGGCGGTCGCCCCCGCTGCGACGAGAACGATCAGCAATGGCTTCTCCTCCGCACGGAGGTAGGCCTCGCGGACCCGTTCGCCGACTAGTCCAATCCGCTGGCGCACCCCTACAGCCTAAATCGATGCTCGCGCGCTGCTGCCGAGGGCACTTGGCGGATGGTCGCGGAATACGACTCGCAGCCGGCCGAGCCGACCGCCGCACCGCGTTCTGTCGTGGCTTTCGAACACACAGCTCAGGCTGGCCGCCCGCAGCCTCTTCCCAATTCGCGGCTACCGAAGGACACGAACGGCGGTTTTCATGCCGCGGTCGTGACGCGGCCAGCCTCGTTGGTCATTGCTCAGGAGAGGCGACTCGCTAAGGTCGCGCCGTGTACTTCGTCGTTGTCTCAGAGCAAGGGCCGAGTTGGGATCCGTCGAAGCCGATGCGGGAGCAGCCGTTCTGGCCGGAGCACGTGACCTTCGTGAACGGGCTGATGGAGGAAGGTTTCTTCCTCTTGGGCGGCCCGATCGCCGGCAGCGAGGTCGACGAAGGCTTCTCGCCGGCATCGGATCCCGTAGGCCCCGAAGGCCTTTACCGAACGATGGTCGTCGTCCAAGCCGCCGACCTCGCAGAGGCCGTACGCCGCGTCGAGCAGGATCCGTGGGTACGCGCCGGCGTGATCGAGAGGGTGTCGATCGATCGCTGGGAACTTCTCGCCGGCGATCTTCCAGCAGCGCACGAGTAGACAACGCGAACGTCGTCGCCGACTCGAACGGGTCAGCGGGACGAGAATCGAGATTCGGTGACGCGCGCGGGGCTGGCTAGGTTCCGAAGCGGATTGTCGTCGTGGCGCTCGAGCCGTCCGGCCCGACCGCACGCGCGACGATCCGGTAGAGCCCACCAGACGTGCCGCGGATCCGTAGTTGCAAGGGGATCCAGAGCGCACGGTCGATCTGGTGTGGGATCAAGGTGTGGGGTCGTCTGGCAGGCAGGTAGTTCACCAGCGTGCCGGGAAGCATCGTTACCGGCTTTCCCGCTGGATCGAGCACCTGGATCGAGAGCCGCGCCGGCTCGTCGAGATGCACTGTCGTCGAGACCACCCATGCGTTCCCGGAGCGGCGCGCGAACAGCGGCGGCTGGAACGCGCCGCCCGGCGTCGTCAGGCCCGGCGCACCCGCGTGCCCGGCGAGCACCCGCGTTTCCAGGCGAGTGATGTTGTTTCCCGCCTGAGGGTCGGGCTCGTCGGCCCCCGCGCGGGCGGTGTGGACGATGCCGCTGCTCCCGGGCGCCGGCGCCAGCGTGACGGTGACGACCGCCGAGGCGCCGCTCGCGAGCGTCCCGAGCTCGCAATCGACGACGCCGGTAGCCGAGCACGATCCTCCTGCGGCAAATGATGCGAGCACGCGCGCACCATCCGGCTGCACGGTCAGGTGCACGCCTGTCGCCGGATCGGGCCCCGCGTTCGTGACCACGCTCGTGTAGCTGGGCGTGGAATCGGCGAAGAACGCGCTTCCCGCGGGAGGCAGCGTCAGCACCGAGACGTCGGCGAGCATTTGACGCGGCGCCGGGGGCGGCGGTGGAATCACCTCGGTCGTAGTCGGCCCGGTGGTCGTCGTCGCGACCGTCGTCGTGGTCGCGACCGTCGTCGTCGTGCGCGCGGTCGTAGTCGTCGCGACGGTCGTGGTCACGGTCGTCGTCGGCTTTTTCTTTGGGTCCTTCGGATGCTCCGACGGGCCGCCGGCCACCGCGGCGACGGCGAGCAGCAAGCCGGCGAGACCGACGAGCGTCAACGCGATGCCCGTGCGCAGATGGCGCCCGGCCGTCCGGCCTACTAGAAACCGCTCCCCACGTGACATGCCGCACTTCCCCGGTAGCCGCAGTTACCCCTCGCAGGTTCTACGTTGTCAGGAGGAAAAACGCAAGGCTCAATCTGGAACCAGTCGCGTCGCGGCCCTGCCGAAGCGTTAGGCGCGGGAGGAGACTTTGAAGCCGCTCTGCCCGAGCGACAGCTGGTAGGCCGGGTCGCGCAGCACGCGCGAGAGGTCGAACGCCTGCCAGGTCTTCTTGTACTCCGAGCGAACGGCGAGATTCGAGAAGGCGTAGCCGTACTGGTTGCACGTGCCTGCGACGCCGCCGTCCCAGTTCTCCGCTGTGGCGACCGGCTGGAACAGGCCGTGGCTGCCGGGCAGGGTCACCGGCGGGCTGATCTTCACGCCGTCGACGATCACCGCCCAGGAGTCCCGCTGAGCCGCGCGCTCATAGACGACGAAGGAATGCGACTGGCCGGGATTGGCCACCTGGAGCGTGGTGTAGGTCGCCTGATCGTCGCCCGGGCGCTTGTACTCGTAATAGAGGACGTCCTGGCCGCCGGCGTCGTGTGCGATCCCGGCCTGAATCCACTCGTCCGAGCCTCCCGGGCCCATGCCTGCACCGCCCACCCCGACCCAGGCGGCGACGTGGCCCACGCCGACGACCGAGCGGGACGACAGGGTCACGTTGGCCGAGATGCCGTACGCGGGCGTCGGGCTCTGGACGCCGTTGTACGAATAACCCGACCAGCACGTCTTCGCACCCTGGTGGGTGGCCTGCGCCGCCCCGGCCGCGACGGGCGCCAGACAGGCGCAGGCGGCGGCCAGCAGAGCAAGCTTGAGAACGCGGGGAAAAGGGGTCACGACCGCTTTCATCGGTCGCTCCCCATCGAACTGTTCCCTCGCATGAGGGATGTCCCGGCCTTCGTACGGGATTCAAACGAAATGCGGCTAGTTCTTCCCCCGGGATCGGTAGGCCGACCTACGTACAATCGCTATCTCGTGGCCCGGGTCCTGTCGACGGCGGTCGTCCTCGCCCTGCTCACGGCGACGGCGCTCGCATTTGTGGTCACGGAACGGGCGAAGCTCGAGAAGTCCCCGATCCTGGGGACGAAGGTCACTCCAGAGTTCTCGCCGATCGGGGTCAGCCGGACGACCGCCGAGCTGAAGTTCCGCCTCCGGACCACCCAACGGCTCGAGGTGTGGATCCAGAACGGGAACGGTCAACGGGTGCGGATCCTGCAGGCGCCGCGCACCTTCAAGCGCGGGTCGGCGCTCGACCTCGTTTGGAACGGCTTCACCGACAGCGGCACGGTCGTGCCGGATGGCGTCTACACGCCGGTCGTGAAGCTCTCGCACCGCGTCTTCGTGCTCCCAAGCCCGATCCGCCTCGACACGAAGCCGCCGGTGATTACCGTGCACCACCCGCAGTACCCGATCCTGTCGCCCGACGGCGACCGACGGCACGACTCGTTTAGCGTGCCCTACCGCATCAACGAGCGCGCACAGGGGATCCTCTACGTGAACGGCACACGCGTCGCGTTGACGAAGAGCCGGAAGCCGGCGGGCGTGATGACCTGGGACGGGAAGCTCGGCCGTCCCCCGCGCCCGGTGCCTCCTGGGCGCTACGTGCTGACCGTCGCCGCACGCGACGAGGCGGGCAACGAGTCCAAGCCGTTCCCCTTTGCAATCGCGCAGGTGCGGTACATCACACTCGCACGGGATCGCGTCGTCGTGCCCCCCGGCGGGAAGTTCGCGTTGCGCGTCTCGGCCGACACGCCGTCCGTCCACTGGATGCTGCACGGAGCTTCCGGGACGCAGCGCACCGGCACGCTCCGCTTCACGGCGCCCAAGTCGGCCGGCGTCTACCGCCTCTATGTCACCGCCGGCACGCACGCGGCGAAGTGCACGGTGGTGGTCGCGTGAGCACCGGCGCTGCGCAGGCGGCGGGCGCGCTCGGCGCGCTCGGGCTCGCGCTCCTGATCGTCGCTCCGCGGAAGGACGCACGCATCGCCGGGCTCGCCGCGTGGGCGCTCGGCTGCGCCGGCCTCGCGATCTACCTCGCGCCGCACGGGCACCATCGCGTGCTCGCCGCAGCTGCCGTGTTCGGTGCAATCGCGGCCGGCGTCGGCGGGTGGATCTTCCTGCGCGTGCCGTGGCTGCTCGCCATCGCGACGCTCGCCTGCGTGCCCGCGCGCATCCCGGTGCACGTCGGCGTGACGCAGGCGAACCTGCTGCTGCCGCTGTACGGCGTCGTCGCCGCGGCCGCGATCGCACTTGCGTGGGATTTGTTCGGCGACACGCCACGCGTGCGCGAGCTGGGCAAGCTCTCGTGGCCGCTTGCGCTCTTCGTCGCGTGGCAAGGCGTCTCGCTCCTCTGGTCAAAGGATGCGCGGCAAGGCGCGATCGAGCTGCTCTTCTTCGTCCTGCCGTTCGGGCTGCTGACCGTTGTGCTCGCCCGCCTCGTCTGGTCGCGGGCCTGGGCCCTGACGCTCTACGTGCAACTCGCCGCGATGGCGCTCATCTTCGCGGTGATCGGGATCGTGCAGTACGAGACGCGCACGATCTTCTGGAACCCGAAGGTGCGCGTCGACAACGCCTACGCCCCGAGCGAATGGTTCTATCGCGTCAACTCGGTGTTCTACGACCCCTCGATCTACGGGCGCTTTCTCGTCGTCGCGATCCTCGCGAGCCTCGTGATCGTGCTGCGCCGGCGCGGCGACCCCCTCTGGGCGATCGCGGCCGGGCTGACGATGGTGATCACGTGGGCCGGCCTGCTGCCGTCCTTCTCGCAATCGAGCTTCGCGGCGCTGATGGTCGCGACATTCGTCGCGGCGATCGTCGTCTGGCGCGAGCGGAGCCTGCTGCTGATCGGCGCTGCCGTCGTCGTGCTCGTGGCCGGGGTGCTCGCGTCGCCGTCGATCAGGCACAAGGCCTCGCTCTCGAGCGTGACTAGCGGACGCTCGACCCTCGTCTCGACCGGCGTGAAGGTCGCGCTGCACCACCCCGTCCTGGGCGTCGGCGTCGGCGGCTTCAAGCGCGCCTATGCGGATCTGGCGCACCTCAAGGGGAAGGATCCGAAGGCGGCGGCGTCGCACACGACGCCGATCACGGTCGCCGCGGAGAACGGTCTGCCCGGCTTGCTCCTCCTTGTGTGGCTTGTCGCGACGGCGCTCATGCTCGCCTTCCGGCGGCTCGGCCGTGGCTTCGACGGCGACGCCCGTCTTGTGTTCGGACTAGCCTTGGTCGCGATCCTCGTGCACTGCGTCTTCTACAACGCCCTCTTCGAGGACCCGACCTTCTGGGGCCTG
>DATBDB010000033.1:0-11465 GCA_036270155.1 Gaiellaceae bacterium
CACCGCCACGAGGCGCCCGACCTCGGCCGAGCCGGTGAAGAGCACCTTGCCGAGCCCGCGCGCGTTGACGAGTGCCTCGCCGACCGTGCCGTCCCCTTGGGCGACGCGCACGGGCGCCCCCGCGTCGGCGAAGAGCTGCGCGACGAACGCGCCCGAAAGAGGGGTCAGTTCAGACGGCTTCAACACGACGGCGTTCCCCGCAGCGAGTGCGTAGGCCGTCTGCGTGAACGGGATCGCGAACGGGAAGTTCCATGGCGTGATCACGCCGACGACGCCGATCGGCTCGTAGTGCAGCGACGCGCGCTTGTGCTTCAAATGCAGCTGCGGGTAGCCGATGCGCTCGGGCGCGAGCAGCGCCGGCGCCTCCTTCGCCAGCCAGACGAGCGCGTCCAGCGCCGGGAACAGCTCGGTCGTGAACGCCTCGACGCGCGGCTTCCCCGTCTCGGCGACCACCGTGTCCGCGACCTCGTCCGCGCGCTCGAGAACGGTCGTGGCAACACGCACGAGGAGTGCGCACCGGTCGGCGAGCGGCGTCTCGCCCCAGCCCTCCTGGGCGAGCTTCGCCTCGGTCACGATCTCCTGGACCGCGGCGGTATCGGTCGTCGTGACCGTGCCTACGAGCTCGAGCGTCGCCGGGTTGACGACGCGCAGCTCACCGGTAGCAGCGACCGCCATGCCGGAAGGTTACGCCGAGACGCGATCAAGGTCGGCGAGCAGGCCCTGAACCCACTTCGCGACGTCGTTCTCCCGCACCTGGGCCTGAATCGCCTCGGCCCGCCGGCGGCGCTCGGCCGGCTCCATCATGAGCGCCTCGTGCAGGGCCTCGGCCTGGCCCCAGACGTCGAACGGGTTCACCGTCACCGCCCACTCGCCGAGCTCGTCGTGCGCCCCAGCGTTCTCCGAGAGCACGAGGACGCCGTCGCGCGCATTGACGAGTGGCCCTTCCTTGGCGACGAGGTTCATGCCGTCGTAGACGGCGTTCACGAGCAGCACGTCGTACTGCTTGTACGCGGCGACCGATTGCGGGAAGTTGTCCGCGACCTGCACCTCGAGCGCGCCCGGGTAGCGCTCGCGCACGGCCGCGGCCTCCGCCTCGATCGCTGCTCGGTACTCGACGTACTCGGGAATCGTCTCGCGTGACGGGTCGAGGCGCGCGAGCAGCTTCACCCGCCCGCGCCATTCGGGATGCTCGTCGAGCAAGATGCCAAACGCGCGGAAGCCGCGAGCGATGTTCTTCGACGGATCGGTGCGGTCGACGCGAACGATCAGCTTCTCGGCGCGGTCGAACGTCGCCTCCGCGGCGAGCACCTCCTCGCTCTCGCGCAACGCGTCGAACTCGGCCACGTCGATCGAGATCGGGTGGTGCGTCACGAACGTGCGGTCGGCGGCGCAGGCAAGGTCGGAACAGCTGCGCTCGAAGTTGCGCGCCCAACGAGCTGTGTGGAAGGCGACGACGTCGTTCGCAAGCAATCCGTCGTGCAACGCGCGCCGCATCTCCTCCGGCAACGTCGTCCAGTCGACAGGCCACGGGATGTGCACGAAGTGCGCGAGCTTCGCATCGGGCCGCGCCTCGCGCACCATGCGCGGCGAGAGATAGAGGTGATAGTCGTGGAAGAACACCGTCGCGTCTGGTCTGTTGTCCAATTGGGCGACAACCGCATCTGCGAACGCGCGGTTGACTGCGACGTAGCCGTCGCGCCACGCGTCATTGAATGCGTGGTCGATCATCGGACTGAACGCCGGGCCCCACAGCGAGTGCTGGATGAACCACAGCATCGGGTTCGCGACGACGTTGTAGTAGAGGTCGTACGCATGCGGCTCGTGTGCAACGAACACGGCGTCGCCGCCACCCTCCCCCGCGACGACGCGATCTTCGTCCGTCATCGCACTCGCAATCCAGGTCACGTCGTGGTCATCGCGCAGGCCGCGCAACGCGGTCACGAGCCCACCGCCTCCGCGACGCTCGATCCGCGCGCCGGCCGCGTCGCGGTCGTACGTGACCGGGCCGCGGTTCGAGACGATGATCAGTGGCCGCTGGTCAGACAATGGTGATCGTGCTGCCGCCTGTGTCGTTGCCGGCCAGGCGGTTGAAGAGAACGAGCCAGTCGCGCAAGAGACGAGGCGTCAGGAAGTGCCGGCGCACATGCTCCTTGCCGCGGAGCGCTCGCGCGCGCGCCTCCGCCGGGTCACGCAACACCTCGATGCACGCCTGCGCGCACTCCTCCGACGAACCGACGAGCCAGCCCGTCTCGCCGTCGGTGACCTGCGCGACGATGCCGCCGACGCGACCGGCGACGATCGGCTTGCTCTTCCAGAGCGCTTCGGTCACCGTCAGGCCGAACCCTTCCTTGATCGACTTCTGGATCAACGCTGCCGAGGCCACCTGGAATGCATTCACCTCGACTGCTCCGACGCTGTTCATGTTGCTCAGGATGTAGATGTCCGGATCGCCGTCCGCGTACTCCAGCGTCCGGTTGTAGTAGTCCCAACCCTCGGGATCGTCGTGCGCCATCGAACCGACGAGCGCGAGCTGAACCTCGGGGAACCGCTGCTTGACGATGCGATATGCGTCGATCACGCCGACCGGGTCCTTCCAGGGATCGAAGCGCGACACTTGGGTGAGCAGCGGCCGGTCGACGTCGATGCCGAACTGGTCGACGATGTACTCGGCGTCCTCCGGCGACAGCGCCATGTTCTTCGGCATCAGCGGATCGATCGCCGGCGGCCAGATCGCGATCTCCGGCAGATCGGCGGCGTGCGGCACGTACTCGCGCATATGGAAGATCGCGTCGTCGTACTTGCGGAGTGACGGCAGCAGAAAGTCCATCACGTCGGGATTCGGGGTCGAGAAGTCGATATGCCCGCGCCAGATCCAGTTCGCCGTCCGCTCCGGGAACGCGTCGATCATCGCGATCGGCTGCGGGTCGTGGATGATCACGTAGTCGTAGGCGTCAGCCGCGAACTCCGCGGCGTTTTCGGCGTTGTAGCGACAGAAGATCTCCTGTTCCTCCGCGGTCAACGCGCGCGGGTCTCCCTGCAACGCGTTGTGGATCGCCTTCGTCACGTTGAAGAACTCGTCGGCGCCGCGGATGATCCTCCACTCAACGTCGAGACCCGCGTCGGCCATCAGGGGCACGAGCGTGTAGTTGATCTCGGCGACGCCACCACCGAAAGCGGTCGCAGAGACGTGCACGACGCGCTTTCCCTGCAGCGGTTCTGCGAGACGGCGGATCTCGTCCATCAGCCCACGCGAAACGAGGGTCGCGTAGTCGCCGAGCGACTTGTGCCCGACATTGACCAGAGGGAGCACGCGGGTCCTTTCTAGAACCTCAGGACAAGTGCTTCACGAAGCGCAGGAAGGATCCTCCCTGCGGGCGCTCGCGAATCTCGAACTCGTCGGCGAGCGCTTCGATAATTGCGATTCCGAGCCCACCTTCCGACAACTCCTCGTCGGCCAGGGCGCTGCTCGGTTCGGCGGGGGGCTCGAAGCCTCCACCCTCGTCGACGACCTCGACGACGAGCTTGTCGTCGTGGAGCTCGTAGAGGATCTCGACGGTTCCCTCGCGACCCGCGTAGGCGTGGCGCACGGAGTTCGTGCAGGCCTCCGTCAGTGCGAGCTTCAGGTCGCCGAGCACCTCCTGGCGCAGGGGCTCGGGGCGAAGACGAGCGATCCCGGTCAGGGCAAGACGGCCCAGCGTGATGTATTCCGGCTTGGCCGGAATGGTCAGACGGATCGCATGGATGTGCCCGTTCCCGTTCGCCGCGCCGCTCATCCGGTTTCCTTTTTCCGTCGGTTTGGAAAGGTAAACACGTCAGATTCTGCCGAAAACTGCTTGAGGCCGCTCCGCCCTCTGTACTCGGGTGCCCGGCCCCATGCTTTTGCTAACCCGGCGGGGGCCGCTGGTCGAGGGTCACGCTGACCACCCGGCGGTGCCGGCCACGCACGACCGTGAAGCGGGCGGTCTCGCCGGGAACGAGCCTCGTTGTGACAATCCGCACGACGTCCTGGGCGCCGGAGACGGGGATGCCGTCGATCGCAACGATCGCGTCGCCGCCGACCTTCACGCCCAGCCCCTCGTACACGGCGTCGCGCGTTCCCGCCTTGATTCCTGCCCTCTCGGCGGCGGAGCCGGCGTTCACGAGGTCGACGAGGGCGCCCCGCGTGGCGGCGTACCCGAATTTCTTCGCGACGGCCGGGGTCAGATCCTCGGTCTTGATCCCGACGTACGCGTAGCGGACGCCGCCCGTCTTGAGGAGCTGGTCCATCGAGCGCCGGGCGGAGTCGATCGGGACGGCGAAGCCGACGCCTTCGAAGCCCGAGCCGGTGCCGCTGGAGCGAATCTGAGCATTGATGCCGATTGCGCGCCCGCGCGCGTCGAAGAGCGGGCCGCCCGAGTTGCCGTGGTTGATCGGGGCGTCGGTCTGGATCGCGTCCACCAGGTCGTAGTTCGAGGTCAAAGAGGGGATCGAGCGCCGGATCGCAGAGACGACGCCCACGGAGAGCGAGTCGGCATTGCCGAAGGGACTGCCGATCGCGGCCACGGGCTCGCCGACGATCACGCGGCTCGAGTTCCCGAGTGGGACGGGATCGAGCGCATGCTGCTTGGGATCGATCCGGAGCAGGCCCACGTCGTCGAAGAGATCGACGCCGACAACCGTCGCCGTGACCCGGTCGCCGTCGGAGAATTCGACGTACACCGTCTTGGCGGGGGTGGTGCTGCCGCCCGTCTGGCCCGCCGTGGTGACGACGTGGGCGTTCGTCAGGATCAGCCCGTCGGCGGAGACGACGAAGCCCGAGCCCTGGCCTGCAGAGGCGGCCGGGGCGTCGAAGTAGGAGATGATCGTGACCACGCCGGCGGCGCGGGTGCGGAAGATCTGCGCCGGCTGGAAGCCGTTGCCGAGAAGGGGCTTGGCCGCCACGACCGGAGCGCCGGGGTCACCGCTCGAAGGCGCCGGGGCGCGGACGACGACCGTCTTCGTCGAGCCGGAGTGCAGCCACCCGGCCGCCGAGGCGACGACGAGCACCAGCGCGCCGCCGACGACAGCGGCAATCAGGGCAAGGGCAGCAGCCGAGCTCGTGCGCACCGGCTCGCACTGTAGCCGTGCTGGCGGCCCTTTTTGCACATTTGGCTCAAACACAGGGCTTGAGCGTTTCCACGGGGAAAGACATGCCCATTTGAGACATGTCCCCGGGACATTCTGCTTCTGAGAGCGAGGTCGATCTCAGACGAGCCCGGGTTGCAAGTCCCGTTCCGGGACCTCAGCGCTCAGCACGAGGGTGAAGAGCGTCCAGCCGTTTTGCGAATCCAGCTCGATCCGCCCGCCCATCACCTCCGCGAGCTCCCGGGCGATGGCCAGGCCGAGGCCGCTGCCGGAAGCGCGCGTGCCGTCGAGGCGGTAAAAGCGCTCGAAGACCTGGTGCTGCACCTCGCGCGGGATCGCGGGGCCGTCGTTTGCCACGGTCAGGGTCGCCCGGCCCCCGTCCACCGCAGTGGAGATCCGCACAGTCGTTCCGGGCGGCGTGTGGACCAGCGCGTTCTCGAGCAGGATCCGCCCGATCTGGAGCACGCGCTCGGCGTCGCCTTCGGCGACGACGGGCTCGGCCGCGACCTCGATCGTGTGCTCGCCGGCACGCCCGCGGAACTCGGCGGCCACCTCCTCCGCGAGCTCGGACAGCTCGACGAGCTCGCTCGCGACGGTCAGGCGCCCGGCGTCGAGGCGCGACAGATCGAGCAGGTCGGTCGCGAGCTTCGTCAGCCGGGCCACCTGCTCGCGCATCTGGCCCAGGAACTCGTCGCGGGTCGGCTCGTCCAGATCGGGGTGGTCCATCAGTTCGAGGAACGCGCCCAGTGAGAACAGGGGTGTTCGCAGCTCATGGGAGGCGTTCGCGATGAACTCGCCCCGGGCACGATCGAGGTTCGCGAGCCGGAGCCGCATCCGCTCGAACGTCCGGGCGAGCTGGCCGAGCTCGTCGGAGCCGTGGTCGACGACGGGCGTGGTGAAGTTGCCGGCCGCTATGCGCTCGGCCGCCTCCTCGAGCCGGCGGATCCTGCGGGCGAAGATGCTGGCGCCCGCATAGCCGAGCAGCGCGGCGAACGCGGTCGCGATCGCTCCGGCCACGATCACGCGCTTGCGCACGACGGAGACCACCTGAAGCTGGTCGTGGAGCGGCGCCGAAAGCATCACCACGGACGCGCCGATCGGATACGCAACCTCGGCGTACTCCTGGCCCCTGCGCGTCACGGCGCCGCGGGCCAGCGTCTGAAGCTGGATCGCATCGATGGCGACCGGGTCGTTGACGACGTCCGTGGAGTCGCCCTCGACATCGGAGTCCGCGTAGGGAACGAGCAGCGCCGGCGTCTCATTCTGGAGATTGAAGACGACCACCCGCGCGTTGATCTTGGGAGCCAGCGTCGAGGCGAACTGCTGCTTCATCCACGGTGCCGCCGGATAGGTCGGCACGGCGCGGTTCAAGAGGATCTGCTGCAGCGTGCTCAGCTCATTGTTCTCGAGCGAGGTCTTGTAGGACGGGACGACGATCAGGTAGACGATCGTGAGAACGCCGGCCACCACGAGCAGAAGCGCGAACGCGAGCCTGCCGCCAACGCTCCTGAGCGGCCTCACCGCTCGCGGAAGCGGTAGCCGACACCGCGCACGGTGAGGATGAACTCGGGCGTCCGCGGTTCGGCCTCCAGCTTCTCGCGGAGATGCCGCACGTGGACGTCGATTGTGCGCGGATCACGGTAATCGGCGCTCTTCCAGAGGGCTTCGAGCAGCATGCGGCGGCTGAAGACGCGACCGGGCTGAGCAGCCAGCGTGCGCAGAAGCTCGAACTCGACATACGTCAGCTGCACGGGCGCTCCGCGCACCTCGACAGTGCGGCGCGGGATATCGATCACGAGGCCGTCGTGCTCGAGCCGCTCGGCCAGGTCATCGCCGGGGGTGTGCGGCGCCTTGGCACGACGCAGCAGCGCGCGCACGCGCGAGCGGAACTCGCGGATCGAGAACGGCTTCGTGATGTAGTCGTCGGCGCCGAGCTCGAGGCCGATCACCTTGTCGAGCTCGTCGTCGCGGGCGGTGAGCATGATGATCGGCACGGTGCTCGTCGCCCGCAGGCGCTTGCAGACCTCGAGCCCGTCGAGCCGCGGCAGCATGATGTCGAGCACGACGAGGTCGATCACGTGGGCCGCGAACTGGAGCAGCGCCTCCTCGCCGTCGGCGGCCTGGACCACGGTGAACCCGTCCCGCTCGAGTGGGAACGCGAGCACCTTGCGCACGGAGTCCTCGTCGTCGACGAGCAGAATCGTGGGGGCGGGTTCGGTCATGGACATGCCTCACGCAATGCCTTTGAAAAGCGCTCCGCGGCAGGTACTGCCAGGATAGCCCTGCAATGGCGGCGCACCGTATCCCCGCACGCCGTCGTCGCGCGCGCCGCGGCTCGCTCGAACGGCCCGTGAACACGCGGCTCTACCGGAGCGCGTTCCTCCTCCTGTCCTTGCCGCTCCTGATCCTCGCGTTCAGCATCGTGCGGCCGGGCGCGCTGCCGGCGCCGCTGCTGCCTCCGAACTTCGACGGCGCGGCGACGAAGCAGCTCGCGATCAACTTCGCGAACGTCGCCCCCGACCGCGCGCCGAACGGCCTCGGGGCGTTGCGCGCCGGGCAGTGGTTCCGCGACCAGATGGCGCCGTACGCGCTGCCGGTCTCGTCGGACACGTGGCAGGCCAAGATCCCGTCACTCGGCACGGTCAAGCTGCGAAACCTCTGGGCGGTCGCCGCTGGACAGTCGAGCGACGCGATCGTCGTGATGGCGCACCGCGACGACACCGGAGCCGGACCGGGGGCGAACGACAACGCGACGGGGACCGCGGCGCTCGTCGAGCTCGCTCGGAACTACGCACAGTCGTCGGGTCGCCTCGTGCGCTCCGCGCACACGATCGTCTTCCTCTCGACCGACGGTGGCGCGTTCGGGGGACTTGGTGCGCTGCGCTTCGTCACACACGCGCCGTTCCATGTGGTGGCGACGATCAACCTCGATGCCATCGGAGGCAACGGACGACCGCGTGTTGTCATCACAGGCGACACACCTCGCTCACCTGCGGCGACGTTCGTCGAGACAGCAGCGAAGCGCGTGATCGAGCAGACCGGCGTGCCCGTGCAGCGCGCCACGATCCTCGATCAACTGGTCGACCTCGGCTTTCCGTTCACGCTGTACGAGCAGGGCCCCTTCGTGGCGCACGGCATTCCCGCGGTCACGCTGACGACGGCCGGTGAACGTCCGCCGGCCGCGTTCACCGACCGACCCGAGCGGCTGAGCGATACCAGGCTGACTGCGATGGGACGCGCAGCCCAGCAGGTGATCGGTTCGCTCGATCAGGGCCTCGAGCTCGCGCAAGGCACGACGAGCTACGTGTGGGCGGGCGACCGCATCGTGCGGGGCTGGGCGATCGAGCTCGTGCTCTTCACGCTCCTCGTGCCGTTCCTCGTCGGTGTCGTCGACCTGTTCGCGCACTGCAGGCGGCGTGGCATCTCGCTGCTGCCGGCCGCGCGCAGCCTGCGCACCCGCCTCGGTTTCTGGCTGTTCATCGGGGCCGCGTTCTATGCGTTCAAGCTCTTCGGCGCGTGGCCGACAGGCGCGGCGCGGCCGCCCAACCTGACGGCAGCTGCCGCGCGCAACTGGCCCGTTCTCGCGCTGATCGCGCTCGGCCTCGTCGGGGTCGTCGGTTGGGTCGTCGCGCGGCACCGGCTCGTACCGCGCCGTCCTGTGGGCGCCGACGAGCGGCTCGCGGGTGAGACCGCCGCACTGCTGACGCTTGCCGTCGTCGCGTTGCTCGTTCTGGCAACGAACCCGTTCGCCCTGCTCTTCATCCTCCCGGCGCTGCACTCGTGGCTCTGGCTCCCGCAGGTGCGAAGCGGGAAGCCGGCCGCGCGCGCGTTCGTGCTGCTGCTCGGGCTGACAGGGCCCGCGCTGATCCTGCTCTCGCTCGGGGTGCGCTACGGGCTCGGCGTCGACGCGCCCTGGTATCTCCTGGAGCTCGTTGCCCTCGGCTACGTCCACGTGCCCGCGGTCGCGATCACCCTGGGCGGAGCCGCTTGTGCCGCACAGCTCGCTGTGGTCGCCGCCGGCCGGTACGCCCCGTACCCGGAGCCGGGAGAGCGGCCCGCCCGCGGACCGGTGCGGGAGATCATCCGACGGTTGATCCTCGCGAATCGCGCGCGTCGGCGCGTAACCGAAGAGAGGCGGCGCGCGTTGGGAGGCTAGTGCGCAGAACGTCCAGGATCTTCGGTTCGCTTCTGATCGTCGCGGGTGTGCTCACGCTGGCGTGGGTCGTGCTCGTCTGGCGCTGGGAAGACCCCTTTACGGCGGTCTACACGCACTTCCAGCAGGCGCGGCTCGCGAGCGCATACGACAAGCGCGCCGCTGCGTTCCACCCGCAACCGGCACGCGGCGACCTCGCGAGCACGGAGCGCCAGGTCGCAAGCGAAGCGCGCGCGTATCGCAAGACGCTGCGCACCGGTGAACCGGTCGGCCGGCTGCGCATCGGCCGGATCGGCTTGAACATGGTCGTGGTGCAAGGCACCGACCACGCGTCGCTGAAGAAGGGGCCCGGCCACTACGAGGGCAGCGGTCTCCCAGGCGAGGGGCACCTGATCTATGTCGCCGGCCACCGCACGACGTACCTCGCGCCGTTCGCAGCGATCAACACCATTCGCATCGGCGACTACATCCGCTTCGAGCTGCCGTACGGGACGTTCACCTACCGTGTGACACGGCACTACGTCGTGGCCGACAACGCCGTCGCCGTACTCGAGGATCACGGCAGCGAGATCTTGCGGCTGCAGGCGTGCCATCCGCGCTTCTTCGCAACGAACCGCTATCTCGTCGACGCGAAACTGGTCGGTGTCGCCCCGCGTGGCGGCACCGCCTACGCGCCGGTCAGATCCGCAAGTAGCTGACCTGCGCGCCCTCGGACACCTCACCCGTCCCGTGTGGAATGAGCACGAGGGCGGACGCCGCGGCGCTCCGCACGATCATGTGCGACTCCTGACCGGTGAGCGGATCGAGCACGACGGCACCACCTTCGATCCGCGTGCGCGCACGGACGAGCTCGTCGCGCTGCTCAGTGCGACGCACCGTGGTCCCGAGCAGGCCCGGGAGATACGCGGGGCCCGGCTCCCGTGCGCCCTGCAGTGCGAGCAGCGCGGGGCGGACAAAGAGCTCGAAGCCGACGAGCGAGGAGACGGGGTTGCCCGGCAGCCCGAACACGAGCGTCTCGCCGCGCACGGCGAACGCGGTCGGCTTTCCCGGCTTGACTGCGACGCGCCAGAAAATCTCCTCCGCGCCCAGCTCGGCCAGCGCGGCCCGCACGAGGTCGTGCGGCCCGACCGAGACCCCGCCGGAGGTGACGAGCACGTCGGACTCGAGCGCCCGCTCGAGCGCAGCGCGAGTCGCGGCCTCGTCGTCGCTGACCGAGTCATGAACGGTGACGTCCGCGCCGGCCGAAGCGAGCTGCGCAGCGAGCAGCACCGTGTTCGACTCGTAGATCTCGCCGAGGGCCAGAGGTTCTCCCGGTGCGCGCAGCTCACTGCCGGTCGCGAGCACGGTGACCCGCGGGCGGCGTGCGCAGCGCACGATCGCAACTCCCGCGGCCGCAAGCGCACCAAGCTGCGCAGGCCGGAGCACATCGCCGCGTTCGACGACCACATCACCTACGCGTGCGTCGCCGCCGCGCGGACGCACGTTGTCCCCCGGGCCGACACCTTCGACCTCGACGTTCCCGGACGTTCGCTCGACCGGGACGACCGCGTCGGCGCCGGCCGGCACGACCGCTCCGGTAGAGATCACGATCGCTTCGCCGGCGCCGAGCGCGCGCGCCTCGGGCTTCCCCGCCGCGGAGTGCCCGACGACGGTCAGGGCGCCGGGCGTGTCGGCTGCGCGCACCGCATAGCCGTCCATGGCCGAGCTGTCGAAGGGCGGAAGGTCGGTGACGGCGACGGCGGGCTCCGCCACGACCCGGCCCGCGGCGCGTGCGACTGGCACGTCTTCGGCCGCCAGCGGCCGTGCGCGCGCGAGCACGAGCGCAAGGGCTTCGTCGATGGCCGGCAAGGAGCTCACGATGGATCACGATAATCCCCCGGTGGACGAGAAGCTGATCGCTGGGCGCTACCGCTTGCTCGAGCCGCTCGGTCGCGGCGCGATGAGCTCGGTCTGGCTCGCGCAGGACGAGGAGCTGGAACGAAGGGTCGCGGTGAAAATGCTCGCCCCGAGCGCCGACCGGGCGCGCTTCGAGCGCGAAGCGCGTGCAGCCGCCGCGCTCTCGCACCCGAACATCTGCTCGCTCTACGACTACGGCGAGGCCGACGGCCGGATGTACATGGTCCTCGAGTACCTGCCGAACGGATCGCTCGAAGAGCGCTTGAAGGACGGCCCGCTGCTCGACGGCGACGCGTTGCGCATCGCGACCGAG
>DATBDB010000034.1:0-4377 GCA_036270155.1 Gaiellaceae bacterium
CCAGCCTATTGCGAGCGAGCAGGAACCCGCGCTCGACCAGCTCCTGCGAGCCTTCGAAGCGCCGGTCCTCGTGCTCGACCGAGAGCACGTAGTCGTACCCTACCGCGTAGAGCGCGGCGACGAACCGGTTCCAGTCGACGCTCCCGAGGCCCGGGAGCCGCGGCACCTGCCAGCCAATGCCGCCCGAGAAGGCGCCGTGACGGTAGAGCCCGTCCTTGCGCACCTCGAGATCCTTGGCGTGCGCGTGAAAGATCCGGTCGCCGAAGTCGTAGATCGCGCGCTCGTAGTCGATCATCAGCCAGACGAGGTGCGAGGGATCGATGTTGAGCCCGAAGTTCGCGTCGGGGATCGCCGTGAACATCTCGTCCCAGATCGCCGGAGACCACGCGAGGTTGTTGCCGCCCGGCCACTCGTCGTAGCTGAAGATCATCGGACAGTTCTCGATCGCGATCTTCACGTCGCGCTCGCCGGCGTAGGAAACAAGGGACGGCCAGATCTTGCGGAAGCGGTCGAGGTTCTCCGGCAACGGCCGGTCCTTGTCGTTGCCGATGAACGTGCCGACGATCTCGACGCCGAGGGCCTGCGAGGCATCGATCACCTTGCGCAGGTGGCCGTTGACCTCTTCGCGCACGGCGTCGTCGGGGTGAAGGTTGTTCGGGTAGTACGCCAGTGACGAGATGCCGACGCCGTGACGCTCGAGCGTCGCGTGCACCGCGTCGACGTCGAGCGCGTCGACGTCGATGTGCGTGACGCCTGCGTACCGGCGCTTCTCGGCGCCCGCGGCCGGCCAGCACGCGACCTCGAGCATGTCGAAGCCGTTCGCGGCCGCCCAGGCGGCCACCTCGTCGAGCGACAACTCGCCGAACGCGGCGGTCAGGAGTCCGAGCTTCACAGCGTTACCTCCACCCACTTTTGTTTGTTGTCTGATTGAGCAACGGCCTCAGCGAGAACGTTCTCGACGTGGCCGGCACGGAAGGTCGGGTAGTCGTCGCCCGGCTCGCCCGCCGCGACGGCGCGGTAGACAGCGCGGTAGAGCTCGCGGAACGTGTCGGCGAAGCCCTCGGCGTGTCCGGCCGGCAAGTGCGTTGTTGCGCCCGACGAGGCAGCCATCAGCGCGGGATTGCGCAGCAAGATGCCGTTCGGCTCGTCGCGGTGACCGAGCCAGAGCTCTTCCGGCTGCTCGCCCCGCCAGGCGAGCGAGCCCTGTGACCCGGCGACCTCGAAGCTGACCGCGTTCTTGCGTCCCGCCGCCACCTGCGAGATCACGCACGAACCGCGAGCGCCACCGCGAAAGCGGACAAGGATGTGGCCGAGGTCTTCCGTCGACACCGGCGTGTCGACGCGTTCGACGTCACCCGCGGCGGCAAACGTCTCCACCTCGCCCGTCGGCCGCTGCCGGACGGGGATCGTCGTCGCAAGGTCGGCAAACACCTGCTCGACTTCGAGCCCGGTCACAAACTGCACGAGGTCGAGCCAGTGCGAGCCGATGTCGGCGACCGCGCGCAACGCACCGCCCTTGTCGGTCTCGAGCCGCCAGTTCCAGTCGGTCGGGAAGAGCAGCCAGTCCTGTAAGTAGCCGCCGTGCACGTTCCACACCTCGCCGACCTCGCCGCTGCGCACGCGGGTGCGCGCCTCCTGCACCTGCGGGTAGAAGCGAATGTTGAAGTTCGTGCAATGCACGAGCCCGCTCCTGTCGGCGAGCGCAAGCAGCTCTTGCGACTCCGTCGCCGTCAGCGCCAGGGGCTTCTCGCAGATGACGTGCTTGCCCGCCTCGAGTGCGGCTTTCACCTGCGGATAGTGCAGGTGGTTGGGCGTCGTCAGGTGGACGACATCGACGCGCTCGTCGGCGAGCAGCGCCTCGTAGCTCTCGTAGGTGGGCGCCAGACCCTTCGCCTGCGCGCGTTCGGGGCTCGAGCCGACGACGCCGGTCACCTCGACGCCGAGACGCCGGAGCGCATCGACGTGGACGACACCGATGAACCCGGTGCCGACGACACCGGCGCGCAGCTCGTCGATCCGCGGTATCACTCGGCGGCGGTCGCCCGCGCGTAGATCGCCGCGAGCGCGAGCACGATCAGGCCGTAGATGATCTGACGCACGGCCTGCGACGCGTTCAGGATCGTCAGGAGCGAGTCGAGGACGGTGAGGATCAGCGCGCCGAGGATCGTTCCGGCGTAGCCGCCGAGCCCGCCGAAGATCGACGTCCCGCCGATCACCACCGCCGCCACGGACGGGAGCAGGAACGGCGCAGCGATTCCGAGGTCTGCCGCGTTGTTGAAGCCGACGAGCAGGATGCCGGCGGCCGCGGAGAGAAGACCGCAGATCGCGTAGACGAACAACAGCACCTGCCAGGTACGAACGCCGGCCAGCCGCGACGCGGCCGGGTTGTCCCCGACCGCATAGATCATGCGGCCGATGCCCGAGTAGCGCAGCCCGAGAATGATCAGCGCCGCGATCGGCACCCACACGAACAGGTCGTACGGGATGTAGGTGAGGACGCGCCCCGATCCGAGAGTGACCACGAAGTTCGGCACGAGCGACGTGAACTGCTTCTGCGCTTGCACGGTCAAGAGGCCGAGCGTGATCGTCGAGATGCCGAGCGTCATGATCAGCGCGTTCACGCGGAAGAGCGCGACGCCGATCCCGTTGACGAGGCCGATCGCCAGCCCGATCACCAGCGCGATCACAATTGCCTTCGCCGACCCTTCCGTCCCGAAGCGAGAGACCGCAAACGCGCCCGCCGTTGCCGTCGTCGCGACGGAGAGATCGACGCCGCCGGTCAGCATGACGAGTGTCTGGCCGGCCGCCATCAGCCCCAGCACCGCAGCGAAGAGGAACGTAGTCGAGATCTGCTTCAGCGTCAGGAACGCGCCGCCGCCCTGGGCGCGGTTGACGATGTCGGTGCCGATGAAGATGCCGATGAAGACGAGCGTGAGCACCGCCGCCGGACTGTCGCCCGCGAGGCGGCGCAGCGACGGGCGCGCATGCGCCTGCGGAGCGGCGCTCACGAGCCTTTGCCCTTCTGCCGGATCGCGAGGCCGCCGACCATGACGACGAGCACGATCAACGCGCCCTGGATCACCTGCGCGTAGTTCTGGTCGACGCCCCGCAGGATCATCAGCGTCTTGACGAGCGTCAGGACGAACGCCGCGGCGATCGGCCCCACCAGGCCGCCGACGCCGCCGAGCAGCGAGACGCCGCCGAGCACTGCCGCGGCGACGGAGTTGAGCGTGTAGATGGCGCCCGCGTTCGGGTCGCCGAGGCCGGACGCGGCGGTGAACGCCAGCCCACCAAGCGCGGCGAACGCACCGGAGTACGCATACGCGAGCACGCGTGAGCGGTTGACGTTGACGCCGGCAAGGTACGCGGCGCTGCGGTTCGAACCGGTCGCGTACAGCGCGAGGCCTGGACGCGTGCGGCGGACGGTCAGCCAGAGCACGGCGAACGAGCCGAAGAGGATCAGCAGGGCGGCCGGGAGCCATTGCGTGAACACGGTGTCGACCGAGACGAGCCCCTGGAAGCGCACCGGTGCTCCGCCGCCGGGAACCTGAAGCACCGCGAGCGCCAGCCCTCCGAGCACGAAGAGCATCGCCAGGGTGACGATGATGTCCGCGACGCGCGTCACGACGATCGTCAGACCGGTGAGAGCCCCCACGACCGCGGCGCCGGCGACAACCGCCAGCGAGAAGAGGATTGCCTCGTCGAAGCTCATGTGGAGCATGTACTTCGCGGAGACGACGTTCGCGAGCGACATCATCGATCCGACCGAGAGGTCGATCCCGCCGCTGATGATCACGATCGACTGGGCGCAGGCGGCGAAGCAGAGCGGGAGCGCGTCGATCACGAGCGACTGCACGTCGAACGGCCCCCACTTGACCGTCGTCTGCGACCGCCAGAAGAGCGTCAGGGCAAACAGCAGCACGTAGATGCCGACGGTCCAGCCGTGCCGGCGCACGAAGCGCGCAAGGCCGCCGCGCTGTGGGATGGCGACCGCGGTCGTCGCCGTCACGCGACGGCCTCGGCCTCTGCGGCGAGCCCGTGCATTGCGCGGAGCAGGGACGCCTCGTCGGCCGCGACGCCCGCGAGCTCGGCGGTCACCTCACCGCCGAAGAGCGTCAGCACGCGATCGCAGACGAGCGGGAACTCGGCGAGCTCGCTCGAGAAAAAGAGAATCGCCGCGCCGTCGTCGGCCAGCCGTCGCAGCAGCGCATAGATCTGCCGCTTCGTCCCGACGTCGATCCCGCGCGTCGGATCGAAGCAGAGCATCGTTGCGAACCCGTTCGCAAGCCAGCGCGCGATCGTCACCTTCTGCTGGTTCCCACCGGAGAGGCGACGCACCTGGCGCGCTGCGCGCGTGTCGATCTGCAGCGCTTTCTC
>DATBDB010000035.1:0-6998 GCA_036270155.1 Gaiellaceae bacterium
CCCGACGAACAGGACGGAGCCGCCGCGCTCGGCGATCGCCTTCGCGAAGTTGTGTGCCTCGTCCACCAGCTCCTGCGTCTGCTGGAGGTCGATGATGTAGATGCCGCCGCGCTCGGTGAAGATGAAACGCTTCATCTTCGGGTTCCAGCGGCGGGTCTGGTGGCCGAAATGAACGCCGGCCTCCAGCAATTCCTTCATGGAAACGACGGGCATGGGAGCCCCTTTCTGCGGTTTCGATTGCGAAGCACCGGTGGTGCCAGGTGGAAGCCGGGTCAGACCCGGCCACCGTCCACCGTGGGTTTCCCACCGGGTTGGAGGGACGGAAAGCTCCGGAATGGTACCCGGCCGTGTCCTTTTTCCGCGATTTCACGTTGTGGGGACGTGGGAGACGCCCTGGTCGAGGTGCTGAGTGCTCTCTCGGAGCTGGGAGCGGAGCTGCGCGCAAACGGGTGGGAGCTGGCTCTCGAAGCGATCGAGGAGGGCCTGACGGACGACGTCGTCCCGTCGCTGCTGCGCCTCGGCCGTGTCGCCCAGCTCGGAGACATGCCGACGTTCATCACCGAGCTCGGTCGCGAGGTCGAGCGGCCGATGCCGGAGCGAATGCGCGTCGGCGGACCGCTGGCGGCGATCGCGCGCGACCACGCCCGTCAGCGCGAGGCTCTTGGGTTCGCGCCGCGCGAGGTTGTCACGGAGTTCCTGCTCCTGCGGCGGGTGCTGTGGCGCTTCGTCGCCGGGCGCCTGGCCGGGCTCGAGAGCGGCGACGTGATCGAGGTCGAGCGCCGGATCAACGACACGATCGACAGGATCGTCGTCGAGTGCGTCGTCGCCTACTTCGACCGGGCGACCGCCGAGCTCGCGGACCAGGCGCGGCGCGATCCGCTGACCGGACTGCTGAACCACCAGGCGTTCTCGGACCGGCTCACGCTCGAGCTCGAGCGCGCGCGGCGCTACGACCACGGGCTGACGATCGTCTACTTCGACCTCGACCGGTTCAAGGAGATCAACGACATCTTCGGGTACATGGAAGGCGACCGCGTGCTGCACCGGGTTGGAGACCTCGCGTCGTCGATGCTCCGGGGATCGGATGTCGCAAGCCGGATGGGCGGCGACGAGTTCGCGGTGCTGCTGCTCGAGACGGACCCGCATGCGGGCGAGCGCTTTCGGCGCCGTCTCGCGGACGGCGTCGTGGACAGGATCACGTGCAAGGAGCTGCCCGTGGGCTTCGCCGTCAGCGCCGGCTGGGCGCACTTCCCGACGGACGCGGCCGACCCGGACGCGCTCCTCCGCCTCGCCGATGCACGCCAGTACGAGTCGAAGCGCGCCAAGCGCGGCTAGGAGGTCGGAGTTAGCCGAGGCGCTCGAGCGCGGCTTCAAGATCCTGCGGGAGCTCCGAACGGGCTTCGATGGGCTCGCCGCTGAACGGGTGCGGAAACGACAGCTCGGCTGCGTGCAGGAACTGCCGCGACAACTCTGCGCCGGGGACGCCGTACGTCTGATCGCCGACGACCGGCAGGTCGATCGCCGCGAGGTGCACGCGGATCTGGTGCATGCGGCCGGTCTCGAGCTTCACCCGCAAGAGCGCGTGGCCTGGCCAAAGCCGCTCGACCTCGAAATGGGTGATTGCATCCCGCGGTGAGTCCGTGTCCATGGAGACCCGCGTCGGGTCGCCACGGTCGCGGCCGATCTGCGCCTCGATGCGACCGGTGCGCGAGCGCGGGCGGCCGCGGACGAGCGCGAGATAGGTGCGCTCGAGCGCCCGCTCGCGGACGAGCTTTTGCAGCCGGGCATGTGCTTTCTCCGAACGGGCGACCACCATCAGCCCCGACGTCCCGCGATCGAGGCGGTGCACGATGCCGGGCCGTTCCGGGTCGCCCCCGGCGATCTTCCCTGCGAGCGCGTTCACAAGCGTCCCCTGCGCGTGACCGTGCCCAGGGTGAACAACGAGGCCCGCGGGCTTGTCGACCACCAGCAAGTGCTCGTCCTGCCACGCGATCGCCGGCTCGGGCGGTGGCGCGACCGCGACCGGAGCCGCGACGGCCGGCAGCTCGACCTCCTCCCCGCCTTCGAGGCGAAAGCTCTTCGGCCGCGCGATCCCGTTGACGAGCGCCCCCGCCTCAACGGCGCGCTCCGCCGCGGCGCGCGAGCCGAGGTGCGTCGCGAGGAAGCGATCGAGCCGCTCGCCCGCTGCTTCGACCGGCACGGTCATCTTGGACGGCTCCGTCGAGCCTGCGCCTGTCATCGCGCGGCGACGTCGAGCGTGCGCTGCGGCGGCCGCGGTTTGCGGTCCGCCGCGATCAGCGCCGCGAGCAGGATCACGACGCCGATGACGATGAAGCTGTCGGCAAGGTTGAACGCCGGCCACCACTTCAGGTCGATGAAGTCCGTTACGTGATGCAGCCGGATTCGGTCGACGAGGTTCGAGACGCTGCCGCCGATCAGGAGCCCGAGAGCTGCGGGAAGCACCGGATGACGCGAGCCCGACCGTGCGAAGAAGACGAGCATCCAAATGACCGCGATGCTCGTGACCACCGTGACGCCCGCCGTTGCGCTCGAGAAGAGGCCGAACGCGATGCCCGAGTTCTGCACGTGGTGGATCGACAAGGGGCCGACGACGTGCACCGAGTCGTCGAGCGGGAGCGTCCGCGTGACGACGTGCTTCGTCAACTGGTCGGCGACCACCGCCGCGATCGCAACCGTCGCGAGGCCGGCCCATTGCCACGCTCCCGCGCCGAGCGAGCGCTCGGCGACCGAGATCGGCGCCAGGCCGTTCGTCTTCGAACCGACGCGAACGTCGGTCAAGTCGACGACTCCGTCGAGCCTCCGTCGATCAACTCGAAGCGCGGCGCTGATCGTCGATACAGAGTCGTGTCCACGGGATCGCGGACAAACGCTCTGCACCGATCGGCTTGCCGCACACCTCACAGCTGCCGTACGTCCCATCCTCGATGCGCTGAAGCGCAGCGTCGATCTCCACGAGTGTTTCCCGCGCGCCTTCCTCGAGGCCGTCGTCGAGCTCCCGGTCGTACATCGCCGTTGCCATGTCGCCGAGGTGATTGTCCGTGCCGCCTTCGGCGACCTCGCCCAGTTCGTCCGAGATGCTCCCCGGGTTTTCGCGCACGAGGAAACCGACGGCATGCAGCAGCCGCGCCTTCTCTTCCTCCAACTTCTTGCGGCTCTCCGCGGTGTTGATCGTGCTCAATTCGGCTCCTCCCCCGCTCCGCTCGCCTCCGCGAGTCGCCGCTCGATCTCGTCGGGCCGAATGCGCTCCAGTGCGAAGATTTTGTCCCGCGAAGAGCGTCCGGAAACGAGCTGAACGTCCCGTGCCGGCAGCGCGAGCGTGTCCGCGAGCAGGCGGACGACCGCGTCGTTGGCCTTGCCGTTCTCCGGTGCGGCCGCAACGCGCACCTTCCAGCCGGCGCCGTGCCGCCCCACCACGACCGAGCGCGCAGCGCCCGGTGAAACGCGCAATGTCAGGCGAGCGCTCACGCGCTCAAGGGTAGCGCTGGGGCCTTAGCGCCGAATCGGCTCTACCCCCAGGCGAAGTCGCGTGCCGTGCTGGGACCTTCGTCCGGCTCGTCCGGGACCGACTGTACGGGCGGGAGCTTTGGCGGCTCCTGGACCTCCGCCGGCTGAACGGCCTGGAACTCCCGGGTGTCGTGACGCTTCGGCCAGTGCTCGGCCGAAGGTTCCGCCACGGGCGATGCGGGGAGCTCACTCCGCGTCTCCTCGACCATCCCGAGCGCGGCCCGGAGCAGCGTCTCGACCCTGCGCACTTCGGTGAACAGCCGCTCGCGCTCGCTCTGGGCGCCGCGCGTCACGGACCGTGCTTCCTGGTGCGCCTCGGCGATGATCAATTCGGCCTCGCGCTTGGCGGCCTCCCGAATCTCGGTCGAGGCCTTCTCAGCGGCGACGAGCGTCGAGGCGAGCAGCGACTCGCGCTGCTTTACCTCCGCGAGGATCTTCTCGACATCCTCGAGCTTGTCGGTGAGCTCACCACGGTCGCGCCAGACCTCTTCGAAGCTGTCCGCGATGTCCTCGATCAGCTTCTCGGTTTCGAGCTTCCGGTAGCCACCGAACGTCGAACGCCCAATCTTGACGTGCCTCAGCTCAACTGGTGTGTACCGCATTCCGCTCCCTCCTAGTGCAGGCGCCCGAGGATCGCGAACAGGATCCGCTCGAGCAGGATGAGTGCCAGGACGGCGACCATTGGCGAGAAATCGAACGGGCCCGCGGAGAACGGCAGAACGCGTCGCCAGAACCGCAGGTACGGGTCGCACACGTCGTAGAGGAAGCGCTGAACCGGTCTCAGGGAATACGGCAGCTGCACCCAGGACGTGAGGATGTACGCCAAGATCGCCAGGACGTAAACGCCGATGAAGACGTTCACGAACAGCTCGACTTGAGTGATGGCGTCGAGCACCATGGCGCTCCCTTCTGGCCGGAGGCGGTTTTTCCTACGCCTGGTTGAAGAAGCCGCCACGCTCGAGCAGCGCGGCGCGCTGCTCGGCGGAGACCTCGACGTTGCGCGGGGTGAGGAGGAAGACCTTGTCGGCCACGCGCTGCATGCCGCCGTTCAGCGCGTAGGTCAGCCCGCTCGTGAAGTCGATCAGGCGCTTCGACAGCTCCGTATCGGCGCTTTGCAGGTTGAGGATCACGGGGATCCCCTGCTTGTACTTGTCGGCGATCTGCTGCGCGTCGTTGAAGCTGCGCGGCAGGACGAGGTGCACCTTGACGCTCGACGGGTTCGGCACGGCCTCGATCTGCGGGCGCATCTCGCGCACGCGGCTCCGCTCCCGTTCGGTGCGGGCCGCAGCCCGGACAGCGGGCACCCGCGTCGTCGGCTGGTCGGCTTCGGACTCGGTCCAGTCGTCGAAATCCTGCTGGCGCCGGCGCGGTGTCAGACGTCTGACGTTCGGCCGCTCGCTGTAGCTCTGCTCGAGGCTCTCCTCGGCGATGTAGCCATCCTCGTCTTCCCAGTCGTCGTCCTCCTCGGCGATGCCGAAGTAGACGAGCGTGCGTGACCAGAGATCTCCGAGAGCCATTTGCAGGGAATCTTAATCGCGAAACAGGATTGAACCGACGCGGACGTGCGTTGCCCCTTCTTCGGCGGCAACCGCGTAGTCCTGCGTCGTTCCCATCGAGAGCTCCCGCAATCCATGCTCGGCCGCCAGTTCGCGCAGCTTCACGAACCACGCGCGGGACTGCTCGGGCGTCGAGGCGGCCGGCGGCATGGTCGAGAGCCCACGGACGTCGTAGCCGAGGTACGCCCCGATCTCCCCAGGATCGACGCCCCCCTTGGACTCCTCGCCTGCAAGGTTCACCTGAACGAGGGCAGGTACTTCGAGCCGCCGTGCCGCAGAGTCCGAGTCGAGCGAGTGGACGAGGTCGCAGATCCGGTTGACGAACTTCACCTTGTTCGACTGCAGCTGGCCGATGAAGTGCCAGCGGAACGCGTCGCCGTATTCCGCATGCTTCGCCTCGAGGTCCTGCGCGCGGTTCTCTCCCACAACGGTGATCCCGGCCTCGACGAGCGCGGCCATATCGGCAAGGGCGACGTACTTCGTCGCGGCGACGATGGTCACGTTCGGGCCGACCTCGTCCTGGATGCGAGCGAGCCGCTCGCGGATCACCTCAGGCGACTGCACCGATCACTCCCTGGACACCGCGCGCGCGACCGTCGCGCCGGTGCGAGAAGAACAGCTGCGGGTAGTCGCGCGTGCAGAGGTCGACGCGCTCCACACGCGCCACGCCGGCCGCACGAAGCGCACGCTCGGCGGCGCTCCAGAGATCGAGCTTCCCGTCCACGGTCAGATCACTGTCGAAGAGCGCGGACACCTCGGGCCCCACCTCGTAGCAGCACGGACCGATCGCCGGCCCGATCACCGCCGCCAGACTTTGTGTTGAGTCAACACGAAGTGCCTTGACGCCCTCGGAGACCACGCCCTCCGCAAGCCCGCGCCAGCCGGCATGGAGCACGGCCAGCGCCCGCGGGCCTTCGGCGCGCACGATCGCGATCGGCAGGCAGTCGGCAGACATGGCGAGCAACGGTAGACGCGGCTCGTCGGTCCACAGGCCGTCGCCGGGCTCCCCGCGCGTGCCCGGGCCGGCGCGGTGCACCGTCGGTGAGTGCACCTGGCGGTTGAACGCAAGCCGCTCGTAGGGCAGATCGAGCGCCTCGCAGGCGAGCCGGCGGTTCTCTTCGACGTGGTCCGCATCGTCACCGGTCCCGCGCGTCAGGTTGAGCGAGGCGTAAACCCCGTCGCTGACCCCGCCGATGCGCGTCGTGAACGCGACGACGTAGCCCGGTTCGTCCCAGAAGATCACGCCAGCTCCTTCGCGCGCGCAAGCAGCTTGTCGCGGGTGTTCAGTTCCGGCTCCTGGACGACATCGTCGAGGAGCGCCCGCAGCGTTCGACCGATCGCGGGCCCGGGCTGGTAGCCGATCTCGATCAGGTCATCGCCGCCGATCGCCAGGTCGCGCAACCGGTGTGCGCTCGTCTTCTCGCGCTCGACGACACGCCGGAACTCACGTAACCGTTCGAGATCCTTGTCGTTCGCAGGCCCCTTGCCGAGCAGGTCCGCCCGCTTGTGATCGAGTAGGTCGAAGGTCAAGCCCGCGCCGTAGCGCTGCAGCAGCCGGCGTGCGCGTACCTCGTCCGCCCGGCCTGGGTCGAGCATGTGCGCGCGCACGATGCGTACGACGCGCTGGCGAAGATCGGTCGGGTAGCGCAGGCGCTCGAGCGCGGCGTCAGCGAGTTGCGCGCTCACCTGCTCATGACTCTGCGCCGAGTAGCCGGGCTTCGCGTAGTAGTGCAGGCGGTTGTCCGTGCCCCGCCACGCGACGTGCGGCTTGCCGAGATCGTGGAAGAGCGCGGCCAGACGCACCCGCAGAGGCGCGCCTGTGTTGGCCGCGGCCTGGACGACCTCGAATGTGTGCTCGTCGACCGTCCTGTCGTGGTAGCGGCTCTCCTGCTCGAAACCGATCGCCGGCCCGAACTC
>DATBDB010000036.1:0-8070 GCA_036270155.1 Gaiellaceae bacterium
TGCCCCGTCTGCCTGCTTGGCGATCTTCCCCGTCTCGAATGAAATCTCCTTGCCGCCAATTTCGACGGACACGGAAACCGGCACCCCTGCGGGATGCTCAGCTTCAACAATGCTCATGTTTCTCCTATTCCTCCACTGTGCGTACTGAGTGAAGGGTGGAAGTTTGGGTCAGCGCCGTGCTGCATTTCGAGAACAGCGAGGGCGCTCGCCCAAACTCCACCCTCCTTGACTGAGGAGCGTTACCGGCGGAGGCCGAGCTCCTTGATGAGGGCGCGGTAGCCCTCGAGGTCTTTCCGCTGCAGGTAGTTCAGGAACCTGCGGCGCCGGCCGACGAGCTTGAGCAGCCCGCGACGCGAGTAGTGATCGTGCTTGTGCGTGCGGAGGTGCTCGGTGAGCTCGTTGATGCGTTGCGACAGCATCGCGATCTGCACCTCCGGCGAACCGGTGTCAGTCTCGTGCTTGCCGAACTTCTGAACGTGCTCGACCTTTTCTTCCTTGGTGAGGGGCATGCTTTTCTCCTCTGAGTAGACGACACCCAGGTCTCAGCGACGTCGCGAAGGAAGACGCGCACGGCCGAGATCGGGTCGGGCGGTAGGGTAGCGAACTCGTGCTGGATTCGTCGTATTTGCAGGCATCTGAGGCCGCGGCGCTCACCTGGGAGGTGCCGGCGCTCGCCTTCGGCATCTCCCTCGGAGGGGAGGTCGCAACGCACGCGATCGGATGCGAAACGGACACGCTGTTCCGGGTCGCCTCGATCACGAAGCCGTTCACGGCCGCCCTCTCCCTGGGCCTCCTCGAGCTCGAGGAGCCGAGCGGTATTTGGCCTGCCGACGTCCGGCTCCGGCACCTGCTCTCACACACGAGCGGCTTCGACTCCGACGCCGGCGACCTCGGGCGTTTCGGGGACGGCGACGACGCCCTCGAGGTGCTCGTCGCGGAGCTGCCGAAGATCCGCCGCTTCCTCCCCGTCGAGCAGGCCTGGTCGTACGCGAACACCGGGTACTGGCTGGCGGGCCGAATGTGCGCCGAACGTTCCGGCGAGACCTATGAGGATGTCCTCGCGGACCGGGTGCTGGTTCCCGCCGGGCTCGAAGCGACGTCGTTCGGCGAGCCCGAGCTCGCTGGGACGGGCCCGGACGCGCTGCCCGGCCCCTACCCGCGGGCCCGGCGTCCCTCCGGCGGTCTCGTCTCGAACGTTCCCGACCTGCTGCGCTTCGGCGAGTGGCTTCTCGCGTCGCCGCACTTCGCACGGATGCGCATCGTCCACGGCAAGCCGACCGGAGGCGTCTACGGCCTCGGGCTCTTCGGCGAACGGGTCGGCGGCGTCGAGGTCTGGGGTCACGGCGGCTCGTGGGGCGGGTTCCAGTCGTCGCTCCTCCTGGTGCCCGATCACGGAGCGGTCTTCGTCGGCCTCACAAACCACGGTCGTGGCGGGAAAGCGTTGCGCGGCGTGGAGGACGTGTTCTTCGAGCGCGTGATCGGCGCCCGACGCCGCGTGCCCGACACCGTCGAGCTGCCTGACGACGTACGTGACGCGCTCGGCGGGTCGTACGCGAACAGCGACAGCTGGGTCGAGGTCGAGTTTGCGGTGGATGGTCTGTCGGTGAAGCTCGAGGACGGCGAGTTTGCGGCGCGGGCGATCGGCGAGCGCACGTTCGAAATCACGGAAGGCGGTCGCGTGCTCGAGCGGTTCGACTTCCCGCTCGAGGGGTTCGGCCGCTTCAGCAGCCGGCTCGCCGAACGCGTTGCGTGACGGAACGCGTGCCAGTCCGTTCTCTCGCCCGAACGGTGGGACCGCTCGGGGGAGATCCACTACGCAACGTGGCCGGGGACCGCGTGTGATCGCCCCCGCCGTCGCAGCCGGGCATCCGGCGACTGCGGACGCGGGCGCCGAGATCCTCGCCGAGGGCGGCAGCGCAGCCGATGCCGCGGTCGCAGCGTGCCTCGCCTCGTGCGTGGCCGAGACGGTGATGACCGGCCTGCTCGGCGGCGGTCACGCGATTTACTTCGACGTGGCGAGCGGTGCGACACGCAATCTCGACTGCTTCGTCTCGGTTCCCTCCGGCAGCGGCGCGCCCATGGAGTCGCTCGAGGTGCCGTTCGGCGAGGAGCTCGTCCACTACGCGATCGGTGCGTCGTCGTGCGCGGTGCCGGGTGTGCCGGCGGGGCTCGATGCGCTGTGGCGTGCGCACGGGCGGCTACCGTGGGCGCGACTTGTCGAGCCCGCGTTGCGTCTCGCGCGCGAGGGCGTCATCATGCCCGCTGCGCACGTCGCGTGTCTCGCGATGCTCGCGCCGGTGATGACGATGCGTGAGGGAGGCACGTTGTACGCGCCGGCGGGCGAGCTCTTGGCCGAAGGCGACGTGCTCCGGCAGCCCGGGTTGGTCACGGCGCTCGAGCTCGTGCGCGACGAGGGCGCTGCGTCCGTCTACTCCGGCACGATCGCGCACGTGCTGCTCGATCTCGTGCGCGAGCGCGGCGGCGCGATCACCCCCACCGACCTCGAGGGCTACGCACCCGTCTGGGCCGAGCCGGCGACGGTCGAGTTCGCGGGCCGGCGCGTGCTGACGCGGCGCGGCTTGTCCGGCGTCCCGGAGACGCTCGCGCGCTTCGATCCGGCCGGCGGCCCCTCGGCGCTGCTCGCGGCGCTCGACACGGTGCCCACGATGGACGGCCACACCACGAACCTCACCGTCGTCGACACTGAGGGCAACGCGTGCGTGCTGACCACGAGCCTCGGCCTTGGCTCGGGCGACTGGCTTCCCGGCCTCGATCTGCACCTGAACAGCATGCTCGGCGAGTCCGACCTGATCACCGCGCCGCTGCGACCGGGCGACCGGATGGCGAGCATGATGGCCCCCACGCTCGCCTTCGCCGGCTCCGACCTCGACCTGGCACTCGGCGCAGCCGGCGGCACGCGGCTGCGCACCGCACTCGTCGGTGTTCTGGGGGCGGTGCTCCACGAGGGCGTGGAGCCGCAGGCCGCGATCGACCGGCCCCGCTTTCACCCCGCAGGCAACCTCGTCAACGCGGAACCGGGTGTCGACGAAGCCTGGCTCTCCGAGGTCGAGCAGCAGGGGCGCCCGGTCCGGCGTTGGTCCCGGCGCCACCACTACTTCGGCGGCGTCAGCGCGCTCGGACGGCTTGGTGCCGGCGCCGATCCCCGGCGAGGCGGCGCAGTCCGCCCGGGCTAGAGGTGGCCGGGATCGTCGCCGAGATCCACCCCACGTACCCGCATTTCGGGCACCCGGGGTTCTCGTTGACCGTGCCACCATCGGCCGGCTTGACGTACTTCGCACCGCACTCCAAGCAACGCACACGGTCGATCTGGATCACGTTGGTGCTGTGTTCTTCCCCCATACGACGAAAGACGCCGTGAGCGGGCCAAACTTGCGTGCTACCTCCTAGACCGGGCGGACCGCCGACCTCGTTTCGTCGACGTCCCGGGCGATCTGCTCCACCAGGTCGGCTTCGCTCGCGAAAGCCCGCTCCTCCCGCAGCCGCCGCCACAGCTCGACCACCAGGCGGTCGCCGTAGAGGTCGCCGGACCAGTCGAGCAGGTAGGCCTCGATCCGCTGTTCGGTGCCCCCGTAGTGCGGGTTGACGCCGATCGAGATCGCCGCCCGTTTCTCGCCGACGGCGCCCGCGTAGATGCCGAATTCGGGCACGAGCATGTCCGGCTCGACGAGCAGGTTCGCGGTCGGGAAGCCGAGCGTCCCGCCGCGGTGGTCGCCGCTCACCACCGTGCCGTCGACCTCGAGTGGCCGCCCGAGCAGGCGCGCCGCGCCCTCGACCTCCCCGGCCGCTGCGAGCTGCCTGATCCTCGTTGAGGAGATCCCCTCGACGAGCGGGACCTCGCGCGCGTCGAAGCCGAGCTTGCGCAGCAGCTCGCAGTCGCCCGCACGTTCGCGCCCGAACCGAAAGCCCGTCCCGGCCACCACGACCTCCGCGCCGATCTGCGCGAGGTAATCCCGCGCGAAGTCCTCCGGCGAGACCGAGGCGAGCTCGGGGGTGAACTCGACGACGAGCACGTCCTCCACCCCGGTCTCGGCGAGCAACTCGAGCCGGCGCTCGAGCGTCGAAAGCAGCCCCACGCGGTTCCCGAACGCCGTCCGCGGATGCGGGTGGAACGTGACGACCGTCGGTGCGGGCCCCGCATCGACCGCCGCGCGGATCACCGCCCGGTGGCCGAGGTGCACGCCGTCGAAGGTCCCGATCGCGACCGCGCGCGGCCGCCGCTCGAGCTCGTCCGGGCTCCGCGCAACGTTCACCGTGCGGCCCTCAAGCTGCGCTCCCGTCGCCGACGGGCGCGTCGAGCGCAAGCACGCCGGCCCGCACCGGGCCGGGGACCTGCTCCAACGCGTCGGCCGACAGGCGCGCGAGGGCGTCCACGACCGGCAGCAATGTCGCGTGGTCGACCGGTGCCGACTCGTCGACCGTGAACGGACCGACCGCGGTGCGACGCAGCGTCGTGCAATGGCCGCCGAGTGCCTGCGCGATCGAGCGCACGTAGGTCCCGGAGCTGACGTGCAACTCGATCCGCACACTCGGGACGGATGCGGTGTCGCCGCTATACGCGATGACGTCGAGCGCGTGCACGAGTGAGCGTCTCACGGGCATGTCCACCACAACGCCCCGACGCGCCAGCTTGTAGGCGCGCTCACCACCGATCTTGACCGCGGAGGCCGCGGGGATCGGCAGCTCGATCTGGCCGCGGAGGCGCGCGAGCGCGTCGTCCAACTCGGCGCGCGACGGCGCCGGATGCTGCTCGACGACTTCGCCTTCCGGATCGCCGGTCGTCGTCGTGGACGTGAGATCGACGTCCGTGACATAGCGCTTGTCGAGTCCGACAAAGCATGGCGCCAGCCTAGTTGCCGCTCCGGACAACAGAACCAAAAGGCCCGTGGCGAATGGGTCCAATGTCCCGGCGTGACCTGTCCGCGCACGCGTGCGCCGGCGAAGCGCCGCGACGATGCCGAACGAGGATGGCCCCGCCGGCTTGTCGACCAGCGCGATCCCGACGGGCTTAAGTGCCTTTGGGACCGGCACCAGCTGTGACGAGTGCGAACTCGCGGCGGAGGAACTCGATGATGTCGTGAATCGTCAGCTCAGACGAGAAACCGGCAGCCTGGCGGTGTCCGCCGCCTCCCATCTTGCGCGCGATCGCAGACACGTCGACCTCGTCGTGGCTCGACCGCAGCGAGACACGGCGAGCCGGCCCGTCGTTGCGCGGCGGCTCGCGAATCAGCGCAACCATCTCGGAGCCCTCAACTGCACGCAGCGAGTCGATGATCCCCTCGGAGTACGGCTCTGCCGCGCCGACGTCACCGAAGTCCTCTCTCAAGAGGTACGAGACGACGAGGCCGCCGCCCTCGAACAGCTGGGCGCGCTCGAGCGCACGAGCGAGCAGCTTCAGCTTCGCGAACTGCACGGTCTCATAGACGTGCTGGAATATCCCGTGCACGTCGGCGCCCGCCTCGACGAGCTCGGCAGCGAGCCGCAACGCCTTGGGCGTCGTGTTCGTGTACTGAAAGCGCCCTGTGTCGGTGACGAGCCCCACATAGAGCGCAGCTGCGATCTCGGGCGTGAGTGCGACATCGAGCTCGCCGAACACGTCGCGAATGATCTCCGACGTCGACGATGCGTCGGCGACGATCAGGTTCACGTCGCCGAACTGCGAATTGTCGTGGTGATGGTCCACGTTCACGACGAGCTTCGCGCCGTCGACGCCGGTGTTCGTCTCGCCGATGCGCCGATCGTTCGCGCAGTCCACCGCGAGCAGGACGCGCTCAGCGAGATCGTCCGGCAGTTCGCGCCGCACGTCGGCCAGGTCGAGGAAACGGTACTCGGCGGGCGTCGGCGCGCTTCCCGAGAGGTACATCACGACGTCCTTTGCGAGCGCCCGCAAACCGAGCGCCGTGCCGAGCATCGAACCGAGAGCATCGCCGTCCGGATTCTCGTGCGTCACGACGAGGAAGCGATCGTTGGACCGGATCGCGTCCGCGACCACCTCGACGTCGTCGCCGTTCTGATCAGGGTCGCTCTGCTCAGTGCTCTGCATCGCGCTCATCATCCTCGGGCAGCACCGTCTCGTCAGGGACGTCGTCGGGAAGATCGGCCGTCACATCTTCGATCAGCTTCGTCATGCGCACGCCCCGCTCAACGGAGTCATCGTACGAGAACGTCAACATGGGGGTTCGGCGGAGGCTGAGCTGGCGTCCGAGCTTCGCCTGCAGGACACCGCGGGCGGAGTCCAGTCCTGCGAGCGTCGCCGCGCGCTTCTTGTCGCTCCCGAAGACGGAGATGAAGATCCGCGCCTCCGCGAGATCGGGCGTGACGTGCACACCGGTCACGGTGACCATGCCGATCCGCGGGTCCTTCAGCTCGCCGAGGCCTTCCGCGACGACAGCCCGGACGGACTCGTTGACTCTGCGCATACGTTCGGACACGGCCGGGGACCCTAGATCATCGATCGTCGGGAGAGACCAGTAGGCGGTCGCACCGCACGAGCACCCAGTCACCTGAGGCGAGCCAGCGCTCGGCGCCGTCCGCCAGCTCCTCGGCTTCGTGCGCCGAGCGCGAGACACAGGCGACGGTCAACGTGGTGCGCTGCCAGAGGTCGTGGTGGTCGACCTCCGCCACGGCGGCGCCAAAGCGATTGCGCAGGTTGTCCTTCGCGGAGCGCACGTAGTGGCGCTTCCCCTTCAGAGACGCTGCTTCCGGAAAGTGGAGCTCGACGGTGAGGATCGCGACGAAGCCGGAGCCCATTAGAGGCCTAATGTCGGGCGGGGTGCTCGTGGGGATGGCTCAGACCAAGCAGCTCGCACGGGTCGGGCGCAGGGCATAGCGGTGTCTACGTTCAAGCCCGAACCGGGAGAGATGCGCCGCGTCTGAGCCACCAGCCGCGAGTGCGCAAGTCCGGCATTAGGCCTCTAAGAGGAGGACTCCGCACCGCCCGGTGCTTCGTCGAGCGACGTCCGCTCGATCTCACGAGTCTCGAAGACCTCGAAGACGTCGCCTTCGCGCAGGTCGTTGAAGCCCTCGAGCAGGATGCCGCACTCGAAGCCCTCGGTCACCTCACGCACGTCGTCCTTGAACCGCTTGAGCGCCGAGACAGTCGTCTCGTGGATGCGCGTCCCGTCGCGGAAGATGCGCACGCTCGAGTTCCGGCGGACGAGGCCGCTCGTGACCATGCAGCCGGCGATCGTGCCCAGGCGCGAGACCTTGAAGAGCGCGCGAACCTCGACCTCGCCGATGATCGCCTCCGTCTCGACCGGGGTGAGCATGCCGACGAGCGCCTGCTCGATCTCCTCGGTGAGCTGGTAGATGACGCGGTAGAGGCGGATCTCGACGCCGGCGCGCTCGGCAGCGGCGCGAACCTCGGCGGAGGGACGCACGTTGAAACCGACGACCATGCCGCCCGATGCAGCGGCGAGGTTGACGTCGTTCTCGGTGATGCCGCCGACGCCGGTGTGAATGACGTTGACCCGCACCTCGTCGTGCTGGATCTTGCCGAGCTCGGAGACGATCGCCTCGACGGAGCCCTGCACGTCGCCCTTGATCACGATGTTCAGGTCCTGCACCCCGCCGGCCTGCATCTGCTCGAAGAGCTTCTCGAGCGAGACGCCGCTGCCGCGGGCCTGCTTCGCCAGCGCCTCGCGGCGCAGGCGCTCGCCGCGCTGCTGCGCAAGCTCGCGGGCACGACGCTCGTTCTCCACCACACGGCCAAGCTCGCCGGCCGGCGGCGGCCGGTCGAAGCCGAGGATCTCGACGGGCTCACCCGGGCGCGCCTGCTGGACGCGCTCGCCGAGGTAGTCATAGAGCGCCCGCACCCGGCCCCAGGCATCGCCGGCGACGATCGCGTCACCGACCTTGATCGTGCCGCGGTGGATCAGCATCGTCGCGACAGGGCCGCGGCCGACGTCGAGCCGCGACTCGATGATCGGGCCAGACGCCTCGACGCTCGCGTTCGCGCGCAGGTCGAGCTCTGCGTCTGCGACGAGCAGGATGCGCTCGAGCAGGTCGTCGAGGTTCTCGCCGGCCTTGGCCGAGACGCGCGCGACCTGCACA
>DATBDB010000037.1:0-8284 GCA_036270155.1 Gaiellaceae bacterium
CCGGATCCTCGACGACGGCTGGGACATCATCGTCGACGGCGCCGACAACTTCCCGACGCGTTACCTCGTGAACGATGCGTCGGTCTGGCGCGGGATCCCGGTCGTGCACGGCTCGATCTACCGCTTCGAGGGCCAGGTCACGGTGTTCAAGCCCCACGACGGCCCCTGCTACCGCTGCCTCTTCCCGGAGCCCCCGCCGCCCGAGCTCGCGCCGTCGTGCTCCGAGGGTGGCGTGCTCGGAGTGCTCCCCGGGATCGTCGGCTCGCTGCAGACGAACGAGGCGATCAAGCTCGCCGCCGAGATCGGCGACCCGCTCGTCGGCCGGCTGCTGCTCTTCGACGCGCTCGCCACCGAGTTCAACGAGGTGAAGATCGAGCGCCGGGCCGACTGCCCCGTCTGCGGCGACCACCCGACAATCACCGAGTACATCGACTACGTGGAATTCTGCGGCGCAGGCCGGGGGAACAGTTGAGCGTCCTTCGCGTTCCGCCGGTGCTGAGGGCCGAAGCGGGCGGCGCCCGCGAGGTCGAGGTGACCGGCTCGAACGTGCGCGAGGTCCTCGAGGATCTCGCGACGCGAATGCCCGCACTCGGCTCGCGCGTCTACGGCGAGGGCGAGATCCAGTCGTTCGTGAACGTCTACGTCGACGGTGAGGACGTCCGCACCCGCGACGGCCTCGACACACCGGTCCGGGACAGCTCGACCGTGATCCTCCTGCCGGCGATGGCCGGCGGCTGTGGTCGCGGGCGGCTTGATGCGGAGTGGTGTGCTCGCGGGGATGGCTCAGACCAAGCAGGTCGCACGGGTCGGGCGCAGGGCATAGCGGTGCCTACGTTCAAGCCCGACCCGGGCGAGATGCGCCGCGTCTGAGCCACCAGCCGTGAGTGCACAAGCTCCGCGTCAAGTCGCCACCTCACTCCTCGGCCTGATCGGGAACACCCCGCTGGTCGAGCTGGCAAAGCTCTCGCCCCCGGGGCGCACGATCTACGCGAAGCTCGAAGGACAGAACCCGACCGGGTCGATCAAGGACCGGGTCGCGCTCGCGATGGTCGAGGCGGCCGACCTCGAGCCGGGGCAGGAGCTTCTCGAGCCCACGAGCGGCAACACCGGGATCTCGCTCGCGCTCGTCGCGAAGCTGAAGGGCCTGAAGCTGACGTGTGTGATGCCCTCGAACGCGACGCCGGAGCGGCGCGTGCTGCTCGAGCTCTACGGCGCGACGATCATCGAGTCGCCGGGCGAGCAAGGCTCGAACGGCGCCGTGCGCCTGGCCCAGGAGATCGCAGCACGCGACGACCGTTACGTGATGCTCTTCCAGTACGGGAACGAGGCGAACCCTCGGGCGCATTACGACGGCACGGGCGCCGAGATCGCGCGTGACCTCCCCCGCGTCGACGCGCTCGTCGCCGGCCTCGGCACCGGCGGCACGCTGATGGGGACCGGCGCGCGCCTGCGCGAGGCATTTCCCGGCGTCCAGATCGTCGCGGCTGAACCGCTGCCGGGCGATCCGGTGATGGGGTTGCGCTCGCTCGAGGACGGCTACGTCCCGCCGATCCTCGACGTCGACCAGCTCGACCGGAAGCTGCTCGTCTCGAACACCGAGGCTTCGGCCGCGGCGCGTGTGCTGCTCGACCGCGAGGGATTGTTTGCGGGCGTGTCGGCCGGCGCCGTCGTGCACGTCGCGCGACGGATCGCCGAGGAGCTGCCCGAAGGCGCGACCGTCGTCGCCGTGCTGGCCGACGGTGGCTGGAAGTACCTCTCCGCGCCGTTCTGGAGCGGCGAGGAGATCGACGAGGCGGTTCTCTGGTGGTGATTCCAGCCGCGATCCGGGCCGAACTGGTCGCGCACGCGCGCGAGGAGGCCCCGAACGAGTGCTGCGGCCTCGTACTGGTGCGCGACGGCATCGCGGTCGAGTACATCCGCGGGGTCAACAAGCTTGCGTCGCCCTACCGGTACGAGCTGTACATCGACCCGATCGTCTGGTCGGAGATCGACGACAGCGTCGAACAGGTCGTCTTCCATTCGCACCCGGAGACGGAACCGCGCCCGTCGCGAACCGACCGGGAACTGGCCGGCCTCTGGTCGGGCCGGCCGTTCCTGATCTACGGGGTCAAGCTCGACGACCTCCGTGCGTGGCGGATCGCCCGCGACGAGGTCGAGGAGATCACGCTAGAGACTTGATGTGGAATTTCACGTCAAGCCTCTACCTACGTAACCGCGAACGACCCGTTCATGATCGAAGCGTGCGGGTCGCACTGGAAGTGGTAGCTGCCCTTCTCGAGGGTGACCTTCCAGGTCGTCGTGCCCTGACCGCCGACGCTCGTCTTCTTGTCGACGCCAGGCCCGGAGAGGTGGAAGTCGTGAATCGTCGCCTTGTCGTTCACGACGATCGTGTATTGGCCGGCCTTCAGCTTCGAGACGTGCTTCCCGCCCTGCGTGAGTGAGATTGTGAAGCCCGGGCCGACGGTGCCGTTGAGCACCGTGCCGTTGAGTGTGTTGCCTGCCGCGAGCGCCGACGGAGCCGCGAGAGCGGCGGCGAGCGCTGCGAGTGCGATGACCTTCATGACTCGCCTCCATTCGAAGGGTATGGCGGTCCTACCGCGATACCCTTCGAACGGATTGCGGACTCACGTAACGGTGAATGAGCCCTTCATGATCGTCTTGTGGGGGTCACAGACGTACTTGTAGGTTCCCTTCTTCAGGGTCACCGTCCACGTGTAGGTCTTCACGGCGGCGACCGAGGTCGTCTTGTTCACACCGGGACCCGTCAGGTGAAAGTTGTGGATGTTCGACTTGTCCTGGACCGTGATCGTGTAGGTGCCGGCCTTCAGCGTTTTGACGGTCTTCCCACTCTGCTTGAGGGTAATGGTGAAGCCGGGCCCGTCGGTCGCGACGAGCTTGCCCGTTACCGCACCGGCGCTCGGAACTGCGACGGCGGCAATGATTGCTGCAAGTGCTACGAACTTCATTCGGTTGACTCCTCTTCTTCGAGCCTGCTGTTGACAGGTTACGCTCGCGGTTATGGGTCTCGCGTCAGTCGTCTCCGCTGAATCGCTCGTTGAACCCCAGGGCCGCTACCTGGCGGATCTGATGGGCCGCGGCGTGCAGGGAACCGCGGACGCGGTGGTGCTGCCGTCGTCCGTCGAGGAGGTCGCGGCGGTCGTGCGCTGGTGCTACGAGAACGACGTGCCGCTCACGCCGCGCGGCGGCGGCACAGGTCTCGCCGGCGGTGCGATTCCGGTTCAAGGCGGCGTCGTGATCGGCTTCGAGCGGCTGAACAAGATCCGGCAGTTCGATCCCCTGCTCTGGCGGATGCACGTCGAGGCGGGCGTGACGACCGGGGACATTCAACGGCTTGCGCGCGAGAGCGGCCTCCGCTTTCCGCCCGATCCCGGTGCGGCCGAGATCTCGCAGATCGGAGGCAACATCGCCTGCAACGCCGGTGGCCCGCACGCGTTCAAGTACGGGGTCACCGGCACGTGGGTGACGGGGCTCGAGGTGGTGATCCCGCCCGGCGAGATCGTCCACGTCGGCGGCCCGCTCCGCAAGGACGTCGCGGGGTACGACCTGAAGAACCTGCTCGTCGGTTCGGAAGGGACGCTCGGACTGATCACGGCGGCGTGGTTGAAGCTCGTCCCTGCGCCCGAGCTCGAACTGCCGGTGATCGGGCTCTACCGCGATGCGGAGGCAGGCATCAGCGCGATCGAGCGCGTGCTCGGGTCGGGCGTCGTGCCCGCGGCGATCGAGTACCTCGACGGGGTCACACTCCAATTCTCAGGGGACGCGTACCCCTTCGGCGTGCCGGACGATGCGGCGTTCATGGTGATCACCGAAGCCGACGGCTCCCACGCCGAGGCACGACGCGTCGCGGCCGAGCTGCAAGAGGCGCTGGCAGACGATGCCGTCGCCGTTCACGCACCGCTCGAGCCGAGCGAGGTGACCGAGCTCTGGCGCTGGCGCGCCGGTGCTGCGTTCGCGATCCTCGCGCAGCGCGGCGGTGCATACAGCGAAGACATCGCAGTGCCGCTCGACAAGCTGCGCGATGTCGCGCGCGAGACGCTTGAGATCGGCAAGCGCCACAACGTGCCTGCGCTCTCGTTCGGGCACGCCGGTGACGGCAACATCCACTCGACATTCCTCTTCTCTCCCGACGACCTGGAGGAGGAGCAGCGCGCGGATGACGCATGCCACGAGCTCTTCGAGCTGGCGCTGCGGCTCGGCGGCACGATCAGTGGCGAGCACGGCGTCGGCTGGCTGAAACGCGGCCAGCTCGAGCACCAGCTCGGCCCCGCAGGCTTCGACCTGCACAACCGGATCAAGCAGACCTTCGACCCGAAGAACCTGCTGAACCCCGGCAAGAAGCGCTAGCACCGGCCGAATCAGACCCGTCTTCCTTGCGAAGTCCCCTTAACCGTCGTCTGGCGACGGTTAAGTCCGCTTCACAGAGAAGACACGTCCGGAAGCGCCTGTTACTCGGCTGAGCGGAGGAGCGCGTCCAGCACGACAGCCTGGCCGCGCATCTCGTCGCGGCCGAGCAGCACTTCGCGCTCGCCGCTGATTGCCGCGCACATGTCGTCCAGCTCGAACCGGTAGTGGTTGCCCGCTTCGACGCGATGCTCCTCGCCGTTCACGACGACCAGGCCCGGCGGGTCGACGAATGGGCTCGGCACGCGCAGGATCCCCTCGGTGCCGATCACCTCGAGCGTGTTGCTGAAGGACGACCTGAGCCCACACTGGAAGGTTGCGGTGACGGCGCCGAAGCGCAGCGTGCCGGCGAACTGCGTGTCCACCCCACCGCGGCCGATCCGCGCCTCACCGTGAACCCGGTCCGGCTCGCCGAGCAGGAGGCGCGCCGCGCTGACGCAGTAGCACCCGACGTCGAGCAGCGCGCCGCCGCCGAGCTCCGGCACCCACCGCGGGTCGTCCTCGCGCGTCAGCATCGCCGTGAACGTCGCGTGGAGGGCGCGCACCTCCCCCACCCGCGGCAGCAGGTCGAGGATCAGCTGCGTCTGCCGCGAGTGGCGCCACATATACGCCTCCTCGAGCACGAGCCCCCGCCGGTCGGCTTCTGCCCACGCCTCATCCACCTGCTCCGGGATGCGCGTGTACGGCTTCTCGACGAGCACGTGCTTCCCGGCGGCCAGCGCGCGCATCGTCCACTGGTGGTGAAGCGCGTTCGGCAAGGCGATGTAGACCGCGTCGACCTGGTCGTCAGCGAGCAGATCGTCGTACGAGCCGTGCGCCCGCTCGATCCCGTGCTCCTGCGCGTACGCCTGCGCCCGTGACGCGTCGCGCGAGCCGACCGCGACGATCTCGAAGGGAGCGCCGTCGGCGCGCGCCCCGAGGATTGCGCGGTTGATGGCGGCTGTCGTGAGGAGGCCGAACCTGATCACGGCGCCAAACGTACACTCGCGGCGTGCAGGACGCGCTTCGCCGCCGCGCTCGCGAGGGGCTCGTCTCCGGGGCCGAGCGCGCGCCGGCACGCGCGCACTTCCGTGCAATGGGGATCGACCCCGACCGACTCGGCGGCACGGTCGTCGGCATCGCGTCGACGTGGACCGGGACGATGCCGTGCAACCTGAACCAGCTCGAGCTCGCGGCCCGCGTCGCCGACGGGGTGACCGCGGCCGGCGGCGTGCCGCTCGGCTTCAACACGATCGCGGTCTCCGACAACCAGTCGCAGGCGACACCGGGCATGCGCGCGTCGCTGATCTCACGCGAGGTAATCGCCGACTCGATTGAGCTGATGGTGCACGCACACGACTTCGACGCGCTCGTCTGCATCGTCGGCTGCGACAAGACCGTGCCCGCGGCGCTGATGGCGCTTGCACGCGTCGACAAACCGGCGGTGGTGCTCTACAGCGGCCCGATGCGCGCCGGACGGCTGCGCGGCCGCGAAGTGACGATCCAGGACGTCTGGGAGGCCGTCGGCGCGGAGGAACGCGGGCTGATCCCGCGCGAGGAACTGGACGAGCTGGAGCGCGTCGCGTGCCCCGGCCCGGGCACGTGCGCCGGCCACTTCACCGCGAACACGATGGCGGTCGCACTCGACTGCCTCGGGATCACCCACATCGGCGACGGGCTGATCCCTGCCGACGAGACCGCGGCGAAGAACGAAGCCGCGGCGCGCGCCGGCGCACGCGCCGTGGAACTGGCGGCGACGTCGCGCACGTTCCTCGACAAACGCGCGCTGCTCAACGCAATGGCCGGCATCGCCGCGACCGGTGGGTCGACGAACGGGATCCTGCACCTGCTCGCGATCGCGCACGAGGCGGGCGTGCCGCTGACGCTCGACGAGCTCGCCGACGTCGGCAGCCGGACGCCCGTGATCGCGAGCCTTGCTCCGTCGGGCCGCTTCATGGCCGAGGATCTCCACCGCGTCGGCGGCACCGCGTCGCTGATCCGCGAGCTCGTGCGCGGCGGCCAGATCGACGGTGCTGCGCCGACCGTCGACGGCTCGACCCTCGAGGACGCGACGCGCGAGGCAGGTGCGCCCGACGGCGAGGTGCTCTTCACGCTCGAAGCGCCCTTCAAGCCGACGGGGGCGCTGCACGCGCTGCGCGGCAACCTCGCACCCGACGGAAGCCTTGTGAAGCTCGCAGGCGGCCGCCGCGTCCACCGGGGACCCGCGGTCGTCTTCGACAGCGAGGAGGCCTGCACGGATGCCGTACGCGCCGGCGTGGTGGTCGAGGGCGCGGTGCTCGTCGTTCGCTACGAAGGGCCCGCGGGCGGGCCCAGGATGCGGGAGATGCTCAGCGTCACGGCGTCAGTCGTCGGCGCGGGGCTCGGCGAGTCGGTCGCGCTCGTCACGGACGGGCGGTTCTCTGGTGCGACGCGCGGCCTGATGGTCGGCCATGTTGCGCCGGAGGCTGCCCGCGGCGGCCCGCTCGCAATCGTGCGCGACGGGGACACGATCACGATCGACATCGACGCGAAACGCCTCACACTCGAGCTCGACGACGCCGAGATCGCCGAACGCCTCGCGGCCTGGCAACCACCTCCGCTCCCCTACGCCGGCGGGGTCTTCGCGCGCTACCGGGCGCTCGTCGGCTCCGCCTCCGAAGGCGCGGTGCTCTTACCATGGGCGCAATGAGCAGCCTCGCGGGGAAGCGCGCGTTCGTCACCGGAGCCGGTTCGGGAATCGGCGCCGCCGTCGCGCGCCGCCTCGCCGCCGAAGGCGCGGAGGTGATCGTCGCCGACCTTTCACCAGAGGCGATTGCGGAGGAGCTCGGTACGCAGGGGATCGTGCTCGACGTGCGCCACGAGGAGCAGGTCTCGCTGGCGATGAACGACCTCGACGTGCTCGTCAACGTGGCGGGGATCGGCTCGACGACAAACGCGCCGGAAACGACGCTTGACGTGTGGGAGAACGTCTTCGCGGTCAACGCGCGCGGCACGTTCCTCTGCTGCAAGCACGCGATCCCCGGCATGGCGGCGCGCGGCGGCGGTTCGATCGTGAACATCGCGTCGGTCGCAGGGCTCGTCGGTCTGCGCAACCGCGCCGCTTACTGTGCATCGAAAGGCGCCGTCATCTCGCTGACACGCGCGCTCGCCGTGGATCACGTCGCAGACGGCATCCGCGTCAACGCAGTCGCACCCGGCACGGTCGACTCACCGTGGGTGCGCCGCCTCGTCGAAGATGTCGGCGAGTCGATCGATGCGCTGCGCGCGCGGCAGCCGATGGGACGCCTCGGCACGCCGGTCGAGATCGCCGACGCCGTCGCCTACCTCGCGACGGCTGAGTTCGTCACCGGCAGTGTGCTGGTGATCGACGGCGGCCTGACCGCGGCCTGATGCTGGCGCTCGTCACCGAGCCCGCCGTCCCCCACTCGACGCGCGTCGACGACGTCCCCGAACCGACCGGGAACGGCGTGCTGCTTCGCGTGCTCGAGGTCGGCGTCTGCGGGACCGACCGCGAAATCTCGGAGGGACTCTTCGGCGTGCCCGCCGACGGTGCATCGCTCGTGCTCGGCCACGAGTCGCTCGCAATCGTCGAGCGCGACGGTCACGGCTTCAGCAAGGACGACCTCGTCACGGCGACGGTGCGCCGCTCGTGCCACCACTGCATCGCATGCGAGGAGGGCGCGCCCGACTCGTGCCTGACCGGCGACTACGCCGAGCGCGGGATCACACGCCTCGACGGCTTCGCGCGCGAACTGGTCGTCGAGGATCCCGACCAGCTGATCCGGGTCCCGGCCGGGCTCGGACGGCTCGGCGTGCTCGCGGAGCCGACCTCGATCTGCGAGCGCGCGATCCGCCACGCGCTGACGATCGGCGGCCGCCAGCC
>DATBDB010000038.1:0-55401 GCA_036270155.1 Gaiellaceae bacterium
GCGATGAACTTCGCGAAGTAGGCGCCGACGTTGCCGAAGCCTTGCACCGCGACCCGCAGGCCCTGCATCGAACGACCCTTTTTCTCGAGCGCCGATGCGAGGCAGAACGTCGCGCCGCGCGCAGTCGCTTCTTCACGTCCAAGCGACCCGCCGATCGTCAGCGGCTTGCCGGTGACGACGCCGAGCACCGAGTGGCCCTTGTTCATCGAATACGTGTCGAAGATCCACGCCATCGTCTGAGAGTTCGTGCCGACGTCGGGCGCCGGGATGTCCTTCTCCGGGCCGATCTCGTTGATGATCTCCGAGGTGTAGCGGCGCGTCATGCGCTCGAGCTCGCGCAGCGACATCGTCTTCGGATCGCAGACGACACCTCCCTTGGCGCCGCCGAACGGCAGCCCCATCAGCGAGCACTTCCAGGTCATCCACATCGCGAGCGCCTTGACCTCGTCCTGTGTGACGTCCGGGTGGTAGCGGATCCCGCCCTTCGACGGGCCCCGCGAGACGTTGTGGGTCACGCGGTAGCCGGCGAACGCCCGCACCGAGCCGTCGTCCATCGAGGTCGGGATCGAGACCTCGACCGTCTTCTTGCACTGCTGCAGCACCTCGATCAGCCGATCGTCGATCCCGAACGTGTCGGCGACCTTTTGGAGTTGCTGCTGTGCGAGAAGGAACGGATTCTCGCGTAGGTGAGACTCGGGGGCCGTAGTGGCCATCGAGGCGGGAGGCTACTCGATCCGGAACGACACCCGCGCCCTGCTCGGTTTCGCGTCGAGCGGGATCGTCGGCCAGGCGGCAAGGCGCAGCTCGTACGAGCCGGGGGCGAGCTGGGCGCTCGTCGGGCCGCGGCCCGTGATCCCGAAGCTGTAGGAGCCGGGCAGCAGGTTGCGTAGCCGCGCCATCACGCCGATGTAGCGGCCGGCCGCGGTGTAGAGCAGCACATCGAGGCGCGAGACGGGCTGAATCTGCAGGCCGTAGTCACGCACGAGGTTCCCTGCCTGCACGGTCAGCACCGCCGGGTTGGCGTCGGAGGGCTTGAACGCTTTCTGACTGATCGAGACGCGGGGCACGAGATTCGCCGAGTAGCGGCGGAAGCTGAGCGCCCACGGGACGCGCAGCGTCTCGCTCCCCGCGGCGGCGATCTGCAGCGCGCCGGTCATCAAGCGCGCCCGCGGCGCTGCCAGAGCGGTGACGGTCACCTGCACGCGCGCGGAGCGGCCGACGCCGAGGACGAGCCGGTCGGGCACGACCTTGAACTTGAGCGCTTCCGACTCGCCGTCCGCGACGGGGCTGAGCGAGAGCTGCAGGCGGCGCGTGGAGACGTTACGCACGGTGATCGTGCGCGTCGCATGCCAGCGGGGGCCTTCCCAGATCCCGAAGCCGAGCGTTGACGGCTGCGCGGCGACCTCACCGACGGCCGACACGCCGAGCCGGAACGTTCCGGCGCCGACGTCGACGGCCGGCATGCCACCGCGGTCCGCGTAGCCGACGAGCAAGCTGTTCAGCGCCGCGCCGTCGAGCGCCGGGCGCATCTGCGCGAGCAGAGCGGCGGCGCCGGCCACGGTCGCCGCGGCGGCGCTCGTCCCGTTCACGGTTCCGTAGAGCGGCGACCCGTCGGTGGCCGCGCCCGGTTCGGAGGTGGCGAGCGCGACGCCCGGCGCTGCGACGTTCGGCTTCACCGCGCCGTCGAACGCAAGGCCCCGCGACGAGAAGCCGGCGACAGACCCGCGTTCCGCATTCGCGACGTTGCGGCGCGCGCCGATCGCAATCCCGACATCGATCCCCGCGCGCTGCGCGGCGAGCAGTGCAACCGCATCTCCGGTCGGCACGACCACGACAGGCGCGGTCTGCTCTTCAGCGACGCGCAGCGAACCAGGCGGCAATGACGCGCCATAGAGCACGACGGCAGCGGCGCCTGCTCGCGCAGCGGCGAGCGCAGTCGCTTGTGGATCAGCGCCCACAGGGACGACGACGGCGCGTCCCGCGACGAGACTGAAACCCTTCGCGTCGAAGAAGTCGACCGACGACGTGCCTGCGATCCCGACCGTCGACCGTGGCGTCGCGACGCGGAGAGTCCTCGACTTGGCCGGCGCAACAGGCCCGAGCAGCGGCAGGTACTGGTCGAGGATCACGTCGAGGCCGCGGCGCAGCACGACCCGCACGCGCGGCTGCACCTTGATCGAATCCGTCGCGCCCACCGCAAGCGCGCCGGGAGCACCGGCGGGCCCCGCGACAGAGCCGAAGGTCGGGCCGGCGGTGCCGTCGTTGCCCGCAGGCGTGACGACGAGCGTGTTCAGGTCGAGCGCACCCTGCACCGCGATCGCCTCCGGGCCCTGCGCGAATGCGGCGTACGGCTCGGAGACACCGATCAGCGCGACACGCACCGCGTCGTGCGCGTCGCCGTCGCCGTTCGGGTCGACCGCGCGGTCGAGCCCGGCGATCAGCTGGTCGCTGCGTCCGTAGACGAGGTTCTTCCCGTCCGCTGCCTGCTGCCAGCCGGCCACCCGGATCGGCAAGACGGTTGCCCCCGGCGCGACGCCGTGCACGCCGCCGGGGCCTCCGGCCCCGACGAGCAGGCCGGCGAGCTCCGTGCCGTGATGCTCGAGCTGCGAGGGATCCTGCGGGTTGGACCTGGCGGTGGCGTCGTCGCCCCCGTTCACGAGATCGATTCCCGGAAGGATCCGGCCGCGCAGATACGGATGCGCGAGATCGACGCCGGTGTCGAGCAGCGCGATCGTCACGCCGCGCCCGTCGTAGCCCGGCAGGTCGATCTCGGGCCGGTGCCCGCTCGCGGCGCCGAACGCGCTCGTTGAGAGCAGTGACTCGGATACCGACGCGGGGAACGCGGCACGTACCGGGTAGATGCCGGCGACCTCGGGCAGGTGCTCGAGAATCGACACCGCCCGTGAGTCGAGTGGCGCGGCGAAGCCGTCGAGCACGCGCGAGTAGCTGAAATCCGGATGGACGGTGATGCCGAGCGTCGCGAGCGTCGTCAGCACCTCTTGCTGCGCCGCGTACGCCTGCGACGTCCACGAGCGCTCCTGTGCTTCGGTCGCGTACTTGGCCTTGGCGAGCCGCTGCGCGACCGACGGTGTGTGCAACACGACGATCATCCGCTGTCCCGACGGGACGGCCGAGCGCGGGTCGCCGACGAGACCGCGCCAGCTGGCGGGCGCCTGTTGACCGGTGCCGTCTCGCCCGCGGGCGACCACGGTCGCTCCGAGGGCGATCGTCAGGATCGCGACGGCGAGCAGGCCGAGGCTACGCCGTGGCACGCGCATCAAGGGAAAGGTAGTCGGGGTACGAGACGGGGGCGGTGTAGCGCCCCGCCGAGGCGATCATCGCCGCGTTGTCGGTGCAGAGGGCCAGCGGCGCCAGCGCCGCATCGGGCAGCGCAGCCCGGAGCTCGGAGTTGGCGGCCACCCCGCCGACGACCGCGATCCGGTCTCCCCCGGTCGCCTCGAGCCGCTCGACGAGGGCCCGGACGATCGCCCGCTGATAGCTCGCGGCCAGGTCGGCGCGGCGGGCCTCGAGCTCCTCCGGCGCGAGGTCGCGCACCTTGTAGAGGAGCGCGGTCTTGAGGCCGGAGAACGAGAAGTCGAGCCCCGGCACACGTGCGACCGGGAAGTCGTAAGCGGTCGGGTCACCCTGCTTGGCGAGTGCGTCGATCTCGCGGCCGCCCGGGTAGCCGAGCCCGAGCAGCCGCGCGCCCTTGTCGAACGCCTCGCCCGCCGCGTCGTCAAGCGTCGTACCGAGAACGGTGTAGCCACCGCGATCCTGGACGTCGAGCAGCATCGTGTGCCCGCCGCTCGCGAGCAGGCAGGTGAACGGTGGCTGCAGATCCAGCGGCCGCAGGTAGAGCGACGCGATGTGGCCGTGCAGGTGGTTCACCGGCATCAGCGGCAAGCGCCGCGCCCACGCGAGCGCCTTCGCAGCCGACACACCGACGAGCAGGGCGCCGATCAGCCCCGGCCTTGACGTGACGGCAATCGCCTCAATCTCGTCCGTCAGCACCTCTTCGATCACGGGTGCGATCAGATCGAGATGCCTCCGGCTTGCGATCTCGGGAACGACGCCGCCGAACCTCGCGTGCAGCTCGTCCTGGGACGCGACAACGCTCGAGACGATCTCGCCGTCCCAGGTCACGACCGCCGCCGCCGTCTCGTCGCAGCTTGTTTCGATACCGAGAATTGCCATTTCGCCTAGGCGGAATGGCTAGTGGGCGTAAATGTCTTCACTTCCGTTGCAGTATTGCCGCAGCGGGTTCGGCAGGCTGAACTGCACGCCACTAGCCATTCCGCCTAAGCGGAATGGCGAGCATCACGCCACATGATCAACGCGTCTTCCCGGTTATCGGTGTAGTAGCCCCGCCTGATCCCCCGGGATTCGAAGCCGAGCTTCTCGTAGAGCGTGATCGCGTCCTCGTTCGAGACGCGCACCTCGAGCGTGTAGCCGCGGCGCTCATCGTCGCTGGTCAGCTCGAACAGCCGCTCGAGCAGCGCGGTCGCGACGCCGCGCCGCTTGTGTGCTGGATCGACCGCGACGTTCATCACATGCCACGCGTCGACGTAGCGCGAGTTGATCACGTAGCCGACGAGCTCTTCGCCCTCGAACGCACCGAGGCAGATCGATGTCGGCTTCGCGAGCTCCGACGCAAACATCGAGCGCGACCACGGCGTCGGGTACGCCTTCTGCTCGATCGTCTCGATCGCACTGAGGTCACGGAGCTCGAGGATGCGGATCTCGATCGCGACGGTGGTCATGCGCTCGGCTTCGCGTCGGGGTCCCGGACGTACAGCGGCTCGACGGCGCCCGCGGGGCCGAAGGCGCCGGCGCGTTCGACGAGCAGCAGCGCGTCGGGGAGGTGCGCGGGATCGTCGTCGGCGGGGATTGTCGCGCCCCGCGCCTCGAAGAGCTCCCGGTAGCGGATCGCTCCGTCGCCGACGAGCACGTGCCCCTCGACATCGACGTCCTCGGGCTTGCACACGCGCGGTCCCGGCACGAAGACCTCGCCGCGACGCGCGTCGATCACCGGCATCCCGCCCGCGTAGCCGTCGAGCGTCGACGCGCCCGCGACGGGGACGCCGAGCGCCAGCGCCAGCGTCCGAGCGGTCGCGAGGCCGATGCGGATACTCGTGAAGCTGCCTGGACCGCGACCGACAACGATCCCCTCGATCTTGCTCTGGTCGTCGACGAGGCGGTCGACCGCCTCGAGCAGGTCGCCGGCGCGCGCGGCGCGATCGCGCCGGTCGGGTGTCAGCGCGCAGACCGCCCCGAAGGACGTCGCGGTGTCAAAGGCCAAGATCGTCGTCACTGTCGATTCTCACCTGCCGGTGCGACTCGTCGACGTGGTTGAGCGTAACGGTCGCGCGGGTTTCCGGCAGCCAGTCGCCGCCGTGCTCCGGCCACTCGACGAAGGCGACCGTGCCGTCGAAGTATGGCTCGAGGTCGGCCCACTCCTCCGGGTCGATGCCCGCGGTGCGGTAGAGGTCGAGGTGCGCGACCGGCACCGGCGCGTCGTAGCGGTGGCCGATCGTGAACGTCGGGCTCGAGACGGGCCCGTACACGCCGAGCGCGCGGGCCGCCCCGCGAACGAAGGTTGTCTTCCCGGCCCCGAGCTCGCCGGAGACCGCAACCACGTCGCCGGCGCGCAGCCGACCAGCGAGCCGAGCCGCCAGCGCCTCTGTCTCCTCCGGGGATCCCGTCACGCACTCCACGGCATGACGATAGGGATCGGAGGACCTGTGGAACGTTTGTGACGCTTCTGTGATCGTGGTCTGACCACGAAACAGGTCTGGAAGCGCCATGTCTAAAGCCCTGAAAACCCGCATGTCGACGAACCTGTGGATGGTTTGTTGCAGTTCCGTGACCCTGGTCTGACCACGAGACTGGTCTCGGAGCGGCCTGTCCAGAAAAGGCCCAGCTCTGAAAAGGCCCAGCGCTAGAAAAGGCCGAGCTGAACGGGATGCTCGACCGGGGGAGCCGGCTCGTGCGCGTAGAGTGGCGTGGCCGGCGTCGGGGGTGGTGGCAGTGCTTCGCGGCCGAGGAGCTCCGGGATGCGGCGGAAGTCTTCCTCGAGCACTTGCAGCATCCGCGGCGTATAGAGCGCGGCTGCGGGATGGAAGATCGGATAGAGCGTCACCGGGTTGCCACCCAGCACGACCTGCTGCTCCCGGCCGTGCACCTGCGTGATGCCCGCCGGCTTGCCGGAGAGAAGCTTCGTCGCGAAGTTGCCGAGCGTCGCGATCAACCTCGGCTGGATCAACTCGATCTGGCGCCAAAGATGCGGTTCACACGCCTCGATCTCCTCTTGCAACGGGTCGCGATTCCCAGGAGGTCTGCATTTCAAGACGTTGCAGATCCACACGTCGTCGCGCGACATCGCGATCCCCTCGAGCAGCTTGCCGAGCAGCTTCCCAGCGGCGCCCACGAAGGGGACCCCCTGCTTGTCCTCGTGGAAGCCCGGCGCCTCGCCCACGAACATCAGCTCAGCCGTCGGCGAGCCCGAGCCGAACACGACCTGCGTGCGCGTCTGCGAGAGCGCGCAGAGCTCGCAGCCGGCGACCACGTCGCCGTGCGCGATCAGCGACAGATCAGCCGCAGCTGCCACAACCGCCGCCACAACAGCCGCCGCCACCGAAGGAGGGCTGTCCAGCGGTGCCGTGGGCTGCGAATGAGGTGCTGAACTGCTTAGCGACCTTCTGGTTGCCACAGTCGGGGCAGTTCGGATCGGGATCCGACATGCCCACGAGCTCCTCGAAGTGAGACTCGCAGTTCATGCAGACATATTCGTAGATCGGCATCAGGAAAACCCTACCAAGGGCATCTTCACGGCTGATCCGGACGGAGGATGAATTCGACCACGTCGTCGATCGCCTCCGGCCGGTCGCGGACGACGCCGTGCCCCGCGCCCGGATAGCGCCGAAACTCGAGCAGTTCTTGAGGCAGCGCCTCGGCCAGCTCTGCTGAGCCCGCGGGGGTGCACGAGGGGTCGTCCTCGCCCGTGACCAGGAGGACGGGACAGCGCACCGACGCGGCGGCCGCGCGGAGATCGACACGGGCGGTCTCGTTGCGATCCCAGTGGATCGTTGCGGCCGGGTTCCACGCCATCCGCGCCACGACGTCCGGGTCGAGCCCGACACGGCTGTAGAGCGGCAGGCAGACCCGGAGATAGTCGGCGAACGTCGCCTCGTTCGGGTCGGCGAAGTACCGCGCCGCGATCTCGCCTGCCTCGGCGCCTCCGAGCCGGTCGAACGCGGCGACCGATCGAGCGTGGACGAACCGAGCGACCGCACTGATCAGCACGAGCTTTGCGGGGCGCTCGGGATGGCGAATGGCGTAGCTCAGAGCCACGAGCGCGCCCGTCGAGCTCCCGAGCAGGATGGGCTCCTCGATCTCGAGCGCATCGAGCAGCGCATGCAGATCGGTTGACCACGAGTCGAGGTTCCAGCGCGACGAATCCGACCGGTCGCTGCGGCCGTCGCCCCGTGGGTCGACGTAGACGACCTGGGCGATCGCGGCCAGCCGGGGGCCGAGAATGTCCTTGTAGCTGGAATGGTCTGCTCCCGGCCCAGGAGGCAGGAGCACGACGGTCGGCACCTCCTCGAGCCAGGGGCCGCGGGGGCGTAGCTTGGCGCCGTCCACGTCGAAGAAAAGCCTCTTGCCGTCCACGGTGAGCCGCATAGAGTCGGATACGCTAACGGTGCCCGGTATCCGAATTCGGAACTGGAGCCAAAACCCATGTTCGAGGACGTCACCGTCATCGGCGCCGGTCGCGCCGGCTCCGCCATTGTCGCCCGCTTGAGCGAGCGCGGCGTGGCCGTCCGTGAGAACGGCGAATTGCGGCTGCTCTGCGTGCCCGACCGGGCGATCGCCGAGGTGGCGCGGTCGATCGAGCTTGGGCCGTGGGTCGCCCACGTCTCCGGCGGAACGCCGCTCGCGGCGCTCAGGCCCCACGTCAACCGGTTCTCGGTCCACCCCTTGCAGACGCTGACGCTTGAACGCGGGCCTGAGCAGCTCGACGGGGCCTGGGGCGCGATGACCGCGGAGTCCGATGAGGCGCAGGCACGCGCGCTCTGGCTCGCGGAGACCCTCGGCTTGCACCCGTTCGTTCTCGCCGACGACCAGCGTGCGAGCTATCACGCGGGCGCCTCGATCGCGTCGAACTTCCTCGTCACTCTCCACCGTGCTGCGTCGCAGCTCTTCGAGGACGCAGGCGCGCCGCCCGAGGCGCTCGTGCCGTTGATGACGCGCACGATCGAAAACGACTTCGACCTGACTGGCCCGATCTCGCGCGGTGACTGGGAGACCGTGGACCGCCACCGCGCTGCTCTGCGCGGCTCAGGCTTCGAGCACGCGTACGAAGCACTCGTCGAGGTGACGCGCACATGATCGTCGCGCGGTCGATCAGCGAGCTCGACCTCCCGCGTCACGGCGTCGTCGGTCTCGTGCCCACGATGGGCGCGCTGCACCCAGGCCACACGGCGCTCTTTCGCGCGGCACGACCCGAGTGCGATGTCCTGGTCGCAAGCGTCTTCGTCAACCCGGCCCAGTTCTCGGACAGCGCCGACCTCGCCGCCTATCCGCGCGACGTCGAGCGCGACGCCACGCTCGCCGAGGCCGAAGGGGTCGACATGATCTTCGCTCCGTCCGCGGAAGCGATGTACCCGCCGGGCTTCGCGACGTGGGTCGTCCCGGAGGGCGCCGCCGAAGGCCTCGAATCCGCGCATCGCCCGGGTCACTTCCGTGGCGTCGCGACGGTGTGCCTCAAGCTCTTCAACATCGTGCGCCCGGAGATCGCGTGGTTCGGGCAGAAGGACGCGCAGCAGGTCGCCGTGCTGAAGCAGCTCGTGCGCGACCTGAACGTCGGCGTCGAGATCCGTGTCGTCGACACGGTGCGCGACAGGGACGGGCTCGCACTCTCTTCGCGCAACGCACGTCTCACCACCGAAGAGCGCGAGCGTGCGCGAGCGATTCCGCGCGCGCTCGAGACACGCGACGAGGCGCAGGCCCGCGCCGTCCTCGAGAGCGCAGGCGTCGCGCCCGACTACGTCGCCGTCGCTGACCTCGACGGCCCCACCCTCGCTGTCGCGGCTCGCGTCGGCGCGGTGCGCTTGATCGACAACGTACGGCTGGTCGACAACGTCCCCCTTAGGGAAGGAGCCACGCCATGACCACCCGCCCGCGCCAAGGCTCGGCCGGAACTCCCGCTTCCGGCAAGCTGCCGCTCCCCGAGCTCGCCGAGATGAAGCAACGCGGCGAACGGATCGTGATGATCACCGCGTACGACGCGCCATCGGGACGGATCGCCGACGCGGCAGGTGTCGACCTGATCCTCGTCGGTGACTCAGCGGCGATGGTCGTGCTCGGCCACGACTCCACCGTGCCCGCGACGATGGACGAGCTGCTGATGCTCACACGCGCGGTCACGCGCGGCGCGTACCGGCCGCTCGTGATCGCCGACCTGCCGTTCGGCTCGTACCACGTCTCCGACGAGCAGGCTCTCGAGTCCGCCATCCGCTTCGTCAAGGAGGCGAGCGCCGACGCCGTCAAGCTCGAAGGCGCAGGCACGATGCTCTCGCGCATCCGTGCCCTGACCGGTGCGGGGATCCCCGTGATGGGCCACCTTGGCTTGACGCCCCAGACGGCGACGATGCTCGGCGGCTTCAAGGCGCAGGGCCGGAGTGCGGCGAAGGCGGTGCAGCTCTACGACGACGCGCTTGCCCTGCAGGCCGCGGGCTGCTTCTCGATCGTGCTCGAGGCCGTACCCTCACCGGTCGCGGCGCGGATCACCGACGCGCTCGACATCCCCACGATCGGGATCGGCGCCGGCCGCGACTGCGACGGGCAGGTGCTCGTCTGGCACGACCTGCTCGGGCTCTACGAAGGCCACGCGCCGCGGTTCGTCAAGCAGTACGCCGAGCTCGCGCCCACAATCGGTGCCGCGGTCGAGCAGTACGCGAGCGAGGTGCGCAACGGGGCGTTCCCGGAGGAGAAGCACACCTACTCGATGACCGACACGGAGCTCGCGGTGTTCGAGGAGGCACTGGCGGAGATCAGAGCGAGCTGAGCGCAAGCGCGAGAACGACCGGCGCCGCGAGCGCGAGCGCGCAGGCGGCAACGGCGCGCGCCCACGTCCACCCGTGCACGGTGCGGACGCCTATGACGAGCAGGACTGCGGCCCAGCCGAAGAACGCGAACTCGATCAGGTCGAAGGCGAGCCCGCCGCCGCCGGTGTCGCGCCCGCCCGCGCGAAACCAGTCGCCGCCGTACAGCGCGAGCTTCACAGGCCACACGATGAGCGAGAGCGCGACCGGCACGAGCGCGAACGCCAGCACGTGGCGCGAGCGCCGGTACGAGCCCTGGGAGCCGAGCGCCTTCACGCCGCCGTGGAGGACGGCGCCGAACGCGAAGTAGCCGAAGAGGCCGTACACGCTGCCCGCGAAGAACGCCCAGATCGCGATCAGCACAGGGCTGTAGTCCCCGTCGTCGTTCAGATGTGCGGCGGTACCGCTCGCCAGCACGGTCGCGATTCCCGCGAGCAGCACCACGAGCAGCACCTGCTCGGAGCGGTCGGCCGCCGCTTCCCGCGTGTCGTCGCGTAGCGCGGCGAACACCGGCCGCGGCCGTTGCAGTACGAGCAGGGTCCTCAGCCACCAGTCGCGCATCCGCGGCCAGCTTAGAGGCGCTCGGAGGCGCTCAGCCCGGGGTCGTGACGACCTGACCGTTGTGGCAGCGGTACAGGCCCTGGCCCAGGATGCCGGCGCGCTGGGCGACCGGCGGCTTGCCGTCGGAGCACAGTGTGTTGTTGCGGGTCACCCACGCCGCGCCCGCCCCGGCGATCATCACGAGAGCGATCACGCCGAGGACGAGGAAGAGCACCTGGCGCTTGCTGTGCCAGTCGAGGCGCCACTTCATGCCGCGACCGCGCGCTTCTTCGCAACGGCGGGCTGCCGGCGCGGCTCGAGGAGCGGACGCAGGAACTGGCCGGTGTAGGACTCCGGCACCTGCGCGACCTCCTCCGGCGTGCCGACAGCGACGATCTCACCGCCCGCCTCGCCGCCTTCAGGGCCGAGGTCGATCAGGTAGTCGGCCTGCTTGATCACGTCGAGATTGTGCTCGATCACGAGCATCGTGTTGCCGCCGTCGACGAGACGCTGCAGCGTCTCGAGCAGCTTCTCGATGTCGGCGAAGTGGAGGCCCGTCGTCGGCTCGTCGAGGATGTAGAGCGTCCGGCCGGTCGAGACCTTGCAGAGCTCGGAGGCGAGCTTGACGCGTTGGGCCTCGCCGCCCGAGAGCGTCGTCGCCGGCTGGCCAAGCGTCATGTAGTCGAGCCCCACGTCATGCAGCGTCTGCAGGCGGCGGCGAATCTTCGGGATCTTCGAGAAGAACGCGAGCGCCTCCTCGACAGACATCTCGAGCACGTCGGCGATCGTCTTGCCCTTGAAGCGCACCTCGAGCGTCTCGCGGTTGTAGCGCTTGCCCTTGCACGTCTCGCACGGGACGTAGACGTCGGGCAGGAAGTGCATCTCGATCTTGATCTGACCGTCGCCCTTGCACGTCTCGCAGCGGCCGCCCTTGACGTTGAACGAGAAGCGCCCGGGCTTGTAGCCGCGCACCTTTGCGTCCGGCGTCAGCGAGTACAGCTCGCGGATGTGCGTGAAGAGATCGGTGTACGTCGCCGGGTTCGAGCGCGGCGTGCGGCCGATCGGGCGCTGGTCGATCTCGATCACCTTGTCGAAGACGTCGATCCCCTTCACGGCCTTGTGCGCGCCCGGCCGCGTCCGCGTCTTCGAGAGCTGGTTCGCGAGCGCCTTGTAGACGATCTCGTTCACGAGCGTCGACTTGCCGGAGCCCGACACCCCGGTGACGGCGATGAACTTGCCGACCGGGAAATCGACGTTGATCTTCTTCAGGTTGTTCTCGGCTGCACCGAGCACCTTGAACCAGCCTCGGTCATCGGTGCGGCGCTGCGGGATGGCGATCCCGCGCGCACCCGAGAGGTACTGGCCGGTGATCGACTTCTTGTTGCGCTGCACCTTGTCGGCGGTGCCCTCGGCGATCACGTGGCCGCCGTGCGCGCCGGCGCCCGGGCCCATGTCGACGAGCCAGTCGGAGCTGCGCATCATCTGCTCATCGTGCTCGACGACGAGCACGGTGTTGCCGAGGTTGCGCAGGCGCTCGAGCGTCCCGATCAGTTTGTCGTTGTCGCGCTGGTGTAGGCCGATCGACGGCTCGTCGAGGATGTAGAGCACGCCGACGAGTTGTGAGCCGATCTGCGTCGCCAGCCGCAACCGCTGCGCCTCGCCGCCGGAGAGCGTTGCGCTTCCACGGTCGAGGTTGAGGTAGCCGACCCCGACGTCGTTGAGGAACGTCAGCCGCTCACGGATCTCCTTGACGATGCGGTGACCGATCAGCTCCTCCGTCTCGGTCAGGCCGAGCTCGCCCAGGAACTGCAATGCGCGCGTGATCGAGAACTTCGTGAACTCGTGGATGTTCTTCGCGCCGACCGTGACGGCGAGCACCTCGGGCTTGAGGCGAGCGCCCTTGCACACCGGGCACGGGCGGAACGACATGTACTCCTCGATGCGCTCGCGCTGCGTCGACGAGTCGGTCTCGCGATAGCGGCGCTCGAGCGAGGAGACGATGCCCTCGAAGTCGATCATGTACGAGCGGCGCCGCCCCATCCGGTTGCGGTACTGCACGTAGACCTTCTCGCCGTCAGTGCCGTAGAGGAAGTAATCCTGCTCCTCCTCGGTCAGCTCCTGCCACGGGACGTCGGTCGGGATCTCGTAACGGTCGGCGATCGCCTGGATCACCGATTCATAGAAGCCACTGCCGCCGACCGCCCACGGCACGAGGGCGCCGTCGTCGATCGAGAGCGACGGGTCGGGCACGAGGAGGTCAGGGTCGATCTCCTGCTGCGCGCCGAGGCCGGTACAGCGCGGGCACGCGCCGTGCGGCGAGTTGAAGGAGAAGATGCGCGGCTGGAGCTCGGGCAGCGAGACACCGTGCTCGGGACACGCGAAGTTCTGGCTGTAGGTGCGCTCCTCGCCCGCGTCGACGAGGTCGATCACGATCAGCCCTTCCGCCAGCTGCAGCGCGGTCTCGACCGACTGCGTCAGGCGTGTGCGCATGTCTTCCTTCATGACGAGGCGGTCGACGACCACCTCGATCGAGTGCTTGAACTTCTTGTCGAGAGCCGGCGGCTCGTCGAGCGTGTGCTGCTCGCCGTCCACCTTGACGCGCGTAAAGCCCTCGTTGCGGAGCTCCTCGAAGCGATCACGGAACTCGCCCTTGCGGTCGCGGACGATCGGCGCGTTGACGGTGAAGCGCGTGCCCTCCGGCAGCGTGAGGATCTGCTCGACGATCGAGTCGATCGACTGCCCGGAGATCGGGCGGCCGCAGACCGGACAGTGCGGCCGGCCGACGCGCGCGAAGAGCAGGCGCAAGTAGTCGTAGATCTCGGTCACCGTGCCGACCGTCGACCGCGGATTGCGGGAGGTCGTCTTCTGGTCGATCGAGATCGCCGGGCTGAGGCCGTCGATCGAATCGACGTCCGGCTTCTCCATCATCTGGAGGAACTGGCGCGCGTACGCGGAGAGCGATTCCACGTAGCGGCGCTGGCCCTCGGCGTAGATCGTGTCGAAGGCAAGGCTCGACTTCCCGGAACCGGAAAGCCCCGTGATGCAGATGAGTGCGTTCCGCGGGAGCCGGACGGTGATGTCCTTGAGGTTGTGCTCCCGGGCGCCGTGGACTACAAGCTCTTCGGCCGCCATCGAGAAGGCTATTGTACCTGCCGAACACACGTTCGTACAGGGGTCTGACCGTTGCACGAGCACGATCTGTGGGAACCTGCGCGTGGATGAAGGACACCGCTCGCCGTGCCGCCGTCGCCACCCTCGCCGGCGGCTCGATCATCGTTCTTGCGCTCGCGCTGTGGAAGCTGCGGCTCGTGCTGGGCCTGCTGTTCTTCGCCTTCATCCTTGCCGCAGCGATCCGTCCGAGCATCGAGTGGCTCGCGAACCACCACATTCCGCGGGCGGTCGGGCTCGCTCTCCACTACCTCGCGCTGATCGGCGCGATCGCGCTGGCGCTCTCGTTCGCGGTGCCCCCGGCGTTACGCCAGGTCGACCTCGCGCTGAGCCCGAGCGGCAAGGCGCAGATCGCGCAGGCCGCGAACACCTCGAGCGGGTTCAAGCACGAGGTGCTCGTGGCGCTGCAGAAGCGGTTGAAAAACCTGCCAACCGGAACCTCTCTCGTCAAGCCGCTCACCCAGGTCGGCGTCACCGCTTTCGAGGTGATCATCGGCATCTTCTTCACGCTCGCCGGCGCCGCGTACTGGATCTTCGAGCGGGACAAGACGATCGACCTCGTCACATCGATGTTCCCGCGACCGAAGCGCAAGCTGATCCGCGACACGTGGGACCTGATCGACGCCAAGCTCGGCGCGTTCGTGCGCGGCCAGGTGCTGCTGATCCTGCTGGTCGGCACCGCGCTTTCCCTGTCGTTCTGGGCGATCGGAGAGCCGTACTGGCTGCTCGTCGGCGCGTTCGCCGGCCTGGTCGAGATCGTTCCCGTCATCGGGCCGCTCACAGCCGGCGCGCTCGCGGTGGCCGTCGGATTCACCGCCTCGGTTCACATCGCCGTCCTCGCGGTCGGCTGCGTGGTCGCGGTGCGCCTCCTCGAGGACTACCTGATCATGCCCAAGATCCTCGGCGAAGCTGTCGGGCTCTCACCGCTGCTCGTCCTCGTGTCAGTGACGACGGTCGGGATCCTCTTCAGCGGCTGGGCAGTGCTGTTCGCCGTGCCACTGGCGGCGATCGTGGTCACGCTCTTCGACGTGATCTTCCGCAACGTCGATCCGGCGGAGGAAGAGGTGCCCGCGGTGATCTTCTCGGCGCGCGAGTCCGAGGAATCGGCCCTCTAGGCCTACGCCTTGCGCCAGCGGCCGAACACGAGACCACCGAGGGTGAAGCCGAGCCCGAAGGTGCCGACCGCGAAGCCGCTGATCGCCACGCCCTTGCGCCACGCGGACAGCCGCTGCCAGCGACCGAGCGCCTCGCGCTCCTCCTCGGTGAGCTCTTCCCCGCGCCGTTGCTTGCGCAGCGCGCCGCCGGCCCGAAGCCCGAGGTAGAGGTCGTCGAAAATCTCCGTCGACTGCTCGTCGGCCATGGAACCCACTGTATAGCCTGCTTCGCCGATGACTACTCGCATCCTCCATGTTTCCGACCTGCATTTCGGCGCCCGGGACGACCCAATCCTGGAACGGGGCCTCGCAACGCTGATCGAGAACGTCGGTCCGGAGCTCGTGATCGCGAGCGGCGATCTGACGAACCGGGGCAGGCGTGAGGAGCATGAGCGCGCCGCCGCCTTCCTCAACCGGCTCGGGCCGCCCGTGCTCGCCATTCCGGGGAACCACGACATCCCGTACACCTTCCCCGACCGTTTCACGAGCACGTGGGCCGAATTCGAGCGGCTGTGGCAGACGACAGAGCCGGAGTACATCGGTGCGGGCGCCCACGTGGTCGGCCTCAACTCGGTTCGGCCCTGGCGCCACCAGTCCGGAGGCGTGACCGACGCGCAACTCGAGCGCGCGACGAAGAAGCTTCACCAGGCGTCGGCTGAGAAGCTCCGCGTCGTCGCACTGCACCACCAGATGGTCGGCGCGCCGTGGCGCACCCGGAAAAAGCCGGTCGCCCGCCGGACGCACGTGCTCGCGACACTCGTCGACTCAGGCGCCGAGTTGATCATCGGCGGGCACATCCACCAGGCGACGGTCTCCGAGCGGCACGAGTTCGAGGTGATCGCCGGCAACGCGCGCGGCGTGGTTGTCTCGATCGCTCCGGGTCTCGGCCAGCCTCGTCCCAAGCGCCGAGGCGAAGCGCGCGGTTGTGTCGTTTACCGCGCGGACGAACGGACCCTGACCGTCGACACGTACATCTGGCGCGAGGACGACTGGGGGCTGACGGCCATGCGAACCTTCCCGCGCGGTCGTCAGCCCCTCGCCGTCGATCCTGCCTAGACCGTTCTCGGGTGGTCTCTGGTCGCCATCACGCGGCCGTATACCGCGGTCAGGACGATTGCGATGACCACACCGATCACGAAGGCCCAGAAGCCACTCGCGATGACGCCTCCGATGATCAGCGAAACGATGCCGAGAACGATGGTGACGATCCAGCCCATCGGATCGGGGCCTGGGTGGAAGAGCCGCCCGAGCGCCCCGACGATGGCGCCGACGATGATAAGTGCGATCCAGTGCATGCCTCTCCTCTAACCGATGGCGCGCCCGCCAAACCGCGTCAACGGTTGTCGAGCAAGGAGCGCTTTTTGGCGAGCTCCTCGTCGGTCAGAACGCCGGCGCGGTGGAGCTCCTGCAGCATCGACTCGAGGCGGGCGCGTTCGAGCCTCGCCGGATTCGGGCGTAAGGCATTCGGATCGAGGCCAAGTTTCTGGAGGCGCTCGCGGGTCTGTCCCACGCCGAGGCCGCGCTCGGGGAACGTGAGGGCGCCGGGCCCGAAGATCGGGCGCTTCTGCACGAAGCGACGGTAGGCGGCGACGAGCGCCATTGCGACGCCGAACGAGAGGAACGAGATCACCACGCCGTTGTCGTTGGAGATCGCCTTCCCCACGACCGCGCCCACAATCGACCCTGCGAGCCCGATCGCAAGCGTCAGCCAGATCGGCATCGGGTCCGGACCGGGGATCGCGAGCCGCGCGAGCGCACCCGTCCAGAGACCGGACAGGAGGATCGCGAAGACGAGGCTGGCGGTCATACCGTGGTCGCGGTCGTCGACGAAAGCGCGACCAAGTCGCGGCGCAGGCTCTTGATCTCGTCTCGGAGCTTGGCGGCGTACTCGAACCGCAACTCTTCGGCGGCCTGGAACATCTCTTCCTCGAGCGTGATCAACAGCTTCTCCAGCTCCTCGCGGTTCATGCCCTCGACCTTGTCCTTGCCGCGACGACGCGAGCGCGGGACGTTCGGCGTCTCGAGGGACAGGAACTCCGCGATGTCGGACACGCCCTTGGAGATCGAGATCGGCTCGGTCCCGTGCTCCTCGTTGTAGGCGATCTGGATCGCGCGCCGGCGGTTCGTCTCGTCGAGCGCGCCCTTGATCGCCTCGGTCATCTTGTCGGCGTACATCAGCACCTTGCCCTCGACGTTCCGTGCCGCGCGGCCGATCGTCTGGATCAGCGCGGTCTTTCCGCGCAGGAAGCCTTCCTTGTCCGCGTCGAGGATCGCAACCAGGGACACCTCGGGGAGGTCGAGTCCTTCGCGGAGCAGGTTCACGCCGACGAGCACGTCGTACTCGCCAAGGCGCAACTCACGGATGATCTGGATTCGTTCGAGGGTGTCAACTTCACTGTGCAGGTAGCGCGTCTTGATGCCCGCCTCGAGCAAATAGTCGGTCAAGTCCTCCGACATCTTCTTCGTCAGCGTCGTGACGAGCACGCGCTCGCCCTGCTCCTCGCGCTTTCGGATCTCGTTGAGCAGGTCGTCGATCTGGTTCTTCGTCGGACGCAGCTCGACCTCGGGATCGATCAGGTACGTCGGGCGGATCAGCTGCTCGGCAACGCGCGTCGACTGCTTGAGCTCCCACGCGCCCGGCGTCGCCGAGACCATCACCAGCTGCGGCACCTTCTCGAGGAACTCGTCGAAGCGCAGCGGACGGTTGTCGATCGCGCTCGGGAGGCGGAAGCCGTAATCGACCAGCGTCTGCTTGCGCGAGCGGTCGCCTTCGTACATGCCGCCGATCTGCGGGATCGTCTGATGCGACTCGTCGATGAACACGACGTAGTCGGATGGGAAGTAGTCGAGCAGCGTGTGCGGCGCCGAGCCCGGCGGGCGGCCCTCGAGGATGCGCGAGTAGTTCTCGATCCCGTTGCAGAAGCCGAGCTCCTGCATCATCTCCAGGTCGTACTCGGTGCGCTGCTTGATCCGGTGGGCCTCGAGCATCATCCCCTTCGACTCGAAGAGCTTCACCTGCTCGTCCATCTCGTGCCGGATCTCGACGACGGCGCGCTCGATCGTCGGCCGCGACGTGACGTACTGCGTCGCCGGGAAGACGGTGATGTGGTCGAGCTTCGACAGCACCTCTCCGGTCAGCGGATCGAAATGCGAGATCTGCTCGACCAGATCGCCAAAGAACGACACGCGATATGCCGTCTCCGAGTGCGCCGGCTGGATCTCGATGACGTCGCCCTTGACGCGAAAGCGGCCGCGTCCGAGCAGGGTGTCGTTGCGCGAGTACTGGATGTCGATCAACTTGCGCAGCACAAGGTCACGATCGGTCTCCTCGTCGACGGCGAGTGAGACGAGACGCGACTCGTACTCGTCGGGCGAGCCGAGGCCGTAAATGCACGAGACCGACGCGACCACGATCGTGTCGCGCCTCGACAGCAGGTTCGCCGTGGCGGCATGACGCAACCGGTCGATGTCGTCGTTGCGCGACGAGTCCTTCTCGATGTAGAGATCTGCCTGAGGGACGTACGCCTCGGGCTGGTAGTAGTCGTAGTACGAGACGAAGTACTCGACCGCGTTGTCCGGGAAGAACTCACGGAACTCGTTGCAGAGCTGCGCCGCAAGTGTCTTGTTGTGCGCGATCACGAGCGCAGGCTTCTGGACCTGCTCGATGATCCACGCCATCGTGGCCGTTTTGCCCGTGCCGGTGGCGCCGAGCAGCGTCTGATAGCGCTCGCCGGCGCGGACTCCATCCGAGAGCGTTTCGATCGCGCCTGGCTGGTCGCCGGTCGGGACATACGAGGTCGATGTTTTGAGCGGCTGCACGACAGGGGACAGGGTATCCCGCATGACCGTTCTGACACCACGCCGCCCCTACGGCGCCTACGCCGGGATCACGGGCACCTTCGTGGGCGGCCTGGCGATCGCCGGGGCGCTCGCGCACCTGCTCGATCGCGACCCGCGCGAGCACGACGCGCTCGACCTCATCGTGCTCGGGGCGGCGACCTTCAAAGCGGCCCGGACGCTCACCCGCGACGACGTGACGAGCTTCATCCGCGAGCCCTTCGTCGAAGGCGAAGCAGGCCACGGAGACGAGCGTGCGGTCGAGACCGGCGATCTCCGGCAGGCGCTCGGCGAGCTCGTCACGTGCTCCCGCTGCATCGGCACCTGGGTGGCAGGGGGCCTGGCGACGACCGAGATCCTCGCGCCCCGGTTCGGCCGCGTCCTCACCTGGACGCTGGCCGCCGCGGGCCTGAACGACTGGCTGCAGGCCGGCTTCGCGGCGCTCACCGGGAAGGCAAACGAACGCGAACGGCGCGCGGAGTAATCCTGCACCGCCGATAACCTGCCGGCGTGCGCCGGCTGGGACTCCTTGTCGCCGTGGCCGCCCTCACGGTCACCGCTCAAGCACAAGCCGCGACGCTGACGGTCACGCCGCGGAATTTCTCGCCCCACCGGGCCGTGCTGCACGTCTCCGCGCAGCTCTCCGTGACACGCCAGGTCGGGGTTCGCTTGTCGATGCCGAACGGACGGGCGGTCGGCTGGATCGTCCCGCCCTCACGCCGGCGCATCCTGGCCGTCGGCTGGGACGGGCGCATCCGAGGCAAGCGGGTGCCTGACGGCAACTACGTCGTCCGCCTCGTCTACCGCTCGGCCGTCCTTGCCACGGCACCGTTGCGGGTGGACGGGCACGCGCCGCAACTCCTTGCCCTGCGTGCCGACAACGGCTCGACGCGCTTCGGCGGCGACGGGCCGCTGCTCACGACGATCTCACCGAACGGCGACGGGTTCCGCGACAAGGCCGACGTCAATTTCACGCTGCGCGAGCCGGCGACCGTGACGATGGACGTCACGCGCACGGTGAAGGTGCCGAAGGTCATCTACACGCTCACGGCGAAGTTCGGGCGCGGGCCGCACACGATGACGTGGCTGCCGGCGTCGAGCATCAATCCACGCACCTACCTGATCCGCCTCAGCGCGGTCGACCAATCGGGGAACCGCAGCACGTATGGGGCACCGAATGCCTTCACGGGTCGACACGCGCGCGGCGTCGTCGTGCGCCTGCAGGGGATCGACGCGGCGTTCAACAAGCCGAGCTACCTCCCCGGCGAGGCCGCGCAGATTCGCGTTGCGACCGACGAGCCGTCGCTGAGCTACCGCGTGTTCCAATCCGGCCCGGAGAAGGTGGTCACGTACGCGGACAACCAATTCGCGGGCGTCGACATCGGCGTCGAGCCCGTGTCGCTGGACTGGTCGCGCTGGCGCAGCCGGACGCACACGATCGCGTTCCGCGTCCCAAGCGTGGTGAGCGGCCTGTACTACGTCGAGTTCAGCGGGCCCGATGGGCGCGTCGGCTATGCACCCTTCGTGGTGCGTCCGACGTCGCTCGGGCTGAGCAGTCGCGTGCTCGTCGTGCTTCCGACCAACACGTGGCAGGCCTACAACTTCCAGGACGTGAACGGCGACGGCTACGGCGACACCTGGTATGCAGGCCCGCCGAACCGAACGGTCGACCTGTCGCGCGGCTACATCGCACGCGGCGTGCCACCCCGCTTCTATCGCTACGACCTTCCGTTCCTCCACTGGCTGTACTGGTCCGGAAAGAGCGCGGAGTTCATCTCCGACTCGGACTTCGACCAGATCGCGAACGGCGACGACCTCCAGCGCGCATACGACCTCGTGGTGTTCGAAGGGCACGAGGAATACGTGATGTCTCACGAGTACGACGTCGTCCAGCGCTATCGCGATCTCGGCGGCAACCTCATGTTCCTCTCGGCGAACAACTTCTTCTGGAAGGTCGACAAGACGGGCCAGTCGCTGCAGAAGATCGCGAAGTGGCGTGACGCCGGCCGGCCGGAGGCGTCGCTGATCGGGGTGCAGTACCGCGCCAACGACGACGGCCAGAAGCAGGGGCTGTACAGCGTCCAGGCGTCCGCCTCCGCACCGTGGCTGTGGGAGAACACCGGCCTGATCGACGGCTCGACGTTCGGGCAGTTCGTCGGCGGCTACGGGATCGAGATCGACGCGACGACGCCGGAGTCACCGCCGGGCACGCTGATCCTCGCGCAGATCCCGGATTTGTTCGGGCCGGGCATCGGCCCGCAGATGACCTATTACGAGACGCCGACCGGCGCGAAGGTCTTCGCGGCCGGCGTGCTCGATTTTGGCGGCTCGGCGACGTACTGGCCCATGAAGCGGATGCTCGACAACCTCTGGGCCCGGCTCAGCCAACCCTAATGCGCTAGTCGCCCCAGTCGAAGTCGCGGGACCGCGACCAAAGATTCTCGTCGGACGCCTGATCCGCGTCGGACACGGTCGCGGCAGCCTCTTGCGTCTCCTCGAGGACGGACGGAGCGGCAGCGGGTGGGTCGATGAAGGTGTCTTCCGTCGTGGGCCAGTCGAGGGAGGTCTCCTCGGCCTCGATGCCCTGGACGCCGTCCATCGTGTCCTCGAATCGCGCCTGCTCTTCCGTCTTGAACAACGGGTGGTTCTCAAACGGATCGTCGTGCATGTACTTCCCGAGGGGCATTTCGTGCTCGAGCGCCGCATTGCGCCGCTTCAACTCAAGGTGGTCCTGGATCACCTGCGAAAACATCGACGACGTGTCGACCGCCATGAAATCCTCCTGCTCTGAGGCCATAACTCTCCGGCGGGGAAGTGTAGACGACCCTAAGTTCTAATCGACTCGGCCGACACGACGACACGGTTCTTTCCCTCGCCTTTTGCCGCATAGAGCGCTGAATCCGCGGCCGCAAGGATTTCCCCGAGCTCGTGGCTCTCAGGGAACGAGGCCACGCCGAAACTGGCCGTGACCGAGCACTGATCCCCGTTCGGCATCTTCACCCGCCGGCCTTCGATCGCGACCCGGGCGCGCTCGGCGAGCCGGGCGCCGCCGACAGCATCTGTGCCGGGAAGCACAAGTGCGAACTCCTCCCCGCCCCAGCGGCCGGCCACGTCGCTCTCACGCACCGTCTTTCGCAGCGCGCCGGCGAACGCCTTGAGCACCTCGTCACCGGCCGCATGCCCGTACTGGTCGTTCACCTGCTTGAAGTCGTCGAGGTCGGCGAGCACCACACAGACCGAGTCGCCAAAGCGCGCGGCACGCGCGAGCTCGGAGCGCAGCGACTCTTCGAGGCTGCGCCGGTTTGCGAGGCCGGTGAGGCTGTCGACCATTGCCTGCCGCTCGACCATGCGGTGCAGGCGCGCGTTCTCCAGCGCAACGACGACCTGCGCGGCGAGGGAGGCCGCGGTCTCGACATGGTCGGCCTCGAAGGTGTCCGAGGTGAGCACGAGCGAGCCGAAGTCAGAGGAGCCGACGCGGAGCGGGAACGCGAGACGCTCCGAGCCCGCATCGGGATCGCCTGCACGCGCCAGCTCGCCGTTCGGGCCGAGAACGACACCACCAGCGGCGCCGGTGGCTTCGACCGCAGACTCCACGACGACCTGGACGAGCTGGCCGGGATCGTGTGTCGCGACGAGCGCCTCACCAAACCGCGCGGTCGCATCGCGGACGCGGCTGCGTTCGGTCTCCAGCTCCGCGAGGCGGAGCTCGAGCGTCCCGGCCATCCGGTTGAACGCAGTGCCGAGCTGCGCGAACTCGTCGCGGCCGCGAACGTCGACACGCCCACCCAGCCGTCCGTGCGCGATCGCGTTGGCGGCGTCGACGAGACGTCCCAGCGTGCGGACGATCGATCGGCCGAGCAAATAGGTCGCGATGCCGAACAGGAGGAGCGACGCGAGCAGCGCGACGATGATCGTGCGCTCGGACGAACGCGCCGCCGCGTCGATGCGGTGCTGCGGGGTCAGTGCTGCGAGCGCGACACCATCGGGCAGCTTGGCGGTCTCGAGACCGCGGTAGTCGGTGTTCCCGAACCGGACGCGCGCGGCTTGGCCCGGGGCGAGGCTGAGCGAGCCGGTCCCGCCGGCGACGACGCGGGCGCCGCGCACGGCAACGAGCCGGTCGCCACTCTCGAGCGCGCCGGCGAGAGAGCGAAGCGTTCGGTCGTTCAGCGGGACGGAGACGGAGACACGGCCCAGCAGGCGGCCGCGATAGAGCACCGATACGGAGCGTGAGCCGTTGCCGAGATGGGCTCCGGGGACACGGGAGAGGATCTTCTTGAGCGTGCGGCCGTCGTGCCCGCGGAGCGCGCGCTGGAGCGTCGGGTCGGCCGCGAGCCGCTGGGCGGCCTCACCCGCGGCGTCGAGGCGCGCCGCGTAGCCGGAGACGGCGCCTCGCAGGCCAGCCTGGAGGGCGGCATCGGCGCGGCGCGTCTCACTCCGCTTGGCGAGCGAGTCGTAGCCGTAGAACGCGATCGCAAGCGGGAGCAGCGCAAGGAGCGCAAACCAGACAACCAGCTTGAACTTGAAGCTTCCCATTTGCGGCTAAAGGCCCGGGTGGATTGTGCCGATAGGCCTTGTGCAGTTGTTGTCGGCCAAATCGGGGGAAACCATGAGGCTTTCATGGGCGCAAGGCGTGGCGGGCGTACTGACATGTGCTGTAGTGGCAGGACTTCTCCTGCTTCCAGGCCGCCTGCTCGGGCCGGACCAGCCGATCCGCGTGGCCGTTCCGCTGCCTCAGACAGCCCGTTCCGTCCAGGCTGCGCCTCCACTTGCAGTCCGGCATCCGCACCGCCCCACGCAGAAGAAGTCTCCCGTCCAGTCCACACCGCGGCGCTTCACCTATGTCGCCGCCCAGCCGCGGACGGTCGTGCATGTCAGCCCAGCGCGCAAGCTGCTCAAGGCGCACCGCTCGGCCGTGATCCAGAAGCTCGCTCCCACCGCCCCGCTCGTCCGGGCCCGGGTGCTTGCCGCCATCTCCGCCCCGCGTCACGTCGCGAAGCCGGCGTCCTCGACCGCGAAGACGATCGCCGCTCTCGCGGCCAGCCTCAGCAAGAAGTAACGAGACCGGGCAGTATGGGCGCATGCCGCGCGTCCCTCGCCTCGGTCCTGTTGGGACCGCATTCGCCCTGTGGGACGTCTGGCGCCGCCTGACGCCGCAGCAGCGCAAGTGGCTCCTCGCGCAGGCACGCACGCACGGGCCTCGCCTCGCCCAGCAGGCGATGGACGCTCAGAAGAACAAGCGCAAGAAGCGTTAGACGCTTAGCGCTTCGCGCACGATGCGGTCCTGCTCGATCAGGTGCGCCGTCGGATAGCCCTCCGATGGGCTCGCGCGCCACGGGCGGCCGACGAACCGCACCGGCAGGTCGCCCGTCGCCTCTTCGAGCCGATGGCGGATCGACCGCCAGGGCCCCATGTTCTGCGGCTCTTCCTGCACCCACACGACCTCGTCCAGCGACGGGTAGGACGCGACGAGCTCGCGCGCCTGCTCCGTCGGGAACGGATACAGCTGCTCGATGCGTGCGACGGCGACCGACCCGGCCTGCTCGCGGGTCTCGTGGCCGACGACGTCGTAGTAGATCTTTCCGCTGCACAGGACGAGGCGCCGCACGGCGGCCTTGTCCGCGCGCGGGTCGTCGAGCACCCGGCGGAAGCCTCCGGCAGCGAGATCCTCGAGCGTCGAGGTCGCGTCCTTGAGCCGCAGCAGACCTTTCGGCGTCACCACGACGAGCGGGCGAGCGGTCGCGTCGAGCGCCTGTCGGCGGAGCAAGTGGAAGTACTGCGCGGCGGTGGTGCAGTTCACGATGCGGAGGTTCTCCTGCGCTGCGAGCTGCAGGAAGCGCTCGAGGCGCGCGCTCGAGTGCTCGGGGCCGTTGCCCTCGTACCCGTGCGGGAGTAGCAGCGTCAGCCGTGATGTCTCACGCCACTTCGAGAGCGCCGACGAGATGAACTGGTCGATCACGATCTGCGCGCCGTTTGCGAAGTCGCCGTACTGGGCCTCCCAGAGGACGAGCGCCTCCGGCGCCGCGGCCGAGTAGCCGTACTCGAAGCCGACACAGGCGTACTCGGAGAGCGGTGAGTTGTAGACCTCGAACGACGCGGTTGCGTCCTCCAGATGCTGCATCGGGGTGTAGGTCTCGCCGGTCTGCACGTCATGCAGCACGAGGTGCCGCTGCGAGAACGTGCCGCGCTGCGAGTCCTGGCCGGTGAGGCGGATCGGGATCCCATCGACGAGGAGCGATGCAAAGGCAAGCGACTCGGCCTGCCCCCAGTCGATGCCGCCCTGCTCGATTGCGGTGCGCCTACGCTCGAGTTGCTTCGCGAGCTTCAGGTGCACGGTGAAGTCATCGGGCGTTCGTAGGAGCTCGTCCGTCAACTGCTCGAGCGTGTCCGCCGCGACCGCCGTGACGGGGTCTGCGGTGGTCGAGCGCGGGATCGCTCCGTCGTGCTCGACCTTCCCGTCGCCGAAGGAGGCTTTCAGCCGGTCGTGCGCGGCGCGCAGCATCGCCTCGACCTCGGAGACGAACCCCTCGGCCTCCTCCCGCGTCAGAACGCCTTCCTCGATCAACTGCTCTTCGTAGAGCTCGCGCACACTCGGGTGCGCATTGATCTGCTCGACCATCAACGGCTGTGTGTACGCGGCCTCGTCCTGCTCGTTGTGGCCAAAGCGGCGGTAGCCGACGAGATCGATGACGACGTCCTGGCCGAAGCGGCGCCGGTAGGCCATCGAAAGTCGCGTGGCGGCGATCGACGCCTCGGGATCGTCGGCGTTGACGTGGATGATCGGGACGTCGAAGCCTTTCGCGAGGTCGGACGAGTAGCGCGTCGAGCGCCCTTCGTTCGGATCGGTCGTGAACCCGATCTGGTTGTTCGTGATCAGGTGCAGCGTGCCGCCGGTCGAGTAGCCCTCGAGGTCGTGCAGGTTGAACGTCTCGGCGACGATGCCCTGCCCCGCGAACGCCGCGTCGCCGTGCAGCAGCACTGCAAGGGCGACCGACGGATCGTGCGCGCCGTTGCTGGTCGAGCGGTCGGTCTGTTCCGCGCGCGTGCGTCCCTCGACGACGGGGTCGACCGCTTCGAGGTGACTCGGGTTCGCGACGAGGCGCACACCGACCTTGCCATTCGTGGTCGTGCGCGTGCCGTGCGCGGCGAGGTGGTACTTGACGTCGCCGGTGCCCCCCTCCGGGTCGGCGGCGACGGCTTCGATCGTCCGCTCGCCTTCGAACTCGCGGAGGATGTACTCGTAGGGCATCCCGATCGTATGCGCGAGGACGTTGAGACGGCCGCGGTGCGCCATGCCCATCACGACCTCGTGCGCGCCGGCCTCGGATGCGAGCTCGATCGTCTCGTCGAGCATCGGGATCATCACGTCAAGCCCTTCGAGCGAGAACTGCTTCTGGCCGAGGAACCGCTTGCGCAGGAAGCGCTCCATCCCCTCCACCTCGCAGAGGCGGCGGAAGAGCAGCTTCTTCTCATCGGCGCTCAGCGGCTGCCGGTAGCGGCCGGATTCGATCGCCTGCCGCAGCCACACACGCTGCTGGTGGTCGGAGAGGTGCTCGAGCTCGTAGGCGATCGTGCCGGAGTAGGTCTCGCCGAGCCTCGGCAGGACCTCCAGCAGCGTCTCGCCCGGCACATGCACCCGCAGGTACGAGGCCGGGATGCGCGCCTGCAGCTCGGGCGTCAGCTTCGGTTCGAGGCGCAGCGGTTCGAGTGACGGATCCCCGACCGGCTCCGAGCCGAGCGGATCGAGCCGGGCCGCCAGATGTCCGTGCGTGCGGTGGGCCTTGACGAGGGCCATCGCCGCCGCGACGCCGCCGAGGAGCTGCGCGTCCGCAGCCTGCACCGAGTCCGTTGGCGCGGGTTCGGTCGCCGGCGCTGTCTGGCCGTGCGCGCCGTTGCCGGCCCGAGGCAGCTGCTCGAGCAGCCGGGCGATCCCAGGATGGGTCGCGACGAGCTCGGAATCTCCGCTCTCGAAGAGCGCGCGCCACTCCGACGGCACCGCTTCAGGGTTCTCGAGGTACTCGTCGAGCAGGGCGCGCGCGTAGCCGGAGTTCAGCCCGTCGACGTCGTGCGTGCTCATCCCTGTGTTGTACCAGGGGAGCGGTGGTTGTCCTTGTCTCCCAGAGGCTTGATATGGAACGCACGCGCACTCGCGGATGGTGGCTCAGACGCGGCGCATCTCGCCCGGGTCGGGCTTGAACGTAGGCACCGCTATGCACTGCGCCCGACCCGAACGACCTGCTTGGTCTGAGCCATCCCCGCAAGCACCCAGTTCCATATCAAGCCTCTCCCCTAGTAGAGGGGGTGGTGCGTGAGGATCTGCAGCGACGCACCGACGATGAAGCAGACGCCGATCATCGCGTACGCGAGCGGGATGACCTTGGGCTGCTCGCGGCTCATCACGGTCGCGATCAGCGCGAGGATGAGCGCCGCCGGCGCGAGCCGGAACGGCCGGTAGACGAGCTCGAGGGCGCCCACGAAGATTGCAATCGACGCGAGCAGGCCGGCCACCGCCTCCGCGGGCGGTCTGCGATCACGATAGGACGACGTCACGACGCGACTCTACCGCGACGCGCACGATCGGCGCGGGCGGTATCGCGCGTGCCGTGCGGGCTGCCACGGCGCGGGCGCGGTCCGGTCGGCTTGTGCCACGGACGCCAGACGGAGTAGTCGTTCGGATCGACGCCGGGCTCCGGCTCGGCGCGAATCGCGTACCAGACGACCACCCCCAGGTACACGATCGGGATCTTCAGGATCACCATCATGAAGACGAGCTCCCAGGCTCCCCTCGACATGCGTCGATTGTACGACAGGTCGCCACAAAAAGGTCAGAAAAAGACAGCAGGTTTCGAGAAGACATCGCCGATACCGTCGGTAAAGTCGCCCGCATGACCGGTTGAGGGGCTGGCGGTCGTACTCCTAGAGAGCAACCTGAGAGGAACGTATGACCGCGCTTGCAGGCTTGATTCTTCGTCGCCGGAAGGCCGTTGTCGCCGTCTGGTTCGTCCTGACCGTTATCGGCGCGGCCTCGGCCGGCCAGATCAAGTGGTTCGAGTCCTTCTCGATCCCCGGGTACTCCGCCTACGAGGCGAACCAGCGCACGTTGACGGAGTTCGGCAGCGGCCTCAATACGCCGCTCGTCGCCGTCGTGACGACGACGGGCGACGTGACGACGACGCCGGGCGTCAAGCAGGCACTCGAAGCGGCAATCGCAGCGAACCCGGGTGCGCGCTCGAGCTCCTACTTCTCCACCGGCAGCAGCGCGTACGTGTCGAAGGACAAGCACACGACGTTCGCGGAGATCTACCGGCCCGGCACACCCGGGTTCGGCACCGTCACCGGTGAGAAAGAGACCCGCGCGGCGCTGACCAAGGCCGCGCCATCCGGAGCGACCGTGCACGTCACGGGCGACGAGGCGATCCTCAGCGCCGCGTCCAAGGGCAGCAACAGCGGGCCGTCCATCCTCGGCGAGACGTTGATCGGCGGCTTGGGCGCACTGATCATCCTGCTCTTCGTGTTCGGGACGCTGCCTGCGATCGCGATGCCGCTGTTGTGTGCGATCGCCTCGATCCTGAACACCTTCACGCTCATCTACCTGCTGACCCAGATCACGGACGTGTCGATCATCGTGCAGTTCCTGATCGCGCTGGTCGGCCTCGGCGTGTCGATCGACTACGCGCTCTTGATGATCTTCCGGTTCCGGGAGGAATTGCGGCATGGCAAGTCGACCGACGACGCGATCCTCGAGACGATGCAGCACGCGGGCCGCTCGGTGATCGTCTCCGGCTCGACGGTTGCGGTCGGCCTGCTGAGCATGGTGCTCCTCCCACTCCCGTTCATCCGCTCGATCGGCATCGGCGGCATGCTGATCCCGGCCGTCTCGGTGCTCGCTTCGATCACCCTGCTCCCGGCGATGCTCGCCATGCTCGGTCCGCGCATCAACCGCGGTCGCGTGATGCCGAAGCGCATCGTCGAGGGCAGCGACCAGGCGAGCGGCTTCTGGGCCTGGTGGTCGCGCCTCGTGACGAACCGTGCAGCCCTGACCGGCGTGATCGGCGTCGTGATCGTCGCGGCCCTGCTGCTCCCCGGTGTGCAACTGAACCCGAGCGAGTCGCAGGCCAAGGACCGGCCGGGCGGCGGCGACGCGATTGCCGGCCGCGCTGCGCTCGCGAGCGCCGGCGTGTCGGCAGGCGCCTACAAGCCGTTCGACATCCTCGTCGAGGGCGCCGTGTCGAAGCCGATGCTCGACAAGATCGCGTCAGGTGTCGCGCGCGACCCGGGCGTGTCGGGCGCGGTCGCGCCGGCCGCCTGGCAGAAGGCCAACGCTGCAGTCGTCGAGGCGATTCCGGCCAACGACGGCGCGTCTCCGGAGACGAAGGACACGATCTCCCGTCTCCAGCACGACGTGCTCCCGAAGCTGGCGCAGGAGACGAACCTCAAGGTGACGCTGGGCGGAGGTGCGGCAGCCGATCAGGACTTTGTGCACGCGGTCTACGGCAACTTCCCGTACGTCTTGCTGTTCGTCGTGCTGCTGACCTACATCCTGCTCGCGCGCGCGTTCCGTTCGTTGGTCCTGCCGCTGAAGGCGGTGATCCTGAACCTCATCTCGCTCGGGGCCGCCTACGGGATCATCGTCTTCATCTTCCAGTGGGGTCACGGCGCCCAGGCGATCTGGAACGTGCCCTCGACGAACTCGATCATCCCGTGGATCCCACTGATGATCTTCGCGTTCCTGTACGGCCTCTCGATGGACTACGAGGTCTTCATGCTCACACGCATCCGCGAGGAGTACGACGCGACGGGGGACACAAGACAGGCGATCGCGCTCGGCCTCTCGCGCACGGGCAAGCTCGTGACGAGTGCGGCGCTCGTGCTCTGCCTCGCGTTCTTCGTGCTCTCGACGGGCCCCGGGACGGACATCAAGCAGTTCGGCATCGGCCTCTCCGCGGGCGTGATCTTCGACGCAACGGTGATCCGCGCCTTGCTCGTACCGTCGCTGATGTCGCTGCTCGGGAAGTGGAACTGGTACTTCCCGCCGTGGGCGGCGCGCCTCTTGCGCGCATAGGCGATGCTCTAGAAGAGCATGTAGCCGGCGATCGCGACTGCGGTCGGCGGCGTGACGGTTTCCGAGAGGAGCAGCAGGCCTGGGACGGGATCAAGTCTCAGGCCTGCTGCGAGCGCCACCTCGACGAGCGCGCGTGACGTACCGGGGATCCGCACGCGAACCTCTCCGTCGGCGCGCGCGAGCTCGGCGGCGAGCGCGCGAGCGGCGGCCGCGGCGTCGAGCCCCGCGACCGGGCCAATCTGACCGCCGGGAAACACGTAGGTGTAGGCGCCCGGCCAGGTCGTGCGCACTCCGTATTGCTCCCAGTAGGCGTGGTCGATCGCCCGGTCGAATCCGTATGCGGCAACGTCGATCGCCGCCAGGTCGGCCTCCTCGGGGCGCAGATCCCGACCGTCGCTCTGCGGCCGCCCCGCAAAGCCGAGGATCGGCGTCGCGGGGATCAGCCCGTGCCGGCCGTAGAGCGCGTTCGAGACCGGCTGGATCGCGTCGGTGATCGTGCGACGCCGGGGAGCGGCGCCCCAGACCGCGTCGAGCAGCGCCGCTCCCACACCGCCACCCTGTGCGGCTTCGTCGACGAAGAGGGAGGCCAGGAACCAATGCTCGTCGCGCTGCCACGACGCCCCGAACCCCAGCAGCCGCCCTTCGTCTTCGGCGACGACCGAGGTGCCTGTCTCGAGGACGTGACGCTGCTGGTTGGCGAACACCTCGAGCCGAGGCCCTGGCGGCGGAAATGCGTGCGGCTCGAAGACGCCCCTGATCGCGTCGGCGAACAGCACGTGGAGCGCCGGCAGATCGTCGAGGGTCGTGGGGCGAAGCTCCACGACCGTGACGATAGGTCAAAACAGCTTGAGGATCAGGAAGCTGAACCCCGCGATGAAGAGCCAAAGGGCGCCGAGCGCGATCAACACGACCTTCAGCCAGCGCGGCATCTAGCCCGGTGCGATCGTGAGGTTGACGACGCTCGACCCTGCGAACGGGACGCCCCCGATGCCGCCGATGTACGTTGCGTGCGCCGTGAAGGTGGCATACCCCGAGCCGACGCCACCTCCCGTTTGCCAGGCGGGGCCGGCCGAGCAAACCGCGACGCCCTCGAAGTCGCAACCGTGAGCGGCGATGCCGAGGCTCGTGATGATGCCGTTGCTCTTGCAGTAGCTGACGACCAGGTAGTGGCGGTAGTACGAGATGTACCGGATGCCCAGGGAGTCAGCTGCCGTCTGTGAGGTACAGCCGGTCCAGCCGCCGCCTCCCCCGTCACACGCGCCACCGCAAATAGCAACGGTGGGCGGCGCCTTCGCCACCGCGGCTGCGGGAATGGCGAGCGCCGCAAGCGCGACCAGAATGAGAAGTGCCTTGCGCACGGATGTCTCCTTTCGTTGTCTTTGTCGACAACGGTAGAGAGCAAGTACGCGCGTGTCTGTGCCGCCTTCGTGCCGATAGCGTGACGGTGTGCACCCGCCCGCGCTAGTAGCCGCAACGGACATGTCCCACGTAGACGAGGTGCGCGAGCTCTTCCACGAATACGCGGCATCGCTCTCGTTCGCACTCGACTTCCAGGACTTCGACCGCGAGCTCGACGAGCTGCCCGGCGCCTACGCCCCACCGCGCGGGGCGCTGCTGCTCGCACGCGGCGAAGGTTGTGTCGCCCTGCGGCCGATCGACGAGACAACCTGCGAGATGAAACGGCTCTACGTGAGACCGTCGGTGCGGGGCACCGGCCTCGGTCGCTGCCTCGCCGAGGCGATCGTCGCGGAAGCCCGCACGCTCGGCTACAGCCACATGCGACTCGACACGGTTCCCGAAATGGACGCGGCGCAGTCCCTCTATGCGCGACTGGGCTTCCGCGAGATCCCGCCGTACCGCCCGAACCCGGTGCCGGGTGCGCGCTTCCTCGAGCTAGAGCTCTGAGAGCTCGCCGCGAATCGGATCGAAGTCCGCGTCCTCGGCAGCGAGCGCACGATACGAGCCGTCGAGCTCGATCGAACGAACAAGGTGCACCACCGCGTCAGCGGTGCGGCCGGCGAGCGACTCGTAGCAGGCGAGGTTGTAGAGCAGCATCGGCTCCTCCTTGCGGGCAGCGGCCGCCGCGAGCAGGTCAGCACCCGCAGCGTGCTCGCCGCGCTCGTAGTGCGCGTTCGCGCGTCGCAGTGCGTCCCAGTCGGCCCAGATCCCGGCGAGGCGACGCAGCTCGACGATCGGCTCCGGGTGATCCTCGACGCGGAGATCGCAGATCCGGTCGATGCCCTCGCGTGAATCAGCGCGTGCGCCCGCGCGCTCGACGACGACGGCCGCCGACTGCTGGCCGCGCTTGTCACCGCCCGCGGCCTGGCCTGCTTCGAGCGCTGCGACGAGCCGCTCGACGAGCGAGCCGACCGTCTCCGTGAACGCACGCGCCATCTCGTCGACGACAGCCTCGCCCACCAGGATGTTGCCTTGAACCGCGAAGCCGGGCCCGACCCGATGCCCGGCCCAGTTCAGGCACTCCCGGCCGGTGAACGCCGCGGCGCGCCCGCCGGCGGTGACGATCCCAAGCTGGCGCGTCTCGCGGCCCGGGTCGTCCGCGAGCACGGCCTCCAGCGCGGCTTCGGGCGTCGCGCCCCGCTGCAGCTCTTCGAGCGCCAGCCGCCCGTAGACGGCGACGCCCGCCGCCTGCGTCGCGACCGCGCCGATGCCCGCCCACGCCCATGGGACCACCGAGCCGACGGAGAAGTACTTCGACTGCACGGCGCATCCGACCTCGCCGGCCTCGAGATCCGCGGCCACGATGGAGAACGTCGACTTACGTGGTGTGTCGCTCACGGTACGCCGCAACCTTTGCACGGTTGCCGCACGACTGCATCGAGCACCACGCGCGCGAGCGGTTCTTCGCCGTGTCGAGGAACGCCCAGCGGCAGCCGTCCGCACGGCAGGCCTTCAGCCGCTCCCACGTGCCGTCGGCCATGCCGGCGGAGACCTCGGCGAGGATGTGGCCGAGCGCGCCGCGCACGCCCGGGATGGACGGCTCGGCATGCGCGACGCCGTCCGAGAAGCGAATCGCGAGCCCGGCGCGCTGCGCCGCGGTGTCGAGCACGGCGGTCGCTCGCCGAACGTCGATTGCCACCTCGTTGTGGGCCGAGAGCAGGTCACGGAGGGCCTCACGCAGGGCGAGCGCCTCCTCCAACTCAGCGGTGGTCACGCGTGCGCCCGGATCGAGGCCGCGGCCCGCGAGCCAGTTGCCAAGCGCGCCCGGGGTCGGCAGATCCTCGTGCACCGGGTCGAGTTCCGCTGTGTTGACGAAATCGATAACGAGATCGCTATTCACCATTCACCTTGCTTAGGGGGTTACGTAACTGCTATCATCGTATCACTGGTTACTGAGCGCGAGGAGGAGCGAGATGATGCACCCCGAGTTCATGAAGATCCTGGCCGCAGAGCACGTCAACCAGCTGCGCAGGGACGCCCGCGTCGTGCGCGCCGCGCCGCGCCCGGTCGTGGATACGCAGGACGTGGAGCTCCGGCTGTGCCGCGTTGCCGACGACCCGCAGCTCGACCGCCTCGCCGCGCTGGCCGAGCGCCCGCTGCCGCACGGGCGCCTCGTGCTCGCGGTCACGCGAGGTCAGATCGTCGCCGCCCTGCCGGTCACCGGCGGACCGGCGTTGCGTGATCCGTTCACTCGCACGGCGCACCTAATGCCGCTCCTCGAGCTGCGCGCAGCACAGCTCCGGGACTCGGCGCCGCGGCCGTGGTTCCTCCCGCGCTACGTGAGCCTAATGCGCGGGTCGATGCACGCATAGCACTGGGCTCGCAGAGAACCGTGCTCGCAGAGAACCGTGCTCGCAGAGAACTATGCGATCGATGGTTCGCGCGGCCGCTCTTCGGCGCACGCCGTCCGCGCCGCTTCGACGAACGCTGCAGCATCGCGGCTGAGCGGCTGGATGCGACTCCACACGGCGGCGATGCTGCGCGGGGCGATCACACCGTCGTCGAGGTCGACGACCTCGGTCTCCGCCCGTCGGTCGTCAGCGGCGACGCGCGGCACGATCGCCGCGCCGAGCCCTGCGGCGACGAGACCCTGAACGCCGGATCCCGTCTCGGCCTGCAAGACGAACCGCGGCTCCACCCCATGCGTACGGAGCTGTTCCTCGACGTGCGCACGCGACGGCGCGTGGGCGATCAATGGCAGCCGTGCGAGCTCCGTGCACGCGACCGGCTTGCCCCGGAGCGCGAGCGGCGCACCCGCCTGTAGCAAGACGACGAACGGATCGGGGCAAAGCGGCGCCGCGTCGAGCGGCCCCTTCGGCAGCGGTGTCTCGGAAAGCGCCAGGTCGAGCTCACCGCGAACGAGAGCGGCGAGCAGTGTCCGCGTGTCCGCCGTCTCGTGGAGCGAGACTGGCGAGCCGTACAGGCGCAGGAACGATGGCACAAGACGCGCAAGAAGATCGGGAGTCGCACCGACGCGCAAAGCCGCGGCACCGTTGCCGTCGAGCGCTGCGAGGTCGGCCTGCGCGGCGCGCACGCGCGCGATCACGGCATCGGCGTGGCTGAGCAGGATCGTGCCTGCCTCGGTGAGCGCAAGCGGACGCGTCCCGCGCGAGCGCTCGATCAAGCGCTTGCCGGTGAGGTTCTCGAGCGCGGCGATCTGGTGACTGATCGCCGACTGGACGTAGCCGAGGTGCGTAGCTGCGCGGCGAAACGAGCCCTCCCGCGCCACAGCATCCAGCGCCACGAGGTGCCGAAGCTCGATCCCCGACCACCATTCGCCTGCCACAACGGGTGTGACGACAGTCACGAGCGGACGGCTGCGACCGAGCCGATGCGTAACCCGCGCTTAACACGGGTACGGAAGATCGCGATGCCGAAGATGATCAAGGTCGCCGTGCCGCGCCGGGGCATCGGCAGCGACCTCACCGAAGCACTTGCGGTCTACGGCCTCCGCGCGGAGATCGTCGACGGTGACGACGCGTGCGAGTTGCACGTCGCCTGGGCCGACAACGAGCACGAGCGCCTGGTCGCGGGCGTGATCCACGCGATCGAGGCGTACCTCTCGGACCGCATGCTGCCGCTCGTCGTGCAGCGCGCGAACGGCGGCGCCGTCGTCCGGCCTCCCGCCGACTAAGACTCTCGCTAGGAGCAGGTGGGGGCGCCGCTGCGGCACGACGCCCCCACCTCCCTTGTGCGCTCCTACTCGAGGCGCGGCCTTACTTCAGGCACAGCGCGGCGAGATCCACCGTGTAGATCGCGCTGTACGAAAAGCAGCCGGTGCGCTTCGAAACGAGCATCCGGTTGTTCGTGTTCGAGCGCGGCGCCCACGGCACACCCTGCTGCATGATCGCGACGTCGAGATTCCCGTACGCCTTGTAGCGGGCGGGGCCCGACAGCAGCGACGCCTGCGTCATCTCCTGGTTGAACTTCGGATCGTTGAAGTACGAGAAGTTGGTGTTGTTCTGATCCTGGATGTTGCGCCCGTCCAAAAGGACGTTGATGAAGTCGTAGGGGTCGGCGTAGTCCGCGCCCCACGACTCGTCGGCGATGTCGAACGGCTCGCCGCGCGTCCCTTCCTTGGTGAGCTGGACGGCACGCGCGAACAGGTGCGTGTCGACCTTCAAGCCGATTTGCGAAAGGTTGTACTGGATGATCTGCGCCCGCAGCGGCGACGCCCCGCGGTTCGACTCATAGAGGACCACGTTGCCGTCACCGGTGTGACCCTGCGCGAGCTTCTTCGCGGCCGTGAGGTTCGGCTGCATCAGCGGGTACAGATCGGCGTCACGGAAGCCGGCCATGCCCGGAGGCAGGATCTGGTCGGTCCGCCGGCCGGCAAGATAACCGCTCTGCGAGAGCAACGCACGCCGGTCGATCGCCTGGTTGACGGCCTTCCGCAGAGCGACGTTGTTCTTGAAAATGCCGCGCGACGTGTTGAACGCGAGATACGACGTCGATAGGAACGGCTGCACCCAGAACTGGCCCTTGTTGATGCCGTACTTCTGAGCCGCTTCCGCATACGCAGCGGGCGGGATGCCACTGGACGCGTAGTCGGTCGTGCCCTGCTGGACGCGGAGGTACGTGGCGTCGAGGGAGTTACCGATCGTGTAGTTGATCTGCGTCGCGTTGTGCGGCCGCTTGCCCTTGTAGTAGGGATTCGACTTGAGCAGGATCGACTTGTTCGGCACGCGATCAGCGATGTAGTACGGCCCGGCTGCCGGCAAGGTCAAGACCCCGTTCGGGTCACGCGGCGTGTTCGCCGGGATCGCGCAGAAGAACGGCATAGCGGTGCGCGCGAGGAAGTCGGGCGACGCCTTGGTCAGCGTGATCAGCAGGTGGCTGCCGCTGACCTTGACGCCCGAGACCGGGCTCGTCGAGGCACCGACCACGTCCGACATGAACGCGGTGGCCGGAGACTGCATCTTCGGGTCGGCGTTTCGATCGAACGCGGCTTTGAACGATGCCGCGGTCACCTTGCTGCCGTCGGAGAACTTCGTGAAGCCCGTCGCGATCGTGAAGTCGTACGTCTTGCCGCTGTTGGAGACCTTCGGGAACCCGGCGGCCGCCTCAGGAATGAGTTGGCTCGTCTTCGGGCCCATGCCGTCCGGGTAGTTCATGAGCTTCAGGCACGTCGCGTACTCCAGCTCCCAGCCCGTCGAGAGGTAGCTGAGCGCTGGATCGGTGAAGTCGACGTCCGTGGCCAGATCGACGTTGAGCGTTCCGCCGGTCTTGACCTCCCTGGCAGTTGCCGCGCCCGCGATGCAAAGAGTTGCAAGCAGCGCGACGACTGCGGTTCCGAGTTTCTTGGCCCGCATTCGCCTGTCCTTTCAGTGGAGGGCATATGCCTGAGAGGCGGCGCCCTCCTGTCGAGTGGTGTCGGCGTGTGAAACGGCGCGAGCAGAAAGAAGTTGATGCCAAAAGGGGGACATCTTGATCTGAGATCGCGAAATCGGCCGCGCGGACGACGGGCGCGTCATCCTCGTGGATGAGAGAAACAACGCGCCCTCGCGAAGTGCGAGAGCTACGTCGCGCTGTTGCGCAGGACGAGGTCGTCGTCGAGCGTGTCGACGCTCATCCCCAGCGCACTCGACCTGCCGCAATCGACGGTCACGGTGGTCGTCCGGCCCCTGCGGTGAACAATCGCGGTCATCGTCCGGGAGGAATCGGACTTCGACTCCTGCATCTCCCTGCCCGATCCGTGGACATCGGCGCGCCGTGCTGAGTGGGGCTGCTGAACGAACGAAGCCCCCTTGCGGGGGCTTCTCAGGTGGACCCAGTCGGGCTCGAACCGACGACCTCCGCCATGCCATGGCGGCGCTCTCCCAGCTGAGCTATGGGCCCCAGGGACGTCTGCGCGATTGTAGCGCCGAACTCGTAATGACTAGCCAGCCGCACCCCGATGTGCTGGTTGTTCTTCGTCGGCGCGATGCGGAGATGAATCTGAAGCGCACCGTCGATCACTTCGAACGGGATGGGGTAACAGCGCTCAAGCTGTGGACAGAATGCCGCGAGAGCATCGAACTCACCGTGAACGTACGCCCGTCGCACAAGTCCACTTCGCGCTCGCCGGCTGGAGTACGAACGGATGATCACGACCTCGCCGTGCAGCGGCGCCCACTTGCACTGAACTCGGAGCAGCCGCTCGCCGGTATCAAAGATCAGGTCGTAGCTGCCCCCTTCGATCACCGGCCGGTAGACGTCGTACTGCATCTCGAGGCCAGCCTTCATGATCGCCGCTTCGGCGATGGCGCCTTTCTGATTCGTCGTCAGCACGGACAACATTCTACGCGCGCATCCGGACGGACTGTTGCCCATCCTGGCGACAGGTCCGTTTAGGCCGTGACTGCTTCGACCGTCTCGTGCGGGACGTCGTCCCACAGCTCCTCGAGGCGGTAGTACTCCCGCGCCTCGGGGGTGAAGACGTGCAGCACGACGTCGTTGTAGTCCGCGATGATCCAGGTCGCCTCGGCAACCCCGTCGACGGCGCGCGGGAGCAGGTCATGCTCCTTCTTCATGCGACCGTGGACCTCGTCGAAGATGCCCTTGGTCTGGCGCGCGTTCCCACCCGTCGCTACGACGAAGTAGTCGGTGTACGCGCAGACGGGCTGCATGTCGAGGATGACGACGTCGCGGCCGAGCTTGTCCTGGACGAGCCCCGCGATCTGGCGTGCTTGTTCGATAGGAGTCAAGCGAAGTGAAGTGTAGCCGCCCCTAGACGTGGTAGAGGCCTTCGGATCGGATCAGCTCGCCCACTGCGGAGGGCACCTCGGGGCCGACGTCCTGCCCGCGGGCCAGCCGTTCGCGGAGCTCGCGGGAGGCAACCGGGGTCGGCTCGATCTCGAAGAACAGCACCCGCTCCGGGTGCTCGAGCTGCGACAGCACCGGCTCGAGCTGATCGCGCGAGAAACCAGGCCTGGTCGCGACCCCCACCCGGGCGAGGCGCAGCACCTCGTCGGGCTCCTTCCAGGTGAGGAAGCTCCGGAACTGGTCGGCGCCGATCAGGAAGACGGGATCGCGCCACTCCGGATGGGCGCGCAAGAGGTCGATCGTGCGCGGGTGCTCGTCGAGCACGACCTCGTCGTCGGGGAACGCAGCCTGGGCGAGCCGCAGGCGGACATCGGCGGGAGTCTCGACCTCTTTGTGGCCCGGATCGGCCGAAACGAGGACGCGGAGCGGCCCGAGACCGAGCTCCTCCTTCGCGCGGCGCGCCAGCTCCACGTGGCCGCGATGCGGCGGGTCGAACGACCCGCCATACAACCCGATCACGCGAGCTCGAACTCCTCTTCGCCGATCTCGACCGTCGCGCCGTCCTTTGCGCCCGCGGCGCGCAGCGCGCGCTCCAGCTCCTCCGCCGACGGCGGCGTGCCGAGCACGCGGAAGCCGTCCGCGGTGCGCAGCAACCGCCACTGCCGGCCCTTCGGCTGCGGGCGATAGACGAGGAAGTCTGCGAGCTCGTCCTCCCCGCGCTCCTCGATCTCCAGCTCCGGTACCAGTGTGAACAGCCGCCGGCGGAAATCTTCGAGCCCTTCGCCGGTCGCGCACGAGAGCTTGAAGATGGCGATCACCCGCGGATCGTCGATCGTGAACTCCGGTTCCGGTTCGAGGTCGATCTTGTTCAGGACGACGATCTGCTGCAGCTCGTCGAGGCCGGCGCCGTACGCCGCGAGCTCGGCATCGATCGTGCGCCACTGCGCCTCGGCCGGCAGCGACGCGTCGATCACGTGCACGAGCGTGCGCGCGCGTTCGAGGTGCGCGAGGAACTCATGTCCGAGCCCGATCCCTTCGCTCGCGCCCTCGATCAGCCCGGGGACGTCGGCGACGACCAGCTGGCGGCCGTCCGGCGACTCGGTCGTGCCAAGGATCGGCTGGAGCGTCGTGAACGGGTAGTCGGCGACCTTGGGCGTCGCGTTGGAGATCCGTGTGAGGAGCGACGACTTGCCTGCGTTCGGCAGCCCGACGAGCGCCGCGTCGGCGAGGAGCTTGAGGTGGAGCTCGATGTCGCGCTCTTCGCCCGGCGGGCCGACCTCGGCGAACTTCGGCACCTGCCGCGTCGAGGAGACGAAGCGCGTGTTGCCGCGGCCGCCTCGGCCGCCGGCTGCGAGCACGACGCGCGCACCGGGATGTGCGAGGTCGGCGATCAGGTCGCCCTCGTCCGTGAACACCTGCGTGCCGACAGGCACGTGCAGCTCGACGTCATCGCCGTCGGCGCCGTGCTTGCGTGTCCCGAGGCCGTTCCCGCCGCGTGTCGCCTTGATCCAGCGGCGCCGCTGCAGCGACGAAAGGTCGCGGAGCGAGGGGTCGGCGACCAGCACGACGTCGCCGCCGTTGCCACCGTCACCGCCGTCGGGGCCGCCCTTCGGGACGAACTTCTCGCGGCGGAAGCTCATGCTGCCGTCGCCGCCCTTGCCGGCCTGGACGTGAATGGTTGCGCGGTCGCTGAACACGACCGAACGGTAGCGCCCTCAGCTCAAAGCGCGTGGTTTGCGCAGTGCTAGGCGGACTGCTGCTGCGCGGCCGGCTCGTCGACGACCGACACGAAACGGCGCTCGCCGCTCGTGCGGAAGAAGACCGTGCCGGGGCGAACGGCGAAGATCGTGTGATCGCGGCCGATCAGCGTGCCGGGGCCTGGGCGGAACTTCGTCCCGCGCTGGCGGACGATGATGTTGCCGGGATTCACCGTCTGGCCCTCGAACATCTTCACCCCGAGGTACTTGGGATTCGAGTCGCGGCCGTTCTTCGAGGAGCCGAGGCCCTTCTTGTGTGCCATTAGGCGTCCTCCTCCTTCGACTTGAGCGCAGACTCGAGCGCGGAGATCGCGCCCTTGCGCGCCGCATGAGCCTGCTCGTAGGTCAGAGCCGCCTCGAGCATCGGGCGGTTCCATGTCTTTGCACCCTCCGAGACCTGGGTGACCGTCAACTCCTCGTACCCGCTCGGCATGCCCTTGACGTGATCGTCGGCGGCCGGAGCCGCGGCGGCCTCGGTCTTCGGGGCCTCGGCCTTCGGGGCCTCCGTCTTCGGCGCGGCAGCCTTCGGAGTGGCCGTCTCTGTCTTCGTGGCCGCTGCGCGCTTCGGCGCACCCCCGAGCGAGAACTCGATGCGCGAGGTGGCGGCGCGGAAGCCGTTGTGGCGCTTGTAGCCGGTGCGCTTCTTGTACTTGCCGATCCGGATCTTCGGCCCGCGCCCGTGCTCGAGCACCTTGGCGGTCACGGTCACGCCCGAGTCGCCGAGCAGGACGTCCGGCTTGAACGTCGCGCCCTCGTCGAACTTGACCCGGTCCACGACGATGTACTCGCCCTCGCGAACGCGGTACTGCTTGCCACCAAGCTTGATGATTGCGTAGTCCATGAGGAGAAAAATCGCAGGCACAGAGCCCGCGAAGCGTCGGAAGTGTAGCGAGTCCTCCCGCCGGTCGTCGAGAGATCTGACCTGGAATTGCGTGCTTGCGGGGATGGCTCAGACCAAAGCAGGTCGCCGCGTCTGAGCCACCATCCGCGAGTGCGCGAATTTCAGGTCTGATCTCTAACTATTCGTCGATCCCCCACTGGCTCATCGGGGTGTAGCCCCAGTCGCCGTCGCCGTTCCGCGAGGGATCCTTCGGATCGGTCTCGTCCTCAGGCTCCTCGGCGGGCGCTTCCTGGGCGGCGGGAGCCTCGGGCTCCGCAACCTGCTCGGCCGCGGCCTCCTCCTCGGAGGGGGCCTCCTCGACGGCGATCGGGTCGTCCGCGAACGACTCCTCGGCTTCGGCCGATTCGGCCTCGAAGGAAACGGCCTCGATGTCGGCCGCAGGATCGTCGACCTCTGCTGAGGCCAGGGCCACGCCCACGCCGGTCGCGGCGCCCGTCTTCTTCTTGCGGTTCTTGCCCCCGCGCGAGCCACGGCGCGTCTTCTTCTTCACGGGAGTCGGCGTATCGCCCTCCTCGGTGCCGAGCTCGCGGCCGGGGACGTGGATCACGGGGCCGGCGCTGGGCGTCTCAGACTGCTCGGGCTCGGGCGCGTCAGGCTGCTCCGCCTCTGCAGTCTCCTCGGAGGTGTCTGACACCTCTTGCACGTCGCCGCCGTTGGTCGAGGCGGCAGCGATCGCGCCGCCCGTCCCGGTCGCCGTTGCGGTCTTCTTCTTGCGGTTGCGTCCACCGCGCGAGCCGCGCCGGGTGCGCTTCTTCGGGGTGACGGGCGCGTCGCCGTCTGCAGGCGCCTCCGCGACGGCGTCTTCCGACTCGGGCTCGTCTTCGTCGTACTCGCCGTCGAGTTCCGCGTCGTCCAGGTCCGCAGCCTCGCCGTCCGCGACCTCGGTGCCGTCGCTCTTCTTCCGCGACGACGGCCGCTTGGCGCGGGTCGGCTTCTCGGCCTCGGCCTCGGCGGTGAGCGGTTCGTCGACCGGCTCGACCGGCGTCAGGAGCTCGGCCCAGGCCGTGTCCTCGGTGACAGCCGTGACGCGAACCTTGACCTTCTTGCCCACGAGCTTGGCCGCATCGCCGACGATCACGTCGACGTCCTCGAGCTTGCCGGCGCCGGCGCGCGCGTCGTACTTGTCGATCTCGCCGAGCTTGACCTCGATCTCCGCACCGACGTCGAACGGCAGCTTGGGCGCGACCTTCTCCAGCGTGCCCTGGTCGAGCACACGGAAGTGATCGAGATGCTCTCCGTCCTTACCGACGAGGAAGAAGCGGCGCTTCGTCGTCTCCTCGAGCTCGCGGAGGCGCGAGCCGCCGGGGCCGACAACGAGGTTCGCGACCTTGGCTGCGACCTCGACCTTGAAGGCCTTGTCGCGGGAGCCGGGCGTGACGAGCGAGCGCAGGCGACGCTCGATGTCGACGGCCGCCGTGTGCTCGGAGACGACGATGCCATCGCCGCCGCACGTCGGGCACTTCTTCGTCATGACCTCGCGCGGGCCGTCGGTGACGTTCTGGCGCGTCATCTCGACGAGGCCGAGCGGTGAGATCTCGACGACGTAGGTCTTGGTGCGGTCGCGCTCGAGCTCTTCGCCGAGCGCCTTCTCGACGGCGGCCCGGTTCTTCGGGCTTGCCATGTCGATGAAGTCGATGACGATGATCCCGCCGATATCGCGCAGCCGCAACTGGCGGACGACTTCCTTCACCGCTTCGAGGTTGTTCTTCGTGATCGTGTCCTCGAGACGGCCGCCCGACTTCTTCGAACGCGAGCCGACGAAACGACCCGTGTTGACGTCGATGACGGTGAACGCCTCGGCGTAGTCGAAGATCAGGTAGCCGCCCGACGGCAGATCGACGCGACGGCTGAGCGTCGACTTGATCTGCTGCTCGACGCCGAACGCCTCCATCAGCGGCTCGCGCTCCTTGTACCGCGTGACGCGATCCGCCATGTGCGGCGAGGTCTTCTTGAGGTAGCCGACGATGCGCTTGTACGTCCGGTCGTGGTCGACGAGCAGGCGCTCGAAATCACCGGTGAACAGGTCGCGCACGACGCGGAGCGGCAATTCCGACTCCTGGTAGATGAGCGACGGCGGCTTCGCCTCGTTCGCCTTCGCCTCGATGGACTTCCAGAGGCGCTGGAGGAAGTCGAGGTCGCGCTCGATGTCCTCGGCCGACGCGCCCTCGGCGGCCGTGCGGACGATCACGCCGCCCTTCTTCGGGGCGTGCTCCTTGAGGATCGCCTTGAGGCGGTTGCGTTCGTCGTCCTCGAGCCGGCGCGAGACGCCGAGGCCCTCGCCGTGCGGCACGTAGACGACGAAGCGGCCAGGCAGCGAGATCTCGGTCGTGAGCCGCGCGCCCTTCGTCTTCATCGGGTCCTTGACCGCCTGTACGAGGATCTTCTCGCCGCGCTGGATCAGGTCGGTGATCTTGCGGGCGGACTTGCTGCGGGCGCCCTCGAGCTCCGGGCCGATGATCTCGTCGACGTAGAGGAAGCCGTTCTTCTCGAGGCCGATCTCGACGAACGCTGCCTCCATGCCGGGCAGGACGTTGTCGACGACGCCGAGGTAGATGTTCCCGGCGATCGAGCGGCGCTCCGGCCGCTCGAGGTAGACCTCGGCGACCTGGTCGTCCTCGAGCACGGCGACGCGCTTCTCGCCGGCGTCGACCGAGATGACGAGCTCGCGCTTCGCCTTCGGCAGCGGCGCCCGCTTGGGCGGCGTGCGACGACGCGACTGCGAGGACGACGACGTGCGCGTCTTGCGCTCACCGGTCTTCTTCGCAGGCGTCCGGCCTTCTGTCGCGGGCGCGGCTGCGCTCGCCGTGCTGCTGGACGCAGTGGTCTTCTTGCGGTTGCGACCCCCACGCGTACCGCGGCGGCGCTTGGTCGCTGACGTTCCGGTGGTCGATTGTCCGTCGTCACTCTGCCCGGAAGCGGGCGCATCGACGGTCAGCGGTTTACGTTCGGGTGTCTCCGGGGCGCGCGTGAGCGGCGCCATATCTTCCGGCTTCTTGCGCCGGAACCAGGGCAGTGGCAAACGATCTCTCCTGTGATGAGTGCGCGCGCAGCCTCGCTGTAGTCAGCGGGCGCGCGTCGCATGTGTGTGTGAAAAGCCTTGGCATAGGCCTGCCTGCAGGGTATCAGCGGTTGCCGATTCCGCTAACAGCAGGCCTTTTAGGCGGCTTCGGCGGCGGGGCGGAGCTTGGAGCGGCGGGTGCGGATCGCCCGCAGGCGCTGCGACAGGCGCGCCCAGGCCCAGGGCTCGACCTCCACGTAACGCACAGCGGATTGGCCGTGCGTCGCCTCGAGGTACTCGAACCAGGCGTCCGCTTCCTCGATCAGTAAGAGCTCCGTTGCTTCCTGGTATCCGGTCAGGGCCATGCGGGCGTCACCTCCAGTCGATGGAGAGAGCCTAGGACCTGGACCGGACGGACCTCTAGGATCTGGCTTCGAAGTAGCGCACGGCGGCCTCGCCGATTGCCTTCGTGCCCGCGTACGCGACGCCGCCCTTGATGGCCCAGCCGGCGACCGGAACCAGGTCGAGGAGCTCACGAGCAACCGTCCGCAGCCCGAAGCCGAACCCGACGACGCCGAGCAACTCGATCCCACGCTCCTTGTCGATCTCCTGGCCATAGGCAAGGGCGATCCGAAGGACGAGCCGCGCCTGGTTCAGCGTCAGCAACGGCATGTCCACGCCCGGGATGAACACCGCAGCGGAGATGATCGCGTTCTTCTTCGAGAACGAACTGATCAGCTCGTCGCAGACGGCCGGGCGGACCACCGGCAGGCGGGCAGCGAGTGCCGTCCCGTCCTCGCCGAGCTTGCGGGCGACCGCGTCCGCGATCTCGTCGACCGGGAAGCCTTGCCCGGGGGGCACGTGGACGATGTCGGTCGCGAGCACGTAGGGCACCTCGTCCGCATCGCTCACGGCGACGATCGGCACGCCGGCTCTGTTCGCAGCGCGAAGCGCATCCTCGTCCGGCGGGCCGACCCACACGAGCACCGCGGCGTTCTCAAGGCGGCCCTCGACGACCGCCGAGGGATCGCCGCCCTCGCGTAGCTGCCGCGCGATGATCGGCAGCAGCTCACGCGCGCCGGCAACGGCCAGCGGGCGCTGGTCGCCGGTGCCGCGGCGCACCTCGCGTACCAGGGACAGGATCGCGAGCGGTCCGAGCTTGCGACTCATCTCTTGCCGGCTCCCCCGAGCCTACGCCTCATCCGCGCCGCCGCCCCGGACGGCGCATGTAGATCGCCTGCAGGATCCCGATCGCGAGGAAGTTCGTGATCATCGACGAGCCGCCGACGGACACAAACGGCAGCGGAATGCCGGTGATCGGCGCGATCCCCATCGTCATCGCGGCGTTGACGAACACCTGGAACATGAACATGAATGCGATTCCGCCCGCGACGATCGCGGCGTACATGTCGCGCGCATTCGTCACGATCTTCAGCGCTCGCCAGACGATCAGCAGGTACAGCAGCAGCAGGATCGACGCGCCGAAGAACCCGCGCTCCTCGGCCAGCGACGCGAACGCGAAGTCCGTTGAGTGCTCGGGCAGGTAGTTGAGCCGCGTCTGGGTGGCGCCGAGCACGCCGCGCCCGCGGAGGCCGCCGGCGCCGACCGCGGTGATCGACTGGCGCAGGTTGTACGTCGAGCCGCGCGGGTCGTTGGCCGGATGCGTGAATCCGGTCAGGCGCGCGGCCTGGTACGGCTTGAGGACGTTGACGCCCGCCGCGGGCAAGAGCCACAGCACGGCCAGCGCACCGATCACCGTGGCGGCGGCGAGGGCGCCGAGGTGCCACCAGCGCACGCCCGCGATGAACAGGACCGCGCCGAGCGCGGAGGTGTACACGAGGGCGGTGCCGATGTCCGGCTGGACGAAGACGAGGAGGATCGGCGCGAGCCCGTAGCCGATTGCCGTGAGCGTCCCGCGCACCGAGTTGATCGACCGAGAGCGCTCGGCGAGGAGACCGGCGAGCGCGAGGACGAACAGCACCTTGCCGAACTCCGACGGCTGGAATTTGAAGAAGCCGACGTCGACCCACCGCCTCGAGCCGCGCGCCACGGCACCGGCAATGAGCACGAACCCCATCAGTGCGAGCGCCCCGAAGTAGATCGGCCGCCACAGGCGCCGGTATGTGCCGGGATCGATGAACAGGGCGCCGAGGAAGAGCAGTCCACCGGCGAATACGTAGAGCGCCTGGCGCGTCATCGAGGAGCCGCCCGCGTCGTGCATCGTGATCCCGTCGATCGCCCAGAGCCCGTAGCCCGCCGTCGCAACGAGCGCGGCGAGCAGCACCCAGTCGAGCCTGCTCAGCACCCCGCCGAGGCCAACCGCCTCGCTGCTTCGTTGGGCGCGCAGTCCGCGCGAGCTCCGGTCGACGACTTCGATCGCCATCAGTCGGAGAGATGGTTCGTGATTTGCCCTTGACCGTTCTTACCGAAGTACTGCTCGAAGACCTTCAGCGCGGCGGGCGCCGCCGAGGTGCCGCCGTGGCCGCCGTTCTCGATCAGCGCGCAGACGGCGATCGTCGGCTGGTTGTACGGCCCGTAACCGCACCACCACGATTGCGTCTGGTTCGACGGGTTGGGGAAGCCCGGCAACTGCACGAGCTTCTCGGCGCTCCCGGTCTTGCCCGCGATGTCGATCGGGAAGTTGCCGAAGACGCCGACGCCCGTGCCGATCGGCGAATGCGTCGCCTCCTCGAGCCCCCGCTGGACGTAGCTCAGCGCGGTCGGGTCGACGCCGGTCGGTTGCGGGGGCTGCGCCCCGAACCGGCGCAGGACGCGGATCGGCTGCCCCTTGGTTCCCGCGATCTCGACGTCATCGGCGATGTGCGGCGTGACGAGCTTGCCGCCGTTCGCGATCATCGCGTACAAGCGCGTCATCTGCAGAGGCGTCGTGAGGATCTGCCCCTGGCCGATCGACATCTGGATCGAGTAGCCCGGCTTCCAGGTGCGATCGACGATCCCGTACCCCTGGCTCTTCGGGTACGCGTTGCGCCGCCACTCGGGCGTCGGGATGAGGCCGGACACTTCCGGGCCGACGTCGATCAGGGTCTTCTGGCCCAGACCGAACCGGTTCGCCCAGCCCTGCAGCGGGTGGCCACGATCGGCCGGCAGCAAGTAGAAGCGCTTGCCGAGCTCGTAGAAATAGGTGTCGCACGACATCGCGAGGGCAGTCGGCAGGTCGATCCACTGGTTGATCAGGGTCGTCCAGTTGTTGAACACCTGCTTGTACGCCGTGTAGCTTGGCGAGCACAGCAGCTGCTGCGTCGGCGTGATGAGGTGCTCCTGCATCGCGGCAAGCGCCGTCACGGGCTTGAACGTCGAGCCCGGCGGATACGCAGCGTCGATCGCGCGGTTGATCCCGGGATGGTTCGCGGCGTCGGCGGCCTTCGGGTCGAGCAGCGGCGCGAGCTTCTTCGGGTTCTTGCGCCCGGTGAAAATTGACGGCTGGTAGGTCGGAGAGGACGCCATGGCGAGGATCGCGCCGTCGCGGGGGTCCATCGCGACGATCGCACCGCCGTCCGCGTACGGGTAGCCCCCGTTGTGCGCCAACTGGATCCCGTAGGAGAGTGCACGCTCCGCGGCGAGCTGCAACCCGATGTCGATCGTCAGCCGGAGGGCCTCGCCCGGCGTCGCGCCGACGAGGGGCGTGATCGCTCCCTTCGGCCGCCCGCGGGAATCGACGGTCAGCTGCGCCTTGCCGTCCTTGCCGCGCAGGTAGGTGTCGTAGGTCGCCTCGATCCCCGCCTGGCCGATTGAGTCGGTCGGCTGGTAGCCGCGCTTCTTCATCGTCTTGTATTCCCCGGCCGTGATCTGGCCGACGTAGCCGAACACCTGCGCGCCGAGCGACTGGTACGGGTACTTGCGGAGGTAGCTGTGCGCGAGACGCACGCCGGGGAACTGCGCGTTGTGCTCGCGGATGTAGAAGATCTGGTCCTGCCGCAGGCCGCGTTGCACGACGATCGGCGTCAGCGGGTCGAGCGCATGCCGGTTCAGCTGCGCGAGGATCTCCTTCAACGGAACGCCCGTGAGATTCGAGAGCGCCTGCAGCTCCTTGCGCTGCGCGGGCCAGGTCTTCGGCAGGTCGGCCGGCCACAGCTCGAGGCGCGTGCCCGGCACGTTCTCGACGAGCACGTTCCCGTTACGGTCGAGAACCGGGCCGCGCGGCGCCTCCAGGCGCAGCGTCCGTACACGGTTGTCGTTTGCGACGGCGAGGTACTTGTCGCCCGACAGCACCTGGAGTGCCCAGAGCCGCAGGAAGAGCACGGCGAACACGGCGAGAGCGACGAACGCGAGGAGCGCGACGCGGAAGGCAAGCTGCGGCGTGAGGCGGTAGGGCTCCGCGACGCGCGGATCGCCGGGGAGGAAACGGCCGGGACGAGCGGTGCTAGCCAAGCAGGCGCACCTCACGGACGCGGTCGCCGAGCTCGAGCGGCGGGAAGAGACGACGGATCAGCGCGTAGACCGGAAGCGTCAGCACGAGGTTCAGCAGGAGCGCGAGCGGAAGCCCGCGCGCCACGAGCCCCGCGGGCGCCGGCTGCCCAAGCACGAACTGCAAGCCGATCAGGCCGAACGCGTAGAGGCCGGTCACAGTCGCAACGGAAACGAACGGGGCGTGGAACCGGTCGCGCGCAGTCGTCTCGCCGTAGCGACCAATCCAGAAGCCGAAGACGGTCAGGAGCAGCGACGTGATCCCGAGTGTGCCGAGCGTCGCGATGTCGAGCAGCAGCCCGGTAGCGAATCCGGCAATCGCGCCGAAGATCGACCCGCGCAGCAGCGCAATCGAGAGCAGCGCGACGAGCACGATGCTCGCGGTGCGGAACTGGCGGTACTCCGTCAGCACCGAGAGCTGGAACAGCGCGGCGACGAAGAGGACGAGTGCGGCTTTGAGACCGTTCACTTCACTCACTTGTTCGGGACCAGGACGATGACCGACTGCAGAGACGAGAAATCGACGAGCGGCCTCACCTGGACGTTCTTGAACGGGTTGACATCGGAGTTCTTCTCGCTCGTCACCGTCCCTACCGGGATGCCGCGCGGGAACATCGACGGCAGCGAGCCCTTGCCGAGCGAGCCGGCGGTGACGATCGTGTCGCCGACGCGGATCACCTTCGCCTTCGGCACGAGCGCAAGCGCAAGCGCGTCGCTGCCGCCGCCGCTCGGCTGAATGATCCCGACCGCGGTCGGGCTCTGAAGGTCGATCGACGTGGCGGCGCTCTGCGTGTCGGTCAGCAACGTCACGCGCGACTCGCTCGAAAGCGCACGGTCGACGGTGCCGACGAGCCCCCCAGTCACCGGGTCGATCACGACACTCCCCACGCGAACGCCGTCGCTCGTGCCGGCCGTGATCGCCACGGTCTGGTCGATCGCGCCCTGCGGGTTCACCGCGACCTGCGCGTGCACGCGCTGGAAGTTGGCCATCGACGGCAGGCCCCTGTAGTTCAGCGCGGCCTTCAACCGCACATTCTGCTGGACCGCGCCCTCGTCGAGGCTCAACTGCTGGCGCAGCGACTGGATCTGCGAACGCAGCCGCTGGTTCTCGGACTTGGCGTGCACGAGGCCCCGCCCCCAATTGATCGAATCGCGGAAGGGCCGGGAGACCCGGTCGGCGGCGACCTCGAACGGGCGCAGAATCCCGACCGCCGTGCCCTGCACGCCGTCGAGGGCACTCGAGCGGAATGACACCGTGATCAGCACCAATGAGAGCAGGACTAGGAGCCCCACGACGATCCGGCGCTTGAGGGCGCTGGAGCGGCTCGAGGGGTAGCCGGAAGAAGCGGCGCGCTGGACCGATGAGCCCAGGACCGCGAGACGGACGGTCCGGTTACGAGGCACCCGGACGACAGCCTAGCCGGATGCGCGGAAGAAACCGGCCTCTATGCGCGCTAGCCCTTGCGGGCAGCTTCGAACTCGCGCCGGCTCAGCGGGCGCCGGGGGAGCGGGCGAGCCGCTTCCGGCCTGAGACCGTCCAGGATGATGCCGAGGTACCGCTTCCAGGCTCCTGGGATGGCCTCCTCGAGCATCAGCCCTGACTTTGCAACCGCCATCAGGAGGACCGGGATGTCGAGCGCGCGCACGTCGGAGCGCACCTGACCCGCCGTCTGCGCCCGGGTGAGCAGCTCGCCCATCTTCCCGACGAGCACGTCGATCAATTCGCGAATGCCGTCCCGTCCGAAGAGATCCGAGCCGGCCTCACACCAGCAGACGTCGCTGATGTGCATGGCCGCCGCCGTCTCCATGAAGCTCCGCAGCGCCGCTCCCGGGTCGGTGCTCTCGAGCGCCGCGTCGGCGGCGTCGATCAGCTGCGCGGTGCGCTGCTCGACAACTGCGACGAGCAGATCGTCCTTCGTGGGGAAACGCCGAAAGATCGTTCCGACGCCGACCCCCGCACGCTCGGCGATGTCGGTGACCGGAGCGTCGATGCCCTGCTCCGCGAAAACCTCGCGCGCGGCTTCGAGCACGCGCACGAGGTTTCGCTGAGCGTCCGCGCGAAGCGCGGTAGTCATTACGCAGCCAGCTCCGCGACGAGCTCGCCTTCGACCTTGCTGTCGATCGACTCGACGTGCCGCTTACGGATTCCAAGGAGCAGGACGGCCAGGCCCGCGGCGAGAAACGCAGCGCCGACGGCGAACGCGACGTGGAAGCCGCGCGTGAGGGACTCAGGTCCGCTGACGCCGCTCTTGGCGAGGCTCGAGGTACGGCTCGCTGCGAGCGTCGAGAGGATCGCGAGTCCGAGCGCGCCCCCGATCTGCTGCGAGGTGTTGAAGATCCCGGATGCGAGCCCGGCATCCTCGTTCCGCACGTTCGTCGTCGCAAGGAGCGTCAGCGGCACGAAGGTCAGGCCCATGCCGATCGACATCACCGCAACGCCGGGGAAGATCTCGCTCCAGTAGGTGCCGTGCACCGAGATCTGGGTGAAGAGCGCAAGGCCGATCGTCGCGATCGTCAATCCCGCGGCGGTGACGACGCGGATCCCGAGGCGCGCGATCAACGCCTGCGCGGCACCGGCGCCGATCACGATCCCGAACGTGAACGGCAGGAACGCAAAGCCTGCCTTGAGCGGCTTGTACGCCAGGATCTCCTGGACGTAGATCGACGCGAAGTAGAACATCGAGAACATCCCCGAGGCCACGAGCAGCATCGACAGGTTGCTCGAGCTGAGCGAGCGCATCCGGAAGATGCCGAGGCGGATCAGCGGTGCCTTCGACCGCGACTCGACGGCAATGAACGCCGCGAGCAGCGCGACTGCGATGGCAAAGAGCCCGATGGTCTTGCCGGAGCCCCAGCCGTAGGCCTGCGCCTTGACGACTGCATAGACGAGCACGAGCAAGCCGCCGGTGACGGTGACCGCGCCTGCAACATCTGCGGTCTCGGGCTTTTCCTCAGAGCGCGTGTTCGGGATGAAGCGCAGCGACAGCAGTGCGGCCGCGATCCCGATCGGGAGGTTGACGAAGAAGACCCAGCGCCACGACAGCGTCTCGGTGAGCAGGCCGCCGATGATCAGACCGAACGCACCGCCACCCGCGGCGATTGCGCTCCAGATTCCGAGCGCCTTCGTGCGCTCCTTCCCTTCGGCGAAGGTCGTCGTCACGATCGAAAGGGCAGCCGGCGAAACGAGTGCAGCGCCAAGCCCCTGCAGGGCGCGACCACCGATCAGCACGCCGGACGAGGTCGCGATGCCGTTGATCAACGACGCGATGGTGAAGACAGCCACACCTGCGATGAACAAGCGCTGCCGTCCGAGGAGGTCGGATGCGCGGCCGCCGAGCAGCAAGAAGCCGCCGAAGACGAGGGCATACGCATTGACGATCCACTGCAGGCTCGTGGCCGAGAAGTGCAACCCATGCTGAATCGACGGCAGGGCGACGTTCACGATCGTGGCATCGAGAATGACCATGAACTGCGCGATGCAGACCAGGACGAGCACGAGCCAGCGGTTTGTTTCCGTTCTCAACACAACCTCCCTCAAGCAACAATCCGCACGAAACGGACTCAGGACTCCGGTTACGGTACCCGAAACGGAACGGGCGCTCCGGTTATTCCCGGTCGCGTGCGTGCACCCAAAGCTCGCCCCACTCGCTCGGGATGCGCTCGTGCAGACGGAAGCCGAGTTTCGCCATCACGTTGCGGGACGCCGTGTTCGCCTCGGTCGTGATCGAGACGAGGCGGGCGTAGCCGAGCTCGCCGAAGGCCCACGCGACGGCCGCCGCGCCGGCCTCGGTCGCGAGCCCGCGGCCCCACCACGCCGGATCGAACCCCCAGCCGACCTCGGGGTCCTGGGGCCAGTAGCGGTGAAACTGCGGCCCGACGCGGCCGATCACCTCGCCGGTCTCTTTCCACTCGACCGCGAGCGATCCGAAGCCCCGCTCGTCCCAGTGGCGATCCCAGCGGTCGAAGATCTCGTCGCTCTGCTCGCGCGTCAGCACACCTGCGAGGTGACGCGTGAAGTCCGGGTCGGCGTTCCAGCGCGCGACGGTCTCGCGGTCGGCTTCCGTGAAGCGCCGCAGCACGAGACGCTCGGTCTCGATCACAGCGTCAGAACCGTCGTGGTGAGAAACACCGTCGGGACGAAGCCGACGCTCGTGTTGATGCGGCGCATCGCGGCGTTGTGCTCAGCGTTCATCGTCGTCACGGTCTCGACCTGCGGATGATCGGCGCGCAGACGGCGTAGCGACTCGACCTTGACCGCCCGGCCGATCCCCCGCCCGCGCGCCCAGGCGGCAACGGCAGTGTCGTCGGTGGCCGCCGCAGCGTCGCCAGGAGTGACGCGCAGATCCGTGAACCCGGCGACCTCGTTCCGCTCGTCGATCGCGACGGTGGCGCGCACCTCGCGGCCACGCTTCGCTGCGGTCTCCTCGAACTCGCGAACGTCTTCGACAGTGATCGTCGGCGGCTCTGACCCTCCGGGCATCGGCGCGTCGTTGATCGCATCGCGCGCCCGGGCGTACGACTCGAGGAGCTCCTCGGGCGCGGCACCCACCCACGTCATGAGGCGCCAGCCCTGGGGCAGCACGGGCTCGGGCAGCGCCGCGGTCCGCAGGTCGAGCGCAGCGCGCACGTCGCGGTGATCGTCGCGCGCACCGACATGCGCAGCGAACGCCTTGCCGTCGTCATTCCAGTGATGACCGAAGAACGAGCTCGCCCCCGCGTCGCCTGCGGCGGCGCGGATCCGGTCGAGCAGGGCGGTCCCGATTCCCCGCCGCCGATGCTGCGAGAACACAGCGAGATCCGCGTAGACGAACCCCGGCCCGTACACGGAGAGGCTCGCCGCGCCCACGAGCGCGCCGTCCGCCTCGGCAAAGAAGTGCCGGTGAATCTTCGCCGAGCTGTGCCGGTAGCGGACGAGCGAGAGCTCGGGCCGGCGAAAGGGCTCGCCGAGTGGCGCACAGGCCTCTTCGAGCGAATGAAGGCGCAGCAGCTCCTCGTCGGGAGCCGTCGACGCGTCAACTTCGCGGATGCGCACGGCTGCGCCTGCTAGTAGTTGCGGCGGCCGTTGCGCGAGCGTGAGCGCGCGCGCGAGCTGCGGTGGATCGCGTCGAACTCCTCGAGGCTGCGCCCCGAGCCGACGGCGACGCACGTGAGCGGCGACTCCGCGAGGTGCACGGGCATGTGCGTCTCGTGCCGCAGGCGCTCGTCGAGCCCGTGCAGGAGCGCTCCGCCGCCGGCGAGCACGATGCCGCGATCCATGATGTCCGCGGCAAGCTCGGGCGGCGTCTTGTCGAGCGTCGACTTGATCGCGTCGATGATCTGGTTGACCGGCTCCTCGAGCGCGTGACGCACTTCCTCGCTCGAAAGGATCACGGTCTTCGGCAGGCCGGTGAGCATGTCGCGCCCGCGCACCTCCGCCTGCACCTCTTCCTTCATCGTGAACGCAGACCCGACCTCGAGCTTGATCTCTTCCGCCGTCTGCTGGCCGATCAACAGCTTGTACTCGCGCTTGATGTGATTGATGATCGCCTCGTCCATCTCGTCGCCGCCGACGCGCAGCGACTGCGACACGACGATCCCTCCGAGCGAGATCACGGCAACCTCGGTCGTGCCGCCGCCGATGTCGACGATCATGTTCCCGGTCGGTTCCGCGACGGGCAGGCCCGCGCCGATCGCGGCCGCCATCGGCTCCTCGATCAGATACGCCTTGCGCGCGCCGGCGGACAGCGTCGCTTCCTCGACTGCGCGCTTCTCGACGCCGGTCACGCCGGACGGGACGCAGACGACGACGCGCGGGTGCGCAAAACGGTGCTGGTGGACCTTCTGGATGAAGTGGCGGAGCATCTGCTCGGTCACGTCGAAGTCGGCGATCACGCCGTCCTTCAGCGGGCGGATCGCGCTGATCGTCCCCGGCGTGCGCCCGAGCATGCGCTTCGCCTCGAGGCCGACGGCGTGCACCTCGCCCGTGCGCTGGTCAATCGCGACGACCGACGGCTCGGAAAGCACGATCCCGCGACCGCGCACGTAGACGAGCGTGTTCGCGGTCCCAAGGTCGACGGCCATGTCGCGACCGCCGAAACCGGTCAGGTAGTTGAAGATCCCCATTGGGCGCCCAAACTAGCCGAAGCCGTACACACCTGCGAAGCGCGTCGACAGGACCCGCACCAACAATGAGCCGGGAAGGCCGACCACATTGAGGAAGTCGCCTTCGATCCGTTCGACGAGGCTCGCCCCCAGGCCCTGGATCGCGTAGCCGCCCGCTCGTCCCTCCCACTCGTGCGACGCGACGTAGTGCCCGAGCTCACGCGGCGTCAACGACCGGAACGTCACGAGCGTCGTCTCCTCGTGCAGATCCTCCCACGCGATCGTGCGCAGGCAGAGCCCGGACACGACTTCGTGCGTCCGGCCGGCGAGCAGCTCGAGCATCGCTTCGGCCTCCGCCTCGTTCGCCGGCTTGCCGAGCAGCTCGCCGTCGAAGAGCACTTCCGTGTCGACGCCGAGGACCGGCCGCTCATCCGGCTCAACCGAGCGCGCCTTGCCGGCGGCGCGCTCCAGCGGCCCGGTGCCGGGAAGCTCGTCGTAGTCCGGCGCCACGACCTCGAACGGGATCTCGAGCTGCGTCAGGATCGCGCGGCGCTGCGGCGAGGTCGATGCGAGGATCAGTGGCGGCGCCGGCGGGGCCGTCATCGTTTTCGCGCCGCCCAGATCTCCTCGGCCGGCCACTTGCGCGCCCAGTCGGCCGTGACGTAGGAGTAGCGATCGTGCGTTTGCGCATCTGCCGGCGCCTGGATCTCGATCAGCCGCTCGACCTCGAAGCCGTTCCCGCGCAGCAGGTCGATCCATTCGCCGTGCGGCAGGTGGAACTCGACGCCGCCCTCAGGAAACTCGAAACGCTTCATGCCGAACTGCGGATGCACCAACTGCTCCTTTGCGGGCGCCTCGTCGTCCGAGCAGAGGATGACGAGGGTCGAGTTGCGCAGGAACACCAGGCGGCCGCCGGGGCGCAACAGCCGCTCGGCCTCGGGGATCCAGCGGTACGGGTCGACCCAGATCGACGCGCCGTACTCGGAGACGACCAGGTCGGCGCTCGCTGCCAGCAGCCCCGTCTCGGCGGCGTCGGCCTCGACGAGCGGGAACTCGATCCCCGTCTCGGCCATCATCCGCCGCGCCGTCTCGAGCTGTGCCGGCGTGACGTCGACGCCGATCGGACTCGCGCCGAGCTTCGCGAGCCAGGCGGAGAAGTAGGCGGTGCCGCAGCCG
>DATBDB010000039.1:0-16196 GCA_036270155.1 Gaiellaceae bacterium
GCTGCGCCGGTTCGCGGGAGCCGAAGAGATAGGCCTGAGAGTGGCCGAGTGGCCGGCGATGAGATCCAGAGCCAGCGAAAGGGCTTCGGCCTGCGCCGTGGCCATTGCCTCGGCTTCGACTCTCTTTAACCGCAAATACACGCGAGCCGTGCTTGTATCCCTCCCGGGCTTGCGGGTTTCAGGACACTCCCACGTTCCGCACGTCCCGCTCGCTTCGCGGGAAGAGCTTGGTGAGTCTCCCTTTTGGCCGGCACTGGCGGTTCTGACTGCGGCGGCCCTCTACGTGACGCTACCAACGAGGTTCATCGCTGGGTCGAGCTCCGGCGCGTTTGGTGCCGTCCGCTGGATCGTTCCCGCGCTGACCGTTCTCCTCCTCGGGCCACTGGCCCTCAGCGTCCCCGACCGGCGCCTTCTCCGGTCGGCGACCGCCAGAGCGTCACGGTTGCGGATGAGCCGCCGTGTCACCTCGCTGGCTGTGATCGCCCTGATCACCGCCGCCAACGCCGCCTCGATCGAGCTGCTTGTGCATCTGCTCCTCTCCGGCGCGAAAGCACAGGCGAGCCTGCTGCTTCGCGCCGGAGTGCACATGTGGTGCATGAACGTGCTTGTGTTCGGGCTCTGGTTTTGGCAGCTCGACGGCGGCGGCCCGCTCGCCCGCCGCCTGCGGCCTGCGTACGCACCGGACTTTCTCTTCCCGCAGCAGCTGCTCGCCGAGCCCGAGCTGCGCTGGCAGCCGACGTTCATCGACTACCTCTATGTGGCGTTCACGAACGCCACGGCGTTCAGCCCGACAGACGCGATGCCGCTGACGAAGTGGGCGAAGGTGCTGATGATGGTGCAGTCGGCCGCGAGCCTGCTGCTCGCGATCATGGTCGTCGCGCGGGCCGTGAACATCCTGCACTAGAGGCGCCGTCCGACCGGCTCTCTAGCGTTCAGCGGTCCATGGCAGCGATCTTTCTCCTCCTCGGTCTGCTCGCCGGCGGTGGCGTGGTCTTTGCCTGGGCTCGGTCCCAGATTGCGAACGAACGCCGCGCTGCAGACGAGAAGCTCGTCCTCGTGAAGGAGTCGCAAGCGGGCTGGGAAGACCGCCTCAAAGCAGCCACGGGTGACGTGCTCACGAGGAGCCAGACCTCGTTGCTCGAGCTGACCGAGGCAAAGCTCGCACCGATCAAGGAAACGCTCACGAAGTTCGAGCTCCAAGCACGCCAGCTCGAAGACAAGCGCGCCCGCGAAGTCTCGGCGATAGGGGAGCGTCTGCGCGAGGTGGCCCAGGGCCAGGAGAAGCTACGCACCGAGACGGGCAGTCTCGTGACCGCGCTGCGCACGCCGCACGTGCGCGGCCGCTGGGGAGAGATGCAGCTGAAGCGCGTCGTCGAGCTCGCCGGCATGCTCGAGTACTGCGACTTCCGCACCCAGGAGAGCACCCGGGACGACGAAGGCGGGCTCTTGCGCCCCGACCTGGTTGTGAAGCTTCCCGGCGGCAAAACGATCGTCGTTGACTCGAAGGTGCCGCTCGACGCGTACTTCGATGCGGTGAACACGGAAGACGTCGACCTGAAGCGCGTGCACCTCACGCGACACGCGGCGCAGTTGCGCGATCACATCGCGAAGCTCGGGCAGAAACGCTACTGGCGACAGTTCGAATCGTCGCCCGAGTTCGTGGTGATGTTCGTCGACGAAGGTCTGTATCGCGCCGCACTCGACCAGGATGGCTCGCTCCTCGAAGCAGGCGCCGAGTCGGGCGTGATCGTCGCCTCACCGGCTACGCTGATCGGTCTGCTGCGCAGCATCTCCTACGGCTGGCAACAGGAGAAGGTGGCCGAGAGCGCTCAGGCGATCTCCGCGCTCGGACGCGACCTCTACGAGCGCCTCGGCGTGTTCGCGGGACACTTCGCGAAGGCCGGACGCGGGCTCGACACAGCGGTCGGCGCGTACAACCAGGCGGTCAAGTCGTTCGAGCATCGCCTGCTCGTCACCGCGCGCAAGTTCCCGGAGCACGGGGTCACGAACGATGAGCTGCCGGACGTGAGCCAGATCGAGCGCACACCGCAGGAGCTCACCGCGCTGCCCCATCCTGCAGCCGACGCCGACGCTGCGTAGTTAGAAGCGAAGGACTGCGCCGATGCCGTCGGCGTCGACGAGCGCGCCCACTCCGAAGCGGACGAACAAGCCGCCGTGCAGCACCGTGTGGTGGACGGCGAGATCGACGGCATCCTCGCGCTCCTCCAGCTTCGTATCGTCGAGCGGGCACTTGCCGCCATCGGCGTACGCACGACCACACCGCGGGCACGACCAGGCCTGGTGCCGTGCACCCTCGCTGACGAGGAGCACCTCGACGCGCGCGTCCGAGGCGGCGTCCAGTGTCTGCCTCCACCCCGCGGCAACCTTTCCGCCGCGGCCGCGCTCCGCCTGCCAGCGCTCGAGGATCGCCTCGTCGGCACGGGCGCGGGCTTCGTCGAGCACCGGACGCACAAGCTCGAACAGCTCTGTCTGGCTCGCGTGGGCATCGGCGCTCACCCAGCCGACAATCGACTCCCGTGCCTCATGTGAGAGCTTCGACTCGAGCTCGCCCCGCATCTCCTCCGACGCGACGATGACCAGGTGCGGGCGGCGGTTGTGCACCGTCTTGTCGATCTCCTCGCCGACCGTCTTGAGATGCCGGAGGACGATGTTCTCGATGTGACGCTGGTAGCGCGCCTGCGACCAGCCACCCTGGTCGTGCTGGCCGGGCACCTCCTCGCTCTCGTCCGCGATCTCTTCGAGGCGCCCCTCGTGCAACCGAAAGAGGACGCCCCGCTCGCGCGAGACGACGGCGACGAGCGCGTCCTCGCCGCGGCCGAGTTGACCGGCAAGCGGGGAGATCCAAAGCTCCGGTCCGACCTCCGAGCCGTCGGTGACAGGGTCCAGGAGCGGCACGATCCTGAAGAGGCCGTCGGCGGACGACGCGAAGAGCGCCAAGGCGCGGGCGCCGTCGCGGTCGAAATCTTCCTGGGCCCACTCCTTGATGCGTACGAAGTCCGCCGCGAGCGCGTACTTGCAGTCCCGGCCCCGATCGCGGCCCCGGGCGTCAGCCAGCTTCTTCGCTTCGTCGACCCGCGCGTGGAATCTTGTCTTCTCGGCCGGTACCGTGGGCGCGGAGGCGGGGTCGAAATCGACATAAATGCTGATCGCGCAGCCGTTGCTCGCACGAAATGCCGCAAGGTCGCGGAGCAGCCCCTCGGTGACGACCGTCGCCATCAAGGATTCCCTAACCGGCTCCGCTGAGAAATAGTCCTCGGGAACGTCCAGCCGCCCCCTGACGTTTACTACTAGAGACAGAAGATTCCGAAAGGAGCACTTTGAGCGACCAGAACGACGTTCGTGAGCTGATCATCATCGGCGGTGGCCCGGCCGGGTACACGGCTGCGCTCTATGCGGCGCGCGCCGACCTCGAGCCGCTCGTGATCGAAGGCTTCCAATGGGGCGGCCAGCTGATGATCACGAGCGACGTCGAGAACTACCCCGGTTACGCGGACGGCGTGATGTGGCCCGAGATGATGTCCGACTTCCGCCGCCAGGCGGAGCGCTTTGGCTCGCAGTTCATCACCGACGACGTGACGAAGGTCGACTTCTCGAAGCGTCCATTTCGCGTCTGGGTCGGCGACGACGAGTACTCGGCCCGCGCCGTGATCGTCGCGACCGGGGCGAGCGCGCGCTGGCTCGGGATCGACTCGGAGCAGCAGCACCGTGGCCGTGGCGTCTCCACGTGCGCGACCTGCGACGGAGCGTTCTTCCGCGAGAAGGAGGTCTACGTCGTCGGCGGCGGCGACTCCGCATTCGAGGAGGCGCTCTTCCTGACGAAGTTTGCGTCGCGCGTGCACCTCGTGCACCGCCGCGACGAGTTCCGCGCGTCGCGGATCATGGTCGACCGCGCGGAGGCGAACGAGAAGCTCGACTTCGTGCTGAACGCCGTCGTCGAAGAGATCGTCGGAGACGTAAAGGTCGAAGCGCTGCGCCTCCGCAGTACCGTCACCGACGAGACGTGGGAAGTACCGGCGGACGGTGTCTTCGTCGCGATCGGGCACGACCCGAACACGTCACTGGTCGTCGACCAGCTCGATCACGACGCAGCGGGCTACCTGATCACGAAACCGGGCACGACGGAGACGAACGTGCCGGGAGTCTTCGCCGCAGGTGACGTCCAGGACCACACCTACCGCCAGGCGATTACCGCTGCCGGCTCGGGCTGCATGTCGGCCCTCGACGCGGAGCGTTACCTCGCCGCGGTCGAAGGTCATCCGGGAACGGCGATGACCTCGCCGCGCCCGGAAGCCGCCGAGGTTTAGCCTCTAGCCTAGAACCAGCCGCGCTTCTTGAAGAGCGTGAAGAGCCCGGCAACGGTGAGCACCTCGGCCCCGATCCCGAGCCCGAAGAACGCCCACGGGCCGCCGATGTTAGCCACCATCCAGCTGAAGTTCTGGCCGAAGAAGCCGGTGATGAACGTCAGCGGCAGGAAGACGGTGGCCATCACCGTGAGCTGCTTCATCACGGAGTTGAGGCGGTTGGAGACGGTCGACAGGTAGACGTCCATCGAGCTCGTCAGCAGGTCGCGATAGGTGTCGATCAGATCGCTGATTCGAATCAGGTGGTCGTAGATGTCCCGGAAATAGCGCTCGTCCTCCGTGCTCATCCCCGGGAGCTGCGCGATGCCCCCAGCCAGGCTGGCGAACATGTCTCGCTGCGGCGTGACCGCTTTCCGCATCCCGACCAGCAGCCGTTTCATCCGGAAGATCTCCTGCAACTGCGCGTCGTTTGCGTTCAAGAACGTCTGGTTCTCGAGCTCGTCGATCCGGTCGTCGAAGTCGGAGAGGATCGGGAAGAAGCTGTCGACGAGCGCGTCGATGATCTCGTACAGGAGCTTCCCCGGATCGTCGACCTGCTTGTTCCGTTTGACGTACCGACTCCGCACCTCGGTGAACGCGGGGGCTTCGTCGCGGTGCACGGTGACGAGGAACTTTTCGGAGTAGAAGCAATGCACTTCGACAAGGCGGTCCTCGTCCGGGTTGGCCCCATAGACGACGAGGAAAACGAAGTCGTCGTACTCCTCGATCTTGGCCCGCTGGTCGAAGTGCTCTGCGTCCTCGACCGCCAGCGGATGGAAGTTGAAGACCTCGCGCAGGACGACGAAATCGTCCTCGACGGGCTGGTCGACGTCGATCCAGAAGAACGAGCCGTCGGCGAGGAGCTTCTCGACGTTCTCGCGGCTGAACTCCATCTCCTCGCTCCCGCGCTCGTGCACCACGGTGCACTGGTTGGGGTCGGTCCGGCGATCCTGCGCGAGGCTCATACGTTGGAGGCTAACTCAGTGCGGCGAGACGCCCGGCGCGGATCGGTCGGAGGCAGCTCGGCGCAGCAGCGGGATCGACGAGGATCGTTGCGCCACGGAGGGCGCGATCGGCTTGGATTGGGACGGTCAGGCGCAAGCGCTGCACATCGTCCCCTCGCACCACGTACAGCGACTCGCACACACGCGACGTGAGACGCGACGCGTCCAGCACCGGCCGGTGCGGCAGGTACCACTCGAGCGGCGCGCGGTAGGGATAGAAGTTGCCGAACACCGCGACCGGCTGCGAGGGCGTCCAACCTTCGGCGACGAGCGCGCGCGCCATCACGTCGTAGGGCGGCGTACCGCCGCCGTTGCCGGCGAGCGGTGTGAAAGGCACGATGAGGAGCGCGGCAGCGGCGACCCACGCCGGGAGGGTTATTCGGCGCGGAACGGCTGCGAGCGCAGCGGCCGCGGCGACCGCGACGAACGGCGCGACCCCGATCAGGTTCCGGAGCGCGAAGACGCGCACCCCTCCCGCCCAGACGATGCCTGCCTCGGTGATTGGTGCGAACGCGAGTACCGCCACGAGCCGCCCCGCCGCCGACACACGGCTCAGACGCACGCAGCCGGCCGCGACGAGCGTCAGGCCGGCAACGGAAACAGCGATCCCGACCGTGGTGTTCGAGTACGCGTACGTGAAGAGCCGCGTGGGGACCGCGATCACGTCCCGCAACCGGAACGACCCAATCCACCAGAAGCGATCTTGGTGCAACTGCGACAGCATTACCGGCCCCCAGGCCGCGGCGACCGAGGCGCCGACCAGGATCGCCGCGATCGCGCGCCGGCGCACCGCCCGCAGATCGCGGTCGAACAATAGCCACCCGAGCGCCCCGAGCACAGAGAACGCGAAGAAGTAGTGCGTCAGACCGCCTGCAGCGACCGTCGCCCCCAGTGCGAGCTCGCGCCGCCGAGAGGGTGCTTCGACCTCCGCGAGCAGGCACCGCGCGAGCACGACCGAGAGCAGTGCCAGCAGCTCGTACGAGCGCAGCTCCTGCCCGTGACCAACAAGCTCCCCGCCGAGTGCGACGAAGAGGCCCGCGAGCGCAGCGAAGGGGAGCGGCACCAACTGCCGTGCGAGGTCGACGAGGAGCGCAGCGAGCAGCGCACCGGCGGCCACGGAGAGCAGGCGCACGTCTTGCATCGGCGTTCCTGCTTGGCGCAGCAGCCAGCCGAGCGCGTACCAAAGCGGCGGCGTCGACTCGGTGTGCGCGACGTGCGCCAGCATGCCTCGGAGCGTCGGCTCGTCGAGAATCCGCGCCGAGGCAACTTCGTCCTGCCAGAAGGCTTGTGTGTACACGCCTGGGAGCCGCACCGCTGCCGCGACGACGCCGACCGTCACCGCCACCGTCACCGTCACCCGCCGGTTGACGTCCACAGCACCACGCTAGGACGACCGACCTTGCAGCAGCCTTGTCGTGGCTACCCTGACCCGCGTGCCGTACTACATCTGTCCCCAGTGCAAGGAGCGCTCGCTCGACATCGATGCGCGCGAGGGTTTCTCGACCCAGGCGCCCGCGTGCCGCCACTGCGGGTTCGGGTTCCTGTTCGAGCTGCTCGATGACTACTACCCGGCTCCCGACACCGGCATGGTCGTCACCGACAAAGACCGCCGCGTGCTCGCGATTGGACGCGGCATCTTCGAGCTGACCGGGTTCCCCGAGTCCGACCTGCTGGGGCGCGACCTGGTCGAGGCACTGCAGTTCTCCGACACGAAGCCGGTCGAGCTGGCCCGCGAATGGGGCGTTCGACGCCTGAACGAGCACCTGTCGATCAAGACCCGAGCAGGCCACGCCAAGGGCGTGATCGCGGACGTCTTCCCCGCTTACGACGCCGACGGGGGCCTGCTGGTCGCCCTTACGCCTGTCCGCGGCAACGGATCCTAAGCGGCCGCGCGCACGAGGGCGCTCTCGACCCACGCCTGCAGCACCTCGACGGCGTCGAGCGACTCCTCGAGCTCGGCGAGCGTGGCCGAATCGCCACGCGTCGAGAGCAGGCCCAGCTCCTCCAGGCGCTCGACGGCAAACGGCGGCAGCGCCGCGCGCGCCTCGCGCTCGATCGACGCCTGCCGCTGCTTGCCGTGCTCGCGTTCGATCCGCGCAGCGAGGGAGGCCGCCTCGCCGGCGAGCATGTCTGCGTAGAGCGAGAGGGTTGCGCTGCGCATGCTCGGACGCTACGCAAACCGGCATCACGTGTCTGTAACGAATCAGATCCGACTTGACGGACAAAGTTCCAGAGCGAGCGGGCACTCTTCGCAGAGCGGCTTGCGCGCATCGCAGATGCGGCGGCCGTGCCAGATCATCAGGTGCGGGAACCGCGCCCAATCCTCGCGCGGCACCAGCCTCATCAGATCTCGCTCGATCTTCACCGGATCGGCCTGCTTCGTCAGCGCGAGCCGCTGGGAGAGACGACGCACGTGCGTGTCGACGACGATCCCCTGCGGGTTGCCCCGTTCGGCCGACACGACGTTTGCCGTCTTCCGTGCGACGCCGGGCAGCTTCAGCAGCTCGTCGAAGTCCTCGGGCACTTCACCGCCGTGCACCTCGATGATGCGCTGCATCGTGCCCCGCAGAGATTTCGTCTTCTGCCGGTAGAAGCCGGTGGCGAAGATGTCGCGCTCGAGCTCCGCAACGGGGACCGCGAGATAGTCTTCGGGACGTTTGTATTTCGCGAACAGCTTCTCGGTGACGCGGTTCACGTTCACGTCCGTCGTCTGCGCCGAGAGCATCACCGAGACCAAGAGCTCGAGCGGGTTCGAGAAGCTAAGCGCGATGGTCGCGTCAGCGTGCTCGGCCGCGAGGCGGTCGATGATCGGCCTGATGCGCTCCTTCTTCGGCGCGACCTTCTTGCGCCGTGCCTCGGCGAGGTAGCTGCGGGCCACGCTGCGACGGTACTAGACAACCGCGACGGGAGTGCTGGGCGGTGGCCACGCCCCGCCGCCGAGCCGCGGTCCTGCGCACACGAGATCGAGCGCCGGGCAGCCCGAGCAGTTGAACTCGCTCGGCGCCGGGACGAACTCGCCCGCATTGATCTGGGCGATCGCCGCGGAGAGCCCGGCTTCCAGCGCCGGCACCTCGAGCCGTTCGAACGACGTGGTGACGACCGCGTCCGAACGCTCGAGGAAGTGGTAGACGACGTCAACCTCGTCCGCGCCCGCGCGGAAGCACGCGAGCGCGTACACGAGCCGCTGCAACCGGTAGTCCGCTTCGACGATCTCCTCGGGTGTCCCTTCGGCGAGCGTGTTCGTCTTGTAGTCGAGCACCAGCGCGCGCGTGCCCTCGCGCCAGAGCACGTCGAGACGTCCGCGCAGCAGCACGCCGTCGTGCTCGAACGCGAACGGCCGCTCGGGCTCCGCGCCGGGAAGCGTCGCGATGCGAGCCGCGAGCTCCGACTCGCAGTACGACGCGACGAACGCGGAGATCCGCGCGACTTCTTCGTCGGTGACGGCCGGATACCAGCTGCGGACGATCTCGACGTCCGGCGGCGTCGGTGCTGAGAGATCCACGATCTCGAGCAGACGATGCACCGCGTCGCCGACCTCCGTCGCCTTCAGGCCGTGCGTTCCAGCCACCGTGCCGCGCTCTTCGCGCAGTCCGGCGACGCGCTCGACGTAGTAGCGGTACGAGCAGCGCTCGAACAGCGCGAGCGCCGAATAGGAAAGCCGGCGCACCTTGTGCAGCGGCGGTGCAGGCAGCGGCACGAGCTCTGGCAGGCGGTAGCCGCGCGGCGCCGGCTCGGTGGGCAGCTCGGCGAACAGCTCGAGCTGCCCGGCCTCGGTGACGAGGAGCTCAGGCTCGGGTGCGGCGACGGCCGGCGCCCAGCGGTCGACCGTGAGCAGGAAGCGTGCGTCGCCGCGCTGGAGCTCGACCGGATCGCCGGACACGTTCTCGATCTCCTCCTCGGCGCCGAGGCGGCCGAGCACCCAGCCGATCGGTGTCTCGCGATCCTGCGAGCGCTCGGGGTCGATCGCGCCGGACACGATCAGGCGGTCGACCGCGCGCGTCATCGCGACGTAGTAGAGGCGCAGGCGCTCGGCCTTGTCCTCCTGCTTCTCCGCGACGCGCACCTCCTCGTAGCTGAAGACGCCGCGCTTCTTGCCGGACTTCGGATCGATCACGCGGAAGCCGAAGCTGCCGTCGGGGCGCACGAGGATCTCGTCCGCCGACGGCGCGCCGATCGTGTCGCGTCCGGCGTCGGCGACGATCACGACCTTGAACTCGAGCCCCTTCGCTGCGTGGATTGTCAGCAACCGGACCGCGTCGGCCCCTTCTTCCTCCGAGACCGCCTCGAGCTGCGACGCGCCGACCGCTTCCTGGTCGCGGATGAACTTGACGAAGCCGTCGATGTCGGGGCCGCGCAGCTCCTCGTAGGAGCGCGCGAGCCGCATCAGCTTGCGCAGGTTCGCGTAGCGGCGCTTGCCGTCCCACTGCGCCAGCACTGCGAGGTCGTAGTCGTGTGCTGAGACGACCTCTTCGCACAGCCGCTCGAGCGACTGGCGCACGGACGCCGCTGCGAGCCGGTCGTACCGCTGCTTGAACGCGCGCACGAGCCGCTCGTCCGTGTCGGAGAGGGCGTCGGGCAGCGAGCGCTCGATGCCGCTGTACAGCGGACGCTTCCCGGCGTGCCGGCGAATCAGGACGAGCGCGTCGTTCGATAGGCCGACGAACGGCGAGGCGAGCACCGAGACGAGCGCCTCGTCGTCGTAGCGGTTGTGCAGCAGTCGCAGGTAGCGCAGGAGATCGACAACCTGCTGCTGGCCGAAGTACCCGCGCCCGGTCGCGCGGTAGGTGGGGAGCCCGGCGCCGCGCAGCGCAGCCTCGTAGCGCTCGGCGTCGGTGCCTGCCGCGAACAACAGCACGATCTCACCGGGAGCGGCGGCGCCCGTGTCGACGAGCTCGCAGACGCGGCGGGCGATCGCCTGCGCTTCGCCCTCGCGCCAGTTCGCCCCGGCGTCGCGGTAGCTGCGCTTGTCGCTCACGAGCAGCTCGACGGGATGCCCGAAGACCGGATCGGTGAAGTCTCCCGACGCAGCAAGCTGCTGGTAGTCCTCGCCGAACTCTTCGCTGAACAGATGGTTGACCGCGGCGAGCACCTCGGGGCGTGAGCGGTAGTTGAACGTCAGAGGCAGGTTCTGCGCCGCGCGCTCGCGCCGGTCGCGGAACACCGCGACGTCGGCGTGGCGGAAGCCGTAGATCGACTGAAACTCGTCGCCGACGAAGAAGACGTCTGCCGGCCCGGCGCCCGACCTGAGCAGGTCAACGATGTCGCACTGCAGGCGGTTGGTGTCCTGGAACTCGTCGACCATCAGCGCGCGGAAGCGCAGCTGCTCCGCCTCGCGCACCCGCGCGTCGTCGCGCAGCAGGTCACGTGCGAGCAGTTGCAGATCCTCGAAGTCGAGTGCGGACTCGCGTTGCTTCGCCGCGGCGTACTCGGCGGCGAACAGATCGAGCAGCTCCTGCAGGAGATCCTTGTCACGCTCGGCGAGCTCGTCGAACGCCGCCTGCTCGAGCCGATCGCGTGCATCGCGGAAGGCCGCAGCCCGGTCACCGGTCGCGGGCAGCACGTGCGCGAGGTCGAGCATCTGTTCCGGGTTGGAACCGAGCGTCAGCGCCGCGTTCGCGGAGGCGAGCTGCTTCTCCGTGACGCCGGGGTCGGCGGCGAGTGTCGTTGCCGCAGCCTGCAGGTCGGCGAGGCGGTCGGCGATGCTCGCCTGCTGCCCGAGCTCCAGCTTGAGGTCGCGGCCGGCCGAGCGCAGCGTCTCGTAGACCCCCGTGAGCATCCGCCGCAGCCCCTGCGCGCTGTAGGTCGCGAGCAGCCGCAGCCGTTCCGGATCGCGAGACGCACAGAACGCGGTCAGCGCGCGCTCGAACGACTCGCCACGGATCACTGCCCCGTGCTCGTCGTCCAACTCGCGGAAGCGCGGGTCGATGCCCACGGCGAACGGATGCGTACGCAAGAGGCGTGAGCAGAAGCCGTGAATCGTCGAGATCCATGCACCGTCGAGTTTGCGCGCGAGGTCGGGCCGGCCGCGGCCGTGCAGCGCCGCACGGATACGCGCCCGCAGCTCACCGGCAGCCTTGCGCGTGTAGGTGATGACGAGCACCGACTCGACATCGAGGCCCTGCTCGCACACCGCGCGCACGAAGCGCTCGACGAGCACGCTCGTCTTGCCCGTCCCCGCGCCGGCGGAGACGAAGACCTCGCCCGTCGCCTCGATCGCTTTCGTCTGCTGCTCGTTCAACGGTTCCCCTCGCCGTCCAGCGTGTGCGCTGCCCGCGAAACGCCCGCGTAGTAGCAAGGACGCAGGGAGTGTTCGTAGCGGGACGCTACGGGCACGACCGAGGACGCGGCTACGCGGAGCGTTGCAGCGCAGCAGCGTGCGCGGGGGGCGGCGTGGGGAGCCGTCATGCGCGCGGCACTCGGCACATCGTCCACAGGTCGCACCACGTCGGACACGTCCCGCCCTTCGGGTCGTGCGTCACGTCGCCGGCTCGGATGCGCTGCGCATACTCGCGCCCACGGTCGCGCGACGTCTCGACGAGCGCCCAGAATTCCTCAGCCGGCAAGTAGTCGTTCTTCTGGAACCCCGGCAGGTCCTCGGTCGCGTCTGCGTGGAGCAAGCCGCGCGTCATGCGCGCCCCGGCCAGCGCGCGGTAGACGCCGCCCAGCGGCTCGATCCCGACGAGGTCGCGCAGCACGAGCATGTAGAGCGGGATCTGCAGCTTGAGCTCGTCGTCGATCTGCTTCGCGGAGTGCACCGTGCGGCCCGACTTGTAGTCCTGCACGATCCCCCGCGCGCTGTACGGATCGACGTCGATCCGGTCGATCTTGCCGCTGAGATAGAGGTTGTCGCCGAGGTGCAGGCCGCGCTGCAGCTCGGGCGCCGAGCGGTCGGAGCCGAACCCGACCTCGAAGCGCCGCGGCAGGAACTCGACCGGCGAGGAGGCCTCGTCCTCGAGGAAGCCCTGCAGGTCGCTCCACAGGCTTTGATCGAGCTCCGCCTCCTGCAGGTCGGTCAGCTCGAGGCGCACGCCGCCACGCATCGCATCGTCGAGGCACTGGCGTAGGAATCCGCGTGCGCGTTCGAGGTTCTCGGGCGTCACACGGTCGTGCCCGACCTCCTTCGGGAGGCCCGCGTAGAACTTGTGCAGCGCGCTGTGGGCAACGGAGCCGCGCAGCATCGCGTCCGCCTCGGCGTCGATCGTCTTCGGCGACACGATGCGCTCGAACAGCCACGCCGACGAGCAGTCGGCAAAACGCTCGAGCTCGGTGACGCCGAACGTCGTCTTGTTGCCGAACCAGTCGAGCAGCACCGGGCTCGTCAACTTCGTCTGCCGCTGGAGCGCGTTGCGCGCGCGCGTCAGACGGCGCTGCCAGCCGTTCGCGTCAGCGAGGGCGCGCGCACCCTCAGCGTCGCTGACGGCGAGCAGCGCGAGTGCGCGCAACCGCTCGCGCTCGGACGGTGCCGACTCCAGGCCCCACGTCAGCGACGAGAGCGCGCGGCGTTGCGTTGCGCGCGCAACGTCGTCCTCGTCGAAGACCGTCGCGACCTCTTCCCAGAACGGGCTCGGCTCGCGCGGCGCGCCGTCGTCGGTCGCGGCTTCTCTGACCAGATACAAGCGCCGAGTGGCGCGCGTGCACGCGGTGTAGAACAGATAGCGGTCGCGGCTCACCTGATCCGGACGCTCGAGGCGGGCGCCGAGCTCGCGGCGCGCGTCGTCGTCGAGGAACGGCGAAGTGCGCGTTCGCCGCGGCAGCGAGCCCTCTTCGAGCCCGAGCACGAAGACGACCTCGTAGCGGCGCGTGCGGGCACGGAGCAGGTCGACAACGGCGACGCGTCCCTGCTCGCCCGAGGTCGAGCGAACCTCCGCGCGCTCGAGCGCCGAGACGACGTCTTCCGCCGTCACGTCTTCGCCACCAAGCGAGCCGAAGGCTTCGAGCTCGTCCAGCAGCCGCAAGGCTGAGTCGTAGGCGCGCAGGTCGAGGCGGGACGTCTCGCCGGCGGGCGGGGCCTCCGTCCCGTACGCCGAGCGCAGCATCGAGCGGATCAGCGCAGGGATGCCGACCGTCGGGCTCGCGGCCGCGCGCAGCTCGCCGAGCGCCGGGATCGGCGCTTCGCGCAGCTTCTCCGTCTCCTCTTCGACGCGGCCCGGCGTGTGGATGGCGCGCCCGCGCAGCCTGCCCTCGACATAGTCGACGGAGGAGCGCGCAAGCCCCGAGTACGGCGAGCGCAGGAATGAGAAGAGATCGCGGCGCGTGCCGTCGAGCCAGGCATACCGCAGAAAATGCAGCAGCGCATGGCCGAGCGGCGTCGCTGCGAGGCGCACACGCGACTCGATCGCGTACGGGACGTCGAGCCCGCCCAGCACCGTCTCGAGTGGGGCGCGCCACGACTCGACCGACGGTGCGACGAGCGCGATCCGCTCCGCCGGAATGCCGCTGCGGATCAGCGCGATCAGCTCGTCGCCCACTAGCTCGAGCGTGCCGCGCGCGCCGGCGCCTTCGAAGAAGCGGATGCCGTCACCGATCTCCGGCGGCGGCGGCGGAGACTCCTCGAACAGCGCGCGCTCGAGATACGCGAGCGCCGGGTGCGCGTACTCGGAGCCGCGTGGCCCGAGCTCCTCGATTCGGCCGTCGGCGAGCGACGAGAGGTCCTCGGCCGTGCGGCTGAGCGAGGCGAAGGCGACGCGGCCCGGCTCGTACGGGAGCGAGACCTCGACCTCCGTGCGGCCGGCGAGAGCGCTGAGCAGCGACCACTCGGCGCCGGTCAGGTCCTCGAACCCGTAGGCGAAGACGGGCTCGCCGTGCCACGCGTCGAGGTCGGACTGCAACCGCTCGGCCGCACGGCGCCGCAGCAAGTCACGGTCCCAGAGCTTCAACCGGTCGAGCTCGGCCCGATATCCCGCGTACAGCTGCGCCAGGTCGCCGCTCAGGTCGTCCGGGTCGAGCATCCCCTGTTCGAGCTCGCCCAAGGTCGAAAGGAGCGTGTCGGCGAAGCCGCCCGTGCGCGCCGAGCGCGAGAGCCCGTTGAGGGAGGCCGATGCCAGGGCGCGGCGCACGATCAGCGCGCGCTGCGCGTCCGTCGCAACCGGCCGCTGCTCGGGGTCGCTCCGGATCAGGCGCCCGAAGAGATCGTCGAAGGTGCCGATCGAGCCGCTGAAGAGGCAGCCCGAGCGTGCGAGCAGGTCCCGCTCGACGCGGTCGACGTCCGATGCGTTCGGCACGATCAGCGTCGGTTCGTCGTCCAGGCGCGCCAGATAGCGCTCCAAGAGGAGCGCCACTTTGCCCGCGTTTGCAGGCCCTGCGAGGAGGGAGAGTCCCACCTTCCCATCGTAGAGCGGCCTCAGGACGTGTCCCCGCCCGCCCTCGCGTGCTTTTGCGCTCTAAGCGGACGGAGTTGATGCAGCCGTCTTCGGGCGCCGTCCGCGGCGAGCCACCGCGCGGCCGGGCATCTTGCCGGCGCAGTCGTCACAGAGATCCGCGGCCTTGGAACCGCGGCGGGCATCTGTGTAGGTGACGCGAAGCACCGCGCCCTGCGACTCGTCGACCTCTTTGCCGCAGTTGTCGCAAACCAGAATGGTTTTCCGAGCCACGTTAATCTCCTCCTGAAATGGGTTTTCTGCTTGCAGTTTACGCCGCAGCACGCGCGCGAATGCGCCAGGAGCGCAGGAGGCTCAATGTCGCCTGTTCCTCGTGGTCGAGATCGATCTCTCGCGCCCGAATCACGCGCAAATGCCGGGGCCGAAAATCCTCGATCGTTCTCCCATCCAGATACTGCTCCACGACCGCCGGGCTGACGTAAGACGAGCGCGCGACGGCCGGCGTATTCCCGAGCTTCTCCCCCACCTTCTGCATGACTTTCGCGATCCGGCGCTTCGCCTCGGTCTCGCTCTCGGGCGGCGCGTGCTGCGCGAGCTCGACGGCAGCCGTCAGCGTCCCGCCCCACGTCCGGAAGTCCTTGGCGGTGAACTCCTCGCCCAGGTGCGTGCGGATGTAGCTGTTCAGCCGCCGCTGGTCGAGGTTGCAGTAGCCCCCGTCGGTCTCGAACTTGAAGAGCCGGGCACCGCGCTGCGCGATCAGCGCCTTCATCGCCGCCGCGAGCTCCGGGTCGACGATCGCGCTGTGGATCATGATGCTGTGCTTGCCGCGGAAGCGGAACGAGATCCGCGCACCGCGCACGGAGACATGGGACTTGCGCAGGGTCGTGATCCCGAACGTGCGCGACGTCTTGGCATATCGATCGCTGCCGACCCGGAACCACCCCAGGTTGATCAGGCGCACCGCCACCGCGGCGACCTTTTCTTCGGGCGTTCCGTCGAGCTCCATGTGCTCGCTCATCACCTGGCGCAGCTGCGGCAGCTTCTCTGCGAACTGGATCAACTTGTTGTACTTCGCCTGCTCCTGCCGCGCGCGATACTCCGGGTGGTAGAGGTACTGCTTCCGGCCGGCCGCGTCGACCCCGGTCGCTTGGAGCTTCGTGCGGGCGCTCGGGGCGATCCAGACGTCCTTCCACGCCGGAGGGATCACGAGCGCACGGATGCGCTCGAGCTTCTGCTCGTCCGTGATCTTGCGCCCGTCGGCGTCGACGTAGCGGAACCGCCCCTTCGACCCCTCGCGACGCCAGCCGATGCGCTGCGCCATGTTCGTCCCGGTTTCCACTCAAGGGCCGTCGCTAATCTTCGCCCGCCGATGAAGCTCAAAACGATCGTCGTCCTCGAGGGCGACCAGACGGGGCAGGAACTGCTCGAGGAATCGCTCCGCCTGCTCACCCCCGACGTGATCGGGCTCGAGGTGTCGCTGCCCCGCTTCGACCTCTCACTCGAGAAGCGGCGGG
>DATBDB010000040.1:0-3800 GCA_036270155.1 Gaiellaceae bacterium
GTGGAAGAGCTTCGAGTCGCGGATGCGCTTCGTCGCGTCGTCGATGTGCGCGCGCGTGTCGGAGCGGAGCAGGATCGCGACGTCGTTCGACTCGAGCCGCGTGTCGAACGGGTCGCTCTGGAAGCGCTCCGCATCGAACACAACCGGCTTCCCCGCGCGGCGGTCGTGCGGGAGGTGGCGCTGCAGCGCATCCGGCGTCAGCCGCCGGAAGTATGGCAGCCCCCACGCAACCGTCACGCCCAGCCCCGTCGGCGACGGCGGGTAGTCGGCGTCGAGTTGCGCGAGCAAGTGCTCGAGCTCCGACTGCGCGGTGCGCATGTCGCCGCGCCCCGCCGTGACGCGCGCAGTGAGGATCTCGTGATGGAGCGGCGGCACGAGCACCTCGATGCCCTCCGAGTCGACGACGCGGACGCCGTCGAGCAGGTGCTGCTCCGGGAAGGCCGTCGTCGCGCTCGCGCGATCGGGCGAGCCCGCGGCGAACTGGTCGACGAGCTCGTAGATCCCAGCCGCCCCGACTGCGCCGGCGGCGGCTCCGACGATCGCTTGCCTCCGCGTGAACTTCATCAGGGGCTTGGCTTGATCACGACGAGCGACGCGAGCTCACGCTTCAAGTAGCTGACGGTCTTGTTGTAGGTCAGCGGCGGCGCCACGTGCTCGGACAGCGTGTAGAGCGTGCCGTCCTTGCGCCACAGGAGCACCGCGTGCCACGCGTCCATGTCCTGGTTCGGACCGGAGTAGAGCTGCGCGGTGATCCCGCCCGCGGTGACCTTGCCGCGCACGCCGTCGAAGCACGGCACGTTCTTGCTGTCGACGCCCCCGGTACGGCAAATCGGGATCTTGGTCCGGCCGGGGTAGCCGCGGAGCACAACATGCAGCTCGCCGCCGCCGATACCGGCGCCGGTTTCCTGCCACACGAAGCTCTCGAGGTAGCTGCGATCGGGCGAGACCGAGTTGCCGTTGCTCCACTTGCCGTCGATCTGGCTCGTCAGCGGGTCGGGCAGCCAGCCTGGGCAATAGACGGGCGCCTTGATCTTGTTCGCGAGTTTCTGCCAGCCGGCCGGGTAGGCGCAGCGCGGCTTCGGCGCGGCCGCCGGCGCGGAGGCAGCGGCCTTCTTGGCCTCCCCGCAACCGGACGCGAGCAACGCACACATGCCCAGGAGCAGGGAAAACGTGAGGAACCCTCTCACGAGGGTCATCGTAGCCAGCTAGACGTCGAAGGGCTGATTGCCGACCAGGTCGCCCACGTGGCGCGCCGGGACGAGCACCGCGTCGATGCCGGCCCGCTCGAGCGCCAGCACTTCGTCGCGGTTGCCCACGTTGACCTGGGCGATCGCAAGCTTGCCGGCCGGGACATCAGGGAGCAGCTCCAGCACGGCGTCGAGCGGATCAGCGTCCTCGTCGATCTCGCGCGAGGAGAGCAGGAAGATCTCCGGGTCGAGCCGTTCGAGGGCGAGCTCCAGCTCCTCGTCGTCGCGCACGTCGACGACGTTTTCGAGGTGGTCGACCGTGTCCTCCTGGGGGCGGATCCGGACGGCATCGGCCTCGTTCGGCGTGCCCGCGCCGATCCACAGAAGCGGGAGGGTCGTCGCGTCGCGTATGCCGTCGATCGCGTCGTAGACGGCGATCGCCTTGGCGCCCTGCTGCTCGGCGTCTCGCGCACCGTCGACGTCGCTGACGCAGACGATGATCGCAATGCCATCTCCCTCGGAGATGCGTTGGCTGAGGCGGCGTGGCCCTGGCACGTGCGCAGCGTAACCGGGTTAGAGGCCGGCGGGCGGGCGCGGCTTGAGGATCTCCCGGTCGGCCCAGTCGTCGCGGGCCGGCACGAAGACCTCGATCAGCGTCGCACCGCCCGGCCCCGCCGTGACGGAATGCGGGACGTGCGCCGGAATGACCCAGGTGCCGCCCGGCTGGAGGTCGCGCGATTCGCCGCCGATCCGGAAGGTCATCGAACCGCCGAGGAGGATCCCGATCTGCTCGTTGACGTGCGAGTGCTCGGGGACGTCGACGTCCGGGTCGAGCTCGATCTGCGCCAACGTCGCCTCGGCTCCCGTCAACGCGCGCCCAATCAGCCCCGGCCAAATCTGCAGTGGCGCGATGTCCTTGAGGTCGTTGAATGCGCTCATGCTCTTGTAGCCTCCGTCAAGCCTACGGCTATTGGCCGATCGGGTGCCAGACCGTCTTCAGTTCCAGGAACGCCGAGATCTCGTAGAGCGACTGCGCGTCGGGCTCGGCGACCACGACCCGCTTGACGTTATCTGCAGCGGCAACCTCCAGGTCGGCGCGTAGACCGTCCGCTCCGGAGATGTCGATCGCGTTCACGTCCATGTGCGAGGCGAGCCACGGTGCGAGCTCTGCCTGCTGACCGGTGAGCAGGTTGACGACGCCGCCGGGAACATCGCTCGTCGCGATCACCTCGGCGAGCTCGATGGCGGCCAGCGGCTCCGTCTCGGAGGCGAGCGCAACCACCGCATTGCCGCTGGTCAGCGCCGGCGCGAGGCGCGAGACGAGCCCGAGCAGCGGCGGCTCTTGCGGCGCGACGATCGCGACGACGCCGGTCGGCTCCGGGACGGTGAAGTTGAAGTACGGGCCTGCGACCGGGTTCGACGAGCCGATCACTTGCGCGAGCTTGTCGGCGAAGCCGGCGTACCAGACCCAACGGTCGATCGCCTTCTCGACCTCGGCCTTGCCGGTGCAGAGTGCGGCGAACTCGGGCAGTCGCGCCTCCATCATCTCGGCGATGCGGTAGAGCACCTGGCCCCGGTTGTACGCGGTCGCGCTCCCCCATCTCGGCTGTGCGCCGCGTGCCGCCTGCACCGCGTCGCGCACGTCCTTGCGCGACGCGCGCGCAACGTTCGCGCCCTGCGCTTCGTAGGTGCGGCCGCTCTCGCTGCGCGGGAACGCACCGCCGATGAACAGCTTGTACGTCTTGTTGACGGGGAGACGGCTCACGCGATCCGCCCTGCTGCCCACTCCAACGCAAAGCCGGCAGCGAAGAGAACCACGATCAGCGCGAGCGTCATTCCGATCATCATCAGCCAATGGCGCTTGCCGAAGTCCTCGATCATCCGCCGAACGTCTCCGCGCCGTCAAAAGTCATATACGGCTCGAGGCCGTGCAGCCCGCCCTCGCGGCCGAAGCCGGATTCCTTGTAGCCGCCGAACGGGCTCGTCGGATCGAAGCGGTTGAAGGTATTCGCCCACACGACGCCGGCACGCAGCTGCTGCGCCATCCAGAGGATGCGCGAGCCCTTCTCCGTCCAGACGCCGGCCGACAGGCCGTACGGCGTGTTGTTCGCCTTCTCGACCGCCTCCTCGGGCGTGCGGAACGTGAGCACGCTCAGCACCGGGCCGAAGATCTCCTCCTGCGCGATCCGGTAGCTCTGCGCGACGTTCGTGAAGACGGTCGGCGCGAACCAGTAGCCCTTCTCCGGCAATTGGCACGGCGGCTGGTAGATCTCCGCACCTTCGTCCTTGCCGGCCTCGACGAGCGCTGTGATGCGGTCGAGCTGTTCGCGCGAGTTGATCGCGCCCACGTCGGTGTTCTTGTCGAGCGGGTCGCCGACACGCAGCGTCGCCATGCGCTTCTTCAGCTTCTCGATCGCGGGCTCGTAGATCGACTCCTGCACGAGGAGGCGTGACCCGGCGCAGCACACGTGACCCTGGTTGAAGTAGATGCCGTTGATGATCCCCTCGACCGCCTGGTCGAGCGCGGCGTCGTCGAAGAGGATGTTCGCGGCCTTGCCGCCGAGCTCGAGCGTCAGCTTCTTGCCGGTTCCCGCGACGCGGCGCTGGATCGCC
>DATBDB010000041.1:0-27181 GCA_036270155.1 Gaiellaceae bacterium
GAAGGCGCGCGCCAGCTGTACCACTTGCGCTCGGCGGTGTTCACGAACCAGACGAAGCCGTGCGTGCGCGCCCATTCGACCGACCGAATTCCGAGCGGCACGCTCGACGGCCGCATCATCGTCGTCACGTACGAGAACGCATACGGAAGCAGCAGCAGGAAGAGCACGCCGGCGATCAGCACGCGGCGGCGGCGGCGAAGGGCGCGGGCCCGCCGGGCCTGCCGGCGCTCGATACGCGCTTGCGCGTGTGGAGAACGCGTCCTGCCCCGGCGCGCTGGTTCGCTCTCGGACACCATGGCTCCCGGACGACGCTACGGCCGGGGCCATGAAAGGCGTGTGAACGCCCCCTTTGCGTTTCTTAGGCGCGCCTTAGGAGCGGCGCCGGCAGCGCGCGCAGGATGGCGGCCACCCAGCGAAGCTTGCGCGGCACCCACACTACGGACGTGCCGTTCCGCACTCCCTCGACGATCGCCGTCGCAACCTCCGCCGCGGAGACCGAGAAGGGCGCCGCCTTCAGTCCCGCGGTCATTCGCGTGTGGACGAAACCCGGACGGACGATCACGACGTGCACGTCCTCGTCCGCCAGCGCGAGCTGAACACCCTGCGCGAACGCATCGAGCCCAGCTTTTGTCGCGCCGTAGACGTAGTTCGAGCGGCGCGAGCGCTGGCCGGCGATCGAGGAGAGGACGACGATCGTTCCGTGGCCCTGCGCGCGCAGTCGCTCGGTCGCATGCGTGAGTGCAGAGACGGCGCCGACGAAGTTCGTCTCGGCGAGAGCGACTGTCGCAGCGGCGTCTCGTTCGTCACGCTCCTGGTCTCCGAGCACGCCGAATGCGATCAGCACGAGGTCGATGTCGGCGCCGCTGAACGCTCGATCGAATACCTCGCCGTGCGAAGCGGTCGCGCGCGCGTCGAATGCGATCCGCTCGATCGCCGCGCCGCTGCGCTCGAGTGCCGCGGTTTCGAGCTCATCGGGCCGTCGCGCGGTGAGGATCGCCGTGACCGGCCCATCCTCGAGCAGCGCCGCGAGCGTCGCGTGGGCGATCTCCGAGCCGCCGCCGAGCACGAGGACGCGTTGGATGCGACCGACGGCGTCCTTCATCGGACGAGCTGCAGGCGTCGTGCGAGGTCGTGTTGCATCCTGCCCTCCGGGTCGAGTGTCGATTGCACCTGGCGCCATTCGTCCAGGCGCGGATACATGCGCGGCACGAAGTCGGGCCGAAGGCGCGAGTCCTTCGCGAGATAGACACGCCCACCTGCGCTCGCGACGACCTCGTCGGCGTCGTCCAGCAGCCGCGCCAGCCCGGGCACGGACGTTGCGAGGTCGAGTGCGACCGTCCAGCCGGGCGCGGGGAACCCGAGCGGGCCGAACGACTCCCCGAACTGCTTGAGGACGACGAGCACCGGCTGCGCCGCGGTGAACGACTCGAGCAGCGTTCGGAGCGTGTCCTCCGTTCCGAACGGCACGAGGAACTGGTACTGGAGGAAGCCGCCGGCGCCGTACAGGCGGTTCCAGTTGCCGATCGCGTCGAGCGGATAGAAGAACTGATCGATCGTCTCGATGCTCTTCCCGCTTCGTGCACGCCGGTAGCGCAATTCGTTGAATGCGTTCAACGGACGGCCGCGGAGGAACGGCGCCGCCGAGAGGTGGGGCGGCACCGAGAGATGTCGACCGCGAGTGCGCAGGAGCCGATCGGAGTCGCGCGGCACGTCCGCGGCCGTTGCATGGTCGCCGCGAAGCAGCACGGAGCGACCGAGCGTGGCCCCTCGGGCGCGACCGTCGACCCATGCGACCGAGTAGCGGAAGAGGTGGTCGGTCGACGTCAGCCGTGCGAGCAGGTCATCGAGATTCGCCGCACGCTCGGTGTCGACGACCATCGACGCCGTCTCGACCGGCACCAGCTGCAACGTCGCGCGCGTGACGATGCCCGTCAGGCCCAGCCCGCCGGCGATTGCCTCGAAGAGCTCCCGCTGCTGCTCGGGATCGACAGTGATCGTCGCGCCCTCGGGCGTCAGTAGCTCGAGCGAGAGAACGTGGCGCGCGAACGCACCGTCGCGGTGGTGGTTCTTGCCGTGCACGTCGCACGCGATCGCGCCGCCGACGGTCACGGCGCTCGTGCCCGGTGTGACCGGCAGGAACCAGCCGTGCGTCAGTGCGGCGTCGGCGAGCGCATCGAGGGAGCAGCCGGCCTCTACAGTGACGACGCCGCTCTCACGATCGAACTCGAGCAGGCGATCGACGCCGCGCATGTCGATCACGAGGCCGCCGGCGTTCTGCGCGACGTCCCCGTAGCTCCGTCCGAGCCCGCGCGCAATCACCCCGCGCCGACCGGCCTCCGCAACGAGAGCAGCGAGCTCGTCGGTCGAGCCCGGCGCTGCGATCTCGGCCATCGAGCCCGCGGTGCGTCCCCAGCCGTGGAGCTTCCGACGCTCGCGCGACACGGTGGTCATCGTCGGCGCCACACGCCGAGCCGGGTCAGCACGCCGAGCCCGATCAGCGCGCCAACGGCGTCGATGCCGACGTCGATGGGTGAGCCGTGCCGTCCGCGCACGAAGGTCTGGTGAAATTCGTCGGTTCCCGCGTACGCGACGGTGAGCGCGAACGCCCACCTGTACGAACCGGTTGCGCGCACCAACAAGACGGCGAGGATCGCGTACTCCGTCATGTGCGCACCCTTGCGCAGGACGTAATCCCACGTCCCGAGCCCGGAGCTGAGCGAGGGGATCGATGAGAACGCGAAGATCACGCCCGCGCAGACGAGCACCGGCAACCAGCGAGAGGCCATCGACGGCCATGGTAGGTTCTGCGCTGAAACGGGCGCACGGTAAGGGAACTCCGGTGAGAATCCGGGACGGTCCCGCCGCTGTAAGGGGAGTTGCTCTTCGCTACCAAGCCACTGGCGCACGCCGGGAAGGCAGCGAGGGGGGAGCCTCGAGTCAGAAGACCTGCCGGTCGCCCTCCATACCGAACCCCTCGCGGAAGGAGGATTCGTGGCTCAGCCATCAACGGCCCAACGCCTCGTCTTAGTTCTTGTCGTTCTGCTCGTCTTGCCTGCATCGGCATTCGCCGCGACCGTCAAGGTCCGAGTCGAAGGCAAGACGCAAACGCTCTTCGGCCCGACCGAGATCACCGTCACGGCGTCGAACGCACAGGATGCGCTCGAGCAGGCATCGATTCTCGGCGAGCTCTACTACCACGTCACCCAGTCGAGCTTCGGGCCGTACATCGATCAGGTTGGCCGTTACGGCGGTACCGCATCGAGCGGTTGGGTCTTCAAGGTGAATGACGTCTCGCCGCCGGTCGGTGCAGACAAGGTCACGCTGAAGGACGGCGATCGGGTGCTCTGGTACTACGCGGACTTCGGTCCGACGGGCGGTCCGGCGACGCTCTCGGTCAAGCCGAGCGGCAAGGGCTGCTACACGGCCACCGCCTTCGACGACAACGGGAAGGCGGCGACGGTCAGCGGCCTCCAGTGGCACGTCGGCTCGAAGAAGACCGCTCCCGGCACGACCGGTACCGCGTACTGCCCCGGCACGCACACCGGCTCGCTCGTCCGCGCGACGGCCACCGGCGCCGTCCGGTCGAACGCAGTGAAGTGAGACGCACGCTCGTCCTGGTTCTCGCGCTCGTTCTCGCCGGTTGCGGCGGGAGCGGGCGCGGGCACGGGACGGCGACGTTGTGGGTGACGCGCGATCGCGGCACGCAGGTGATCTTCTCGGGAACGGTGCCCGCGGGATCCGACGGGATTCGCACGATCGAGGGGAAGCTGAAGGTGACGACGCGGTACGGCGGCCGCTACCTGCAGTCCGTCGACGGCCTCGCGGGCTCGCTGACGAAGCAACGGGACTGGTTCTTCTACCTCAACGGCGTCGAAGGCGGGCGCAGCGCCGCCGAGGTCAAGATCCACTCCGGTGACGTGCTCTGGTGGGACTACCGTTCGTGGTCGTCTTCAACGATGCACATCGCGGTCGTCGCGGGGGCGTATCCGCAGCCGTTCATCAGCTCGCCGACGAGCGTCGTTGGCTCCGACCGTGCACTCGTTGCGCGCATCGCGAAGCAGGTGCACGGTGTGGCGAACGCGAAGCGACCTCTGCGCAACTACATCGTGATCGGCGGCGCGCTCGCACCCGACGCGGTGCAGATCAAGCAGTTCCGGAAAGGCGTCGTGCTCGAGATCGGGACCGCCGCAGCGCGCAAGCTGGCAGCCGACCCGACCTTCCTTCGGTATCGCTTCGCATGAGCGCGGCACCCGCAGCAGCATTGCTCGCCGCGCTCGCAATCGCCGCGCTGCTGGCGACGCAGCTCTGGTCGGTCGGCTTGATCGCGGCGGTGCTGCTCGTCGTCGCTCTGCGAGCACCGGCGCAACGGCGCTGGCCCTACCTGATCGGCACACTGACGACGGCGCTGCTCTTCGTCGTCATCACACCGTTCGTAGAGGTGATCGGCACGCACGTCCTCTGGAGCGGTCCGACGATCCCCGTGCTCGGCACGCTCGACATCTCGACGGAGGAGCTGCGCAACGGCCTCTTCCAGGGCCTGCGGCTCGCCGCGGTGGGGCTGGCGTTCGCGGTCTATGCACTGTTGCTCGACCACGACCGGCTCCTGGCATCGGCCGGCTGGGTGCGCCGCTCGACGGTCGCGGTCGCGCTCGCGACGCGTCTCGTGCCGCTGCTCGAGCGCGACGCGCGCGACCTCCGCGTTGCGCTGCGTGGTCGTGGCGTCGAGCTCGGTGCGATTCGCCAGCTCTCCCCGATGCTCGCAGGCTCGCTCGAGCGCGGGCTCAACCTCGCCGAGGCGATGGAGGCGCGCGGCTATGGCCGCTCGGGCCGCACGCGCGCGCCGCTTCCGGCGTGGCGACTGCTCGACCGGCTCGCGCTCGTCGCTGCGGTGGCCGTGGTCGTCGTGGGGGCGTTGTGGCTCTAGCACGCGTCGACTCGCTCACCTTTTCGTACACGGGCAGCGCTGCCGTGCTCGACGACGTGTCGCTCACGATCGAGGAGAGCGAGCACATTGCGCTGCTTGGGCCTTCCGGCTCGGGGAAGTCGACACTTCTGCGCGCGCTTGCCGCGCTCGTGCCTCACTTCCACGGTGGGACCTTCGCGGGCAGTGTCATCGTCGCCGGGATCGACACGCGCACCGCGCGGCCGTCGGAGCTGGCGGGGACGGTCGCGTCCGTGTTCCAGGACCCGGAAGACCAGATCGTCATGAGCAAGGTCGCGAACGAGACCGCCTTCGGGCTCGAGAACCTCGGCGTCGATCCAGCTCAGATCTGGCCCCGCGTCGAGGAGGCGCTCGCGCTCGTCGGTGCGGAGCACCTCGCCGAGCGCTCGACCGGCGAGCTCTCGGGTGGCGAGCTGCAGCGCATCTCGCTTGCCTCCGCGCTCGCATTGAAGCCAAGCCTGCTGCTGCTCGACGAGCCCACGTCGCAACTCGACCCCGACGCGGCCGAGGCGTTCTTCGACCTTGTCGAGCGCCTGCCGTGCGCCGTGCTCGTGTCCGAGCAGCGCCCCGCACGGCCGCTTGCCCACGTCGATCGAGTGCTCTTCATGGACGGTGGCCGGATCGTGCTCGACGCGCCGCGTGACGAGGCGCTCACCTGGCTCGCCGAGCATCGTCCGCTCTATCTGCCGCACGTCGCCGAGGTCGTGTGCAGCGTGCGCGACGTCCATTTCTCCTACGGCGACCGCGTCGTGCTCGAACACACGTCGCTCGAGGTGCACCGCGGCGAGGTGGTCGCACTCACCGGGCCGAACGGCGCGGGGAAGACGACGCTCGCGCAGATCGCGGCCGGGCTGCTCGAACCGGACGCGGGCGAGGTGACTCGTTTGCGCGCCGCGTACCTCGCGCAGGATCCCGGTCGCCACCTCGTGACGGAGCGGGTGCTGGACGAGGTGGCACTCGGCGCAGACGTCGAACGCGCACACGTGACACTCGCGCGCCTCGGTCTCGCAGACCACGAGCAGCGGCATCCACGTGACCTCTCGTCCGGCGAGCGCGAGCGACTTGCGCTCGCTGCGGTCCTCGCGACCGAGCCGGAGCTCCTGGTGCTCGACGAGCCGACGCGAGGAGTCGATCCCGAGCGGAAGGCCGAGCTGGCGCGTCTGTTGCGCGCCGAGGCGCCCGGCCGCGGCACGCTGGTTGTGACGCACGACCTCGTCTGGGCGGCGGAGGTCGCAGACCGGATCGTCAAGCTCGACGTGCGGGAAGGTGTGCATGCGTAGGCTGGTCCTGATCTCGTTCGCGCTGCTGGTCGCCGCGCTCGTCGTGCAGGACGGCGCGCTCGCAACGGCGCTCGGTGCGGCCGCGCTTGTCGTTGCCGGCGTCGCCTGGTTCGAGTCCGGGACCGACTCGACGCGCGAGCTTGCCGTGATCGCGACGCTCGCGGCAGCCGCCGCGGCAGGGCGCGTGCTTTTTGCCGCGATCCCGGGCGTGCAACCGGTGACCGTGATCGCGATCGTCGCGGGCGCGTCGCTCGGCGCCCGGGCGGGAGTTGCGACGGGAGCACTCGCCGCGTTCGTTTCCAACCTTTTTCTCGGCCAGGGCATCTGGACTCCGCAACAGATGCTCGGCTGGGGCGCTTGTGGCGCCGTTGGTGCACTGCTTGCGCCTGCGCTGCGGAATCGCTGGGCGCTCGCCAGTGTCGCGGCCGTGCTCGGCTTCGCGTTCAGCGTGAGCATGGACGTGTGGCTCTGGTACGGGTTCTCGCCGCACACGTTCGCTGCGCTTGCCGCGGTCGTGGCACGCGGTCTCTGGTTCGACGTGTCGCACGCCGTGGGGAACGTGATGATCGCGCTTGCGGCAGGTCCTGAGTTGCGGCGGATGCTCGACCGCTACGGCGCGCGCCTGAGGACGGTGGTCGTGTGGGCGTAGCGTCGCTTGTCGCCGTCATCGTCCTCGCCGTCTCACCGGTCTCGTTCCTGCAGTCGCGCGCGACGGGCGGCGGCTACTCGGAGCCGAATGGGACGACGGATCCGCTGCTTACCTCGTGGGCAGTTCTCGGGCTGCGGGCGGCAGGCGCCGAGTCGCCCGACTCGCTTGCCTATCTGCGGTCGCAGGAGGCGACGCTGCAGAGCTCCAACGACGTCGCGATCGTCGCGCTCGCCGAGCAGGCGCTCGGCGCGCGCAACGAGTCGTTGCTCGCGCGTCTGCACGCGAAGTCGGACGGACAGATCGGCGAGTCGCTCAACTCGACGTTCTGGGGCGTCCTTGCGCTCGGGCGCTCGAGCCCGACGACGACGCGCTTCCTGCTGGCGCATCAGGCGAAGAGCGGCGGCTTTTCCTGGTCGGTGAACGGCCGTGCCGACTCGAACGACACCGCGGCGGCGCTCGAGGCGCTGCACGTGGCGGGCGTGCACGGCAAGCCGGTCGCGCGCGCTGTGCGGTTCCTGCGCTCGTTCCAGAACAGCGACGGCGGCTTCGAGCTCAACCAGGGGCGCGGTTCCGACGCGCAGTCGACGGCGTGGGCGATCCAGGGGCTCGTGGCCGCGGGCGTGACGCCGCCGCGGAACGCGTTCACGTATCTCGCGGGCTTGAAGCGCGCGGACGGCAGCTATCGCTACTCGGCGCAGTACGTCACGACGCCGGTGTGGGTGACCTCGCAGGTGCTCGCGGCCCTCGCGAAGAAGCCGTTCCCGCTGAGCTAGTAACAGACTGTTACTAGCCTGGTTCCAGGCGAGCTGCGGGTTGAACGCAGCTTGTAACAGACTGTTACTTGAGCTTGCGGAGGTACTCGACCCGCCGCCCGGCCGGGCGGTAGCCGAGGCGCTGATTGATTGCGAGCATCGGCGCGTTCGTCTCGTCGTTGTTCGTGGCCATCATCGTGATGCCGTTCGCTGTCGCCCAGCGGATCGACGCGAGCTTCACGGCACGTCCGAGCCCACGCCCGCGGTAGGCCCGGAGTGTCCCCAGGAACATGTTGTGTGACCGGCCGCTCTCGACATCGGCGACGAGCAGCGAGACGGCGGCTGCGACTCCGTCGGCCATAGCGACGAAACTTCCCTCGGCGGTGAACAGGGGATGGCGGAGGACATGCTCCTCCCATTCGTCGTACGGGATGTGATCGATCGGCTCGGTCTGTGGCATGTCGAGCGTCGCCTCGAGGTCGACGTCATAGACGAGCCGAGGATCAACCGTGGCCACCGGCCGGAGATCGGCGTCCGGTGAAGGCGCCTCGCGCACGGTGCGCGGGTCGAGCACGGAATCCGTCTCGGCGCGCGCCTCGTTGAACCCCAGCCCGGTGGCGAACGCGACGCCCGCGTCGTTCTCGTGGAATCTTGTGAGCACCTCCGCGAGCTCGAGCGACTCCGCGTGCCGAGCCCCGACGTCGTAGAGCGCGCGGCCAATGCCGCGCCGGCGGTACTCCTCGAGCACGGCAACATTGAGGAACCCGCTGCGCGAGCCCTCAGTGAAGAAGTTTCGAAAGCACTCCACCCGGCCAACGGTCCGTCCGTCTACCTCGGCCACCCACGCGCGCGCCTCCGCCCGCTCGGGGGCCGACCGCTCGCGATGCATCCACGACGCGACATTCACGACCGCAGTTGGGTTGATCTGGCGGGTCAACGCGACTTGGTCGGCAGCGTCACGCCCGACGTCCATCTCACGGATACTCGGCTGATGCACGCTGCAATCTTGACGATCGGCAACGAAGTCGTCGCCGGCGACACAGAGAACACGAACGCGTCGTGGCTCGGACGCAGGCTCGAGGAACTCGGCGTGAAGGTCGTCATGAGCGCCGCGATCCCCGACGAGCTCGAGCGGATCGTCTCGTTCGTCCGGCGTGAGGCGCCGGGCGTCGACCATCTGATCGTCACCGGCGGGCTCGGCGGCACGCCCGACGACATCACGCGCGCGGCGCTCGCGGCCGCGTTCGACGTGCCCCAGGAGCTCGTGCCCGAAGTCGCAGCGGACCTGCGCTCCCGGTACACCGGCAACCCGGACTACGTGGCCCACTGGGCAGAGCTGCCCCGTGGCTCCCGGCCGCTCGAGAACCCGCTCGGCGGCGCGCCGGGCTTCCAGATCGAGAACACGTGGGTGCTGCCCGGGCTGCCGAGCGAGATGAAGGCGATGTTCGACCGCTATGCCGAGGAGCTGCGAGCGGCTCAGCCGATCGAGTCCTGGCGCCGGCGCTACCGGACGCGCGAGTCGATCATCTCCCCGGCGCTCGTCGAGGCGACGTCCCGCTGGCCCGCTGTTCTCGTCGGCTCCTACCCGAGCTTCGACGACGCGGGGCCTGAGGTCGAGGTGGTGCTCAAATCGTCCGATTCGGACGCGCTCGCAGCGGCCAGGACGTGGCTGGAAGGGGAGCTCGACCGCCTCACCTGACGCTACCGTGGACGCGTGAGCGCGACCCAGCCTGACACCTACCTCGCCGACCTGAACCCGGCCCAGCGAGAGGCCGTGTTGACCACGGAAGGGCCGCTGCTCGTGATCGCCGGAGCCGGCTCAGGGAAGACTCGCGTGCTTACGCACCGCGTCGCGCACTTGCTGGCCGCACACGGCGTGAAGCCGAACGAGATCCTTGCGATCACCTTCACGAACAAGGCCGCAGCCGAGATGAAGGAGCGCGTCGAGCGGGCGCTGGGGCCGATCGCGCGCGCGATCTGGATCATGACCTTCCACTCTGCGTGCGGGCGCATGCTGCGGAGCGAGGCGGAGCGGCTCGGCTATCGCTCGAACTTCACGATCTACGATCAGGCTGACCAGGTGCGGCTCGTCAAGGCGTGCCTCGAGGAGCTCGAGCGCGACCCGAAGCGGTTCGTGCCGCGCGGCATCCACTCGCAGATCTCGAATGCGAAGAACCAGCTGATCGGCCCCGACGAATACGCGTCGCGCGTTGCAAGCTTCTACGACCAGACCGTCGCTGACGTCTACAGCCTCTACCAGCGACGCCTCTTCACCTCGAACGCGGTCGACTTCGACGACATGCTGATGCTCACGGTCGACGTGCTGCAGCGCTTCCCCGAGGCGCGTGCGAAGTGGGCGAAGGCATTCCGCTATGTGATGGTCGACGAGTACCAGGACACGAACCACGCGCAGTACGTGCTGCTCAAGCTGCTCGCGGGAGATCACCAGAACCTGATGGCTGTTGGCGATCCGGACCAGTCGATCTATGCGTTCCGGGGCGCGGACATCCGCAACATCCTCGAGTTCGAGAAGGACTTCCCAAGCACGAAGGTGATCCCGCTCGAGCAGAACTACCGCTCGACGAACACGATCCTGCAGGCCGCGAACCACGTGATCTCGCACAATCGCGAGCGCAAGGAGAAGAACCTCTGGTCCGACCTCGGTGAAGGCGAGCCGGTGCGCGTGGTCGAGGTCGAGGACGAGCACGGCGAGGCGCGGTTCGTCGCCGTGGAGATCGCGGCGCGCATCGAGGAGGGGTACAGCGCGCGCGAGATCGCGGTCGTCTACCGCACGAACGCGCAGAGCCGCGTGCTCGAAGACGTGCTGGTGCGGCAGGGCATCGCCTACCAGGTGATCGGCGGTCCGCGGTTCTACGAGCGCGCCGAGATCAAAGACCTGATCGCGTACCTGCAGGTGATCGACAACCCGGCCGATGCGGTCTCGCTGATGCGCATCGCGAACCGTCCGCGGCGTGGCATCGGCGACACGTCGATCGCGCGTCTCGTCAACTACGCGGATGGTCTCAGCACGTCGCTCTGGGACGCGATGGGCCACGTCGAAGAAGCGGGGCTGGCATCCGCTTCGGCGAAGGCGGTGACGCAGTTCCGCAGCGTGATGGAGTCGCTGATGGCGACGGCGACGGATGCGGAGGTTGCGACAATCGTCGAGGCGGTCCTCGATCGCAGCGGCTACCTGGAGGCGCTGGAGGCAGAACGGACGATCGAGGCACGCGGGCGCATCGAGAACCTCGAGGAGCTCGTCGGCGTTGCGCGCGAGTACGACGCGGGCGGTGAAGAGCGCTCGTTGAGCGGCTTCCTGCAGGAGATCTCGCTCTACTCCGACCAGGACGCGCTGCGCAGCGCCGAGGACGATGGTGGCCAGGTCACGCTGATGACGCTGCACAACGCAAAGGGCCTCGAGTTCCGCGCCGTCTTCATGATCGGCGTGGAGGAGGGGATCTTCCCGCACGCGCGCTCGATCGAGGAAAACTCACTCGAAGAGGAGCGGCGTCTCGCGTACGTCGGCATGACGCGCGCGAAGGAGCGCCTCGTGCTGACGCATGCGCTGCGGCGCAACCTCTACGGGCGCAGCGACGCGAACTTGCCCTCGCGGTTCCTCGATGAGCTCCCGGGGATCGGCGTCGAGCGCGAGCGCCTACGGCCGACGTCGTGGTCGGATTACGGCAACCGGGTGCAGCGCGAATACGCGCCGCGCACCGACATCCCGGACCTCTCGACGGGCGACACGGTGCGCCACCAGTCGCTCGGTACCGGGATCGTCACGCGGATCGAACCGGGCAGCGTCGTCACGGTGCGCTTCGAGGACGGAAGCGAGCGTCGGTTGATGCTCGAGTACGCGCCGCTCGAGCGTTTAGGGTAGAAAAATGGCTATCGACGTCCGGCCGTGCTCCTCGGTCGAGGAGCTGCGCGACGCGCTGAACGCGATCAGCCACTACTTCGGACACGAGAACCAGCTTGAGGACGCCGAGCGGTTCGCGAGGTGGATCGAGGTCAAGCGGATGCACGCGGCGTTCGAGGGCGGCCGGATCGTCGGCGGTGCGGGCGCGTTCACCTATCGCATGTCCGTCCCTGGCGGAGCCGCGATCCCGACCGCGGGGATCACCGTCGTCGGTGTGCTCCCGACGCACCGCAGGCGCGGTGTGCTGACGGAGCTGATGAAAGAACAGCTCGAGGACTGCCGCAAGCGCGGTGACCTCGCTGCGTACCTGTGGGCATCCGAAGGGACGATCTACGGACGGTTCGGCTACGGCCTCGCATCGCGCATGGGGGCGACCTCGGTCGCGAAGGACCGCACGCGCTTCGCCGTTCCGTTCGAGCCGCGCGGCGCCGTTCGCCTCGTCGACCTGGAAGAGGCGGCGCACACGTTTCCTCCGTTGTACGAGCAGGTGTGCGTGCAGAGGCCTGGAATCTTCACGCGCTCGAAGGAGTGGTGGGAAACACGGCGACTCTTCGATGATCCAGCGCGGCGGCGCGGTGGGCCGAAGAACCTTGCCTTGCTCGAGCTCGATGGCAAGCCGGCGGGCTACGCGATCTACAGCGTGAAGCAGGACTGGGCGTCAGGATCCAGCACGGGCGTCGTCGACATCGCCGAGGTCGTGACGCCGACACCGGAGGCCGCGCGCGAACTGTGGCGCTGGCTGCTCGACTTCGATTGGACGTCAGAGTTCCACGCGAATCTGCTGCCGCTCGATCACGAGCTCTTCATGCTCGTCGCCGAACCACGGCGGCTGCAGTTCGCGATCAACGACGGCGTGTGGGTGCGGCTGATCGACGTCGGTCAGGCGTTGTCGGCGCGCACGTACAACGAGGGTGAGATCGTGCTCGAGGTCGACGACGCGATGCTGCCCGAGAACGCGGGAAGGTGGCGCGTCACGTCGTCGGGCGCAGAACGCACGGACGACCCAGCCGATCTGCAGCTCGACGTCACCGGTCTCGGCTCGGTGTATCTCGGAGGGTTCACGTTCGGCGAGCTTGTGCGCGGTTGCCGTGCGCATGAGATCACGGCTGGCGCAGCAGATCGCGCCGATGCGCTCTTCCGCACGAACATCGAGCCCTGGTGCCCCGAGATCTTCTGACGAACACCGAACCTGGTTCGCGGTTGAACCTGGTTCGCGGTTGAACCTGGTTCGCTGTTTAACCAGGTTCTTGCGTTTTCTAAGCTCGCCGCGCTCTTTGAATCAGGTTCGAGAGTTTGACCTTTCGAACATGCCCGGCTACGGTCCCTGACTTCCCCGGGGAGGGGAGGCCTTATGGGTATTGCGGCGCTAGTCACAGCGCTGGTCCTGCACGTTCAGGCCGTGCAGGCCCGGCAACAACTTCTTGCGCATCCGGTGATGCCGGCGCAGGGAACGATCACCTCACCCTTCGGGCATGACGGCGCGCGCTGGCATCCCGGGATCGACATCGGGGTCCTGCGCTCGCTGAGCGTGCGCGCTGCAGTTCCCGGCCGCGTCGCGGACGTCGGGGAAGTACGCGGCTACGAGGGCTACGGCAACGTCGTGGTCGTGCGCTCGCGTGGCTACGAGGAGATCTACGCGCACCTCGCCGAGTGGCGTGTGCGCGTTGGTCAGTCCGTTGTCCCGGGCCAGCACATCGCGACCGCCGGCTGCACCGGCTGGTGCACGGGAACGCACCTGCATTTCGAGGTGCGCAAGAACGGCGAGGCGGTGAGCCCGTTCGCGACGCTGCTACGACCGTTCGCGGGCCCGCCGGTTGTGCACCGGCCGCGGGTGCTCGTCAACGCTGTGCCGAAGCGGCAACCCGTGCGCGTGCTTGCGTCCGTCGCGGCGGGCAAGCCGCTGCGGTAGACCGGGTACACTGTCGCCCGACCCGGGCGGTTAGCTCAGTTGGGAGAGCACCAGCTCGACAAGCTGGGGGTCACTGGTTCGAGCCCAGTACCGCCCACTCGGAAACCCCCGCTAGCCCGGGGGTTTTCGTCTTCTTACGACAAGATGAAGACCCGAGGCGTGCGGACCTCGCACTCCCACAGCCTTGCGGCTTGGCCCCCAACCGCGCGCGCGGCTACCCGAGCGGAAAGTACGATCGAGCGCGGGCTGGGAAGACCGCCGGCTCGATGCCGATGTCGGTCATTCGGTCGACGTAGATGCGGTAGGCGCGTCGTGCTTCGCCGTGACGGCCGGCGTGTGCGAGGTGGGTGACGAGCGCGAGATTGGCCTGCTCGTCATAGCGGTCGCGTTGGAGGATGCGCAGCAGATAGCCCGTGGCGTGGTCATGCCGGCCTGCGAGCGTGGCGTTTTCGGCGAGGGCGCGTGCGGTGCTGAGGTAGGCGGCTCGGGCTTCTTCGCGTAGCGGGACGGCCCAGTCGGCGTAGGGGTCTTCTTCGAGGAAGTCGCCCGCGTAGAGCGACTCGGCGTACTCGAGTCGCTCGGGTGCGTCGTCGCTGCCGGAGGCTCGGAGCGCCAGTGCTGTTTTCGCTTCGCGGAGGAACGTCTCGACGTCGACGGCGAGGTTGTCGAGCTCGACTGCGATCGATTCGTTGTCGGCTCGGACGAAATGCTCGGGCGGGTGGCGCTTGTCGGGATCGAGCACGGAGCGGAGGGTGCTCAGCGCGACGGAGAGGCTGCTGCGCGCTTTGGCCGTTTCCGTCTCAGGCCAGAGCGCTTCGGTGACGGTCTCACGGGTGGTCGGCTGTCCGTGACGGGCGAGGAGGAGCTTGAGCAGGTCGCGGGCCTTCTTCGATTGCCATTCCTGGAGGCGGATCGGCTCGCCCTCGCGGAGCACCCGGAACCCTCCAAGCGTCTCGATCGCGACGGGCTGGGCTGGTTCGAGCGCGACGAAGCGGAGAAGCCCGGCCGGTCCGCTCGGGTTGGCGCGGACGCCGAGCGTCTGGAGGGTGCGCCTCGCTCGCTTGCCGGCGCTGTGTGCCGCCGACCCGGTTGAGAGTTGCGCGATTGCGAGCTCGACCTCGGCTTCGTGGAGCTTGTTGCCGAGCTCTCGCCAGAGCTCGAGCGCCTCATCGAACAGGCGTAGCTTGTCGGCGACGCCAGCTGCGCAGACCGCTTTCAGCTCGAGCGACTCCGCAAGTCCGTAGCGGTCGCGGTGCAGGAGCGCGGCTGCTGACGCCTGTTCGGCGGCGCCGCGGGCGTGCTCGCGGTCGTTTTGCGCGAGCGCGATCCAACCGCTCGCGTTGAGCGCCCAGGCTTTGTCCGGCCAGCCGTAGGCGACCGCCCGCTGCGCTAGTCGGCGGGCGCGTTCGGGCTCGTCGTCGACGAGGACCTTCGCGAGCTGGTAGAGGCCAGGGACGATGCCTTGGAGGTCACCGGCGCGCTCCGCGAGCTCGAGACCTTCTTCGTAAGCAGCTCGGGCCATCGCAATGTTGCCTCGTTCTCTGTGTACGTCGCCGCTGCCGATGATCGCATAGCAGATCTCCCGCGTCCCGGTCTGGCGGTAGATCGCGATCGCGGCTGCGTAGTCCGCGCTCGCTTCCACGAGGCGTCCGCAGCACCAATGGGCGAGGCCGCGGTTCATGAGCGACAAGGCCCGGAGGCTCGGGTAGCCGAAGAGCTCGGCTGCTGCCGTTGCTTTGTCGAGCTCATCGATCGCCTGCGTGTACCAGCCCCCTTCGAGCAGCTTCGAGCCGAGGGAGTTCCGGATTCGGATCGTCTGCAGAGGATCCCCTGCGCGCTGCGCGGCCGCGAGCGCCTGGGCGAGGTGCGAGTCGTGCGCCGACGGATCGTCGCTGTCGGGCGCGGCGTGAGCGGCGGCGGTGTGGGCGGCAGCGAGCGCGCGGTCGTCCTTCGCCGTGTCGGCCGCTTCGAGAGCGCGCGCGGCGAGCGAGCGGGCGTCGGCGCGGTCGCCTCGGCGCGTCTGGACGCTCGCTCCCCACGCGAGGAGCAGCGCGTTGTCCCCAGGATCACCTTCGCCGTGCGAGCTGCGCCGAAGAGCGGCGAGGGCCTCGTCGAGGTTGCCGCTGAGGTAGTGCGCCTGCACGAGCCGCCAGCCGAGCTGCGGAGGCAGCATGGTTGCGTCACCGGCCGCACGGCGTAGGCATTCGAGCGCTCGCTCGTGCTCGCCGCGAATCGTGTGGGCCTCGCCGGCGAGCTGTTCGATCGCTGCGTTTCGATACGGGCGGGGGATCAGTTCCGCGAGCCTGCTGACGGTGTCGACCGCGCCTGTAGCGAGCAGGCTCTCGCCGTGGTGGGCAAGCAGGCGCGCGAGCTCGTCGTGCTCCGCGATACCGGCGAGGGTGGCGAGCGCCTCCTCGATGCGCCCGTGCCCCTCGAGCCATTGTGCGGCGCGCGCGCGAACGGATCGCGCCTCCTCGACCGGCCAGGGCCACGCCCGGAGCACGAACTCGCGGACGAGCGTGTGCAGGGAGAGGCTGTCGCCGTGCCGCTCGAGGAAGAGGCCGCGCCGGACGAGGTCGTTGACCGTCGCCGCCGCTTCCGGGACGCCGAGCGCGTCGCAGATCTCGGGGGTGACACGGTCGAGCAGTGCCGCGACGCGCAGGAGCTCCTGCACGCTCGTTCTCTCTTGCGCGAACACCTGCTCGGCCAGGTAGTCCCAGAGCACGCTCGGGTTGCGGCGGAATTGCTCGAGCGCTGCGTGTCGCGCCCCAGCAGGCACCGGCTTCAGCGCTTGCGTCGCCAGGCGGACAAGCGCGGGCCAGCCGGCGGTGAGCTCGTACAGTGCGGGGGCGAGCCGCGCGTCACTGTCCCCGTCGAGCAGTTGCTCGATCTCCACAGGGGTGAATGCGAGGTCGGCGGCACTGAGCTCCAGGAGCTGTCCGGCGGCACGGAGCCGTCCGACCTGGAACGCGGGCGGCGTGCGGGACGCGAGGACGAGATGAAGCGTCTCGGGTGCCTGGCGGCAGAGGCTCTCGACGAGGCGGAGCGCGCCGCTTCCGGCCGGCAGCCGGTGGATGTCGTCGAGGACGAGGACGACGTCGTGGGTGAGCTGGGCCTCCAAAACTGAGCAGAGGAGGCCCGCGAACGTCTCCGCGTGGAGAAACGCATCTCCCTCCGCGCTGGCGGAGGGAGCGGCGGGGAGGTCGATGAGCTCCGGCAGCGCCGCCCGGATCGCGTCAGCGATTCCCTGGGACAGGGACGGGAGGGCCGCGTCGTTGCCGCCTGTCGTGTACCAGATGCACTCGACGTCTTCCGTCCAGGCGGCAAGCAAGGTCGATTTGCCGAAGCCTGCATCTGCCGTCAGGGTGGTGAGCCGGCGCGCGAACGCGTCGTCGAGTCGGCGCTCGAGCGCCGGTCGGCGAAGCCAACCGGGGCGGCTGGAACGCCCTGACTCGCTTTCCGTCATGCATTCACACCGTAGCGGCGGTGGCTCTCGACCCCTGGCAACGGCACGCGGCTTTAAGACCACCGAAAGGGGGTCGTGGGACAGTCGCCTCGATGGAGACGTTCGTTTTGCGGGTGTGGGTTGCGGCCGAGCCGGAGGCGGTAGGCACCGTGCGCGGGCTCGTCGACCATCCGCGCACCGGCCGGAGCGCGCGCTTCGCCGGCTGGACAGGGTTGGTCGAGGCGATCGAGCTGTTCGTCGACCCTCCTCCAGCTGAACGGCTCGGGGCGACCGCGACCGCGCCACGATGCTCCGGGCGAGAGTGAAGCCGCTAGTCGCCAAGGGGGTGCCGCGGCTCGCCGTGCGTGGGGGGATCGTCGCGGCGATTCTCCTTCTGGTCGCGTCTGTGCTTGGCTCCGCCCACACATTCGATCGCCACCATGTGTCGCACGTCAACGCGGTGTCGGCGGAGACACCGCGTCCCCTCGATTCCGCGTACGGGCGACTCCCTCTGTCCTTCGAGAAGAACCGCGGCCAGGCCGACAGCCGCGTACGTTTCCTCGCCCACGGAGGTGACTTCACCCTCGGCCTGACGAAAACAGGCCCGGTGCTCGCGCTGTATCGACGCAGCAGTCCGGCGGTCGCCGGCCACGTTCGCACCCATGGCGAGCCGGTTTCCGTGCGTGCGCTGTCAGTCGCCTTCGCGGGGGCGAGCGCGAGGGCTCGGCTGGTCGGCACGGCCCCACTCGCCGGGCGCGTGAACTACTTGATCGGGAAGAATCGAACGCGCTGGCACCTCAACATCCCGACGTTCGCCGGGGCGATGTACCGCGGCGTGTGGCGCGGGATCGACGCGACGTTCTCAGGCTCCCAACGCTCGCTCGAGTACGTGTTCACGGTCGCGCCGGGCGGCGACCCGGGCCGGATCGCGCTCGCCTACCACGGTCAGAGCGGCCTGCGCCTCGATCGCAGCGGAGACCTGCTGCTCGTGGCGGGCCCGGGACGCTTGGTGCGCCAGCTTGCCCCCCACGCCTACCAGGTGATCGGTGGCCGGCGCCGCAGCGTGGCGAGCCGTTACGCGCTGAGCGATGGCCGGGCGAGGATCAGCGTGGGCGCGTACGACCACAGCCGAGCGCTGGTGATCGACCCGACGCTCGACTACTCGACCTACCTCGGCGGCACGAACAACGACAACGGAACCGCGATCGCGGTTGACGGGTCCGGCAGCGCATACGTCACGGGCTTTACTTCCTCGACCGACTTTCCGACGTTCCCCATGCCGGGCGCCTACCAGGCCGTCAATGGCGGACCGGGCGCCTACGACATATTCGTCTCGAAGCTCAGTCCGGACGGCAGCGCGCTCGTCTACTCGACCTACCTCGGCGGGTCGAACACCGATCAAGGTCAGGGAATCGCTGTCGACTCGGCGGGCAGCGCGTACATCACCGGCTGGACGTCCTCGAACGATTTTCCCACCACCTCAGGCGCCTACGGAACCGCGAGCGGCGGCTTCGCCGATGCGTTCGTCACGAAGCTCACGCCAGGCGGCAGCGCGCTCGCGTACTCCACCTACCTCGGCGGCGACGGCCAGGACATCGGGTATGGCATCGCCATCAACGGGTCGGGTAGCGCGTACATCACCGGCGACACCTTCTCGACCAATTTTCCGACGACCGCCGGTAGCTACCAGCCCGCCAACGCCGGCGGCCGCGATGCATTCTTTTCCAAGCTGCGGCCGGACGGCAGTGCGCTCGTCTACTCGACCCATCTCGGCGGCGCGAGCACGGACTACGGCAGTGGGATTGCGGTCGACGCGTCGGGCAGGGCGTACATCACCGGCTACGCGAGCTCGACCGACTTCCCGACGACCACCGGCTCCTATCAACGAGCCAACGCGGGCGGTGTCGATGCGTTCGTCTCAAAGGTCAATCCCGCCGGCGCGGGCAACAGCGATCTCGTCTATTCGACCTTCCTGGGGGGTACTGACCGAGACGTCGGAGCCGGGATCGCGGTCGACGGGACGGGCAGCGCGTATGTGACCGGCTCAACGGCCTCGACGAATTTCCCGAGCACCACCGGCGCATACCGCACCACCAAAGCCGGCGGCAACAATGCGTTCGTCTCGAAGCTCGCGGCGGACGGTAGCGCGCTCGCCTACTCCACCTACCTCGGCGGCAGCCAGTACGACTGGGGCAACGGGATAGCGCTCGACGTGTCGGGCAACGCGTATATCACCGGCCACACCTCCTCGAATGACTTTCCGACCACGCCGGGCGCCTTCCAGACCAGCAATCCCGGCACCGAGGCATTCGTCTCGAAGCTGAGCGCCAGCGGCGCCACGCTGGCCTACTCGACCTACCTCGGGGCCGGGGGTGACGAGGGCTTGGGGATCGCCCTCGATGCGGCAGGTAGCGCGTACGTCACCGGCAACACCTTTGCAAGCACGTTTCCGACCACCGCCGGCGCGTACCAGACGACCTTCGGCGGGGCCTACGACGCGTTCGTCACCAAGATCACACCACCCAAGCGGCCGACTCAGACGTCGTTGTCGTGCTCGCCCGCGAGCGCGACGGTCGGTAGTACGTCGGCTTGCACAGCGACGGTTTCTGACAGCGGCGCGGGGACAAAGATCACGCCGACGGGAACGGTCACCGTGGTCAGTGACTCAGCCGGCGCATTCAGCGGCCCGGGCGCGAGTTGTACGCTCGCCGCGACATCGACCCTCGGGACTGCGTCCTGCGGAATGAGCTACACGCCGTCGGCGCGCGGGTCAGGGACGCACCAGCTCACCGCCAGCTACGGCGGCGACAGCACGCACGCCACGAGCAATGGCAGCACCAACCTGACCGTGACCGCGGCACCCGGGCCGCCTTCGGCGACGGTCACAACGCCTGCCAACGGCGCGAGCTACGCGTTCGGTTCGGTCGTGAACGCGAACTACTCGTGCTCTGCGGGCGCGAACGGGGGCGTGTTGAAAGCCGGGACGGCCGGCTGCTCGGGGCCTGTCGCGAGTGGCAGCCCCATCGACACTGGGACGGCCGGCCCGCACTCCTTTGCCGTTACCGCGACGGATACCGACGGGCAGACCGCGACGACGACCAGCAACTACACGGTGACCGCCGCACCTGCGCCGCCCGGACCGCCCTCGGCGACAGTCACCACGCCGGCTGACGGAGCGAGCTACACGCGCGGTTCGGTCGTGGACGCGAACTACTCGTGCTCGGCGGGAGCGAACGGGGGCGTGTTGAAAGCGGGGACGGCCGGCTGCTCGGGGCCGGTCGCGAGCGGCACCCCCATTGACACCGCCACCGCCGGCGCACACTCGTTCACGGTCACCGCGACCGACACGGATGGGCAGACCGCGACGACGACGAGCAACTACACGGTGACTGCCGCACCCGCGCCTCCCGGGCCGCCCTCGCCTCCGACAGCGCCACCTGGGCCACCGACGGTGAAGCTGATCACTCCGTTCGACGGGGCGTCGTACACGTTCAGCTCGGTCGTCGCCGCGAACTACGTGTGCTCGGCGGGCGCGAACGGTGGCGTCCTGAAGCCGGGGACAGCCGGCTGTTCCGCACCGGTCGCCAGCGGCAGCCCGATCGACACGACGACCTTCGGGACGCGCACGTTCACGGTGACCGCGACCGACACCGACGGTCAGACCACGGCGATCTCGATTCACTACACGTTGGACTACATCAACCGGCAACCGACGCCCGTCCGCCCGAAGCATCCAGTGATCCTCACGAGCCCGGTCGTCGACATCCGCGTCACCGGCATCGAGGTCAACCAGTCGATCCAGACCATCAACTGCAACTGCTTCGGCACGCTTCCCAGCCGTTCTGATCTGCTTGGGAAGACTCCAGGGCAGGCCACATATGAGGGCGTCACAATGGCTGCCGGGAAATACACGATCGTGCGCGTCTTCGCGCATGCCACGAACCTGACGAATCCAGCGGCAACGAGCCTGCGTGGCGCCACTGCGACCCTCAGGATCTTCGACTCCTCGGAGCGCGAGATCTCGGCTCCGTTGAAGCCGGACATCTCGCCGTCCGCGCTGACGCCCCCCGACTGTTTCGCCTGCGTCACTGAGGGCGAACGCGCCCGTTCGACTGCCGCATTCCTGTTCGTGGTCCCGTGGGACAGCACGTACCATCGCTCGCTCACCTTCCGCGCAACCGTCAGCACGCCGGTCGGATTGTCTGCACCCGTCCAGTGCGGCGGCTGCAATGCCAACGTGTTCACGCTCCGCGGGGTGCCGTTCGCGAGCACCGCGGATGTCGAGCTCTACCCGATCCCGCTGTCGCTCGGCGGCGTGCAGACCACTCAGACCGTGGATCAGGTGTTCGACAGTGCGCAGACCGCGCTTCCGGTCAACGTGAACATCCACCCGTACGAGACCCCGCTGCCGATCGACAAGCTGAACACATTCCAGGCCGCAGCAGCGGTGGCGAAGCGGGCGTCCGATGAGAAACGGAACAGCTCGCAGTACGCGATCGGCGTCTTCACCGCAGGGAGCCTCGCTGGAAGCGGGGGCCTGACGACCGGTGGCCCACTCTTCAGCGCCAGCGCACCGATCTCGATCGTGAGCGACGCTCGCCCGCTGACGAGCGCGATGCACGAGATCGGTCACGGGCTCGGGCTCGTGCACGCAGACACGGGCTCTGCCCCTAACGCGACCGGTCCGCATCCCGACGGGACTGCCGACTGCGGGGGGAACTCGAACAAACAGGTGGGCGAAAATTGGCCGCCCGACAACGAGGGCCGGATCCAGGGCGTCGGGTTCGACCTTCGAAACTGGACTGCACGCATCCTCGACACCGGGTATCCGACGAGCGCCAGCACCTACTACGACTTCATGTCGTACTGCCCGGGCGTTGCCGGCACCCAAGTCGGCACGGTCGCGCAGAACGAGGCCAACCACTGGATATCGGTGGTGAACTGGAACCGGCTTATCGCTCTCCACCCGCCCGCGCAATCGTTGCCACTGTTCGTTCGCGGCGCTGCGCGCATCCATGCCGCCGGCGAGTCGGGGCTGCGGGTGATCGCTACCGTCGATCCCGCGGGCAAGGCGTCGATCTTCGATGTCGCGCCGGTCGACCAGGCGGGAACCGATTCGACGGCTGGAAGTACGTATCGCATCGAGTTGCGTGATGCATTCGGCGGGAAGCTCGCCAGTGTCGTTCCAACATCCTCGACCGTCCACAGCGACGGACAGTTGCCGGGAGTGCTGCTGGAGGCCACGCTGCCGTTCGCGCCTTCCGCAGCGTCGGTGGTGGTCAGCTCCGGCGGCGTCGAGCTTGCGCAGCGCGCGCGTAGCGCGCACGCTCCGACCGTCACGATCGTCAGCCCGGATTCCGGCACACGGGTGGGCCAGAGCTCCAAGACGCTCGTACGCTGGACGGCCAACGACGCCGACGCTGATCGGCTGACCTCTTCAGTCGATTACTCAGACGACGGCGGCAACCAGTGGAGGGTCGTCGCCAGCGATGTAAGCGGTGACTCGGTAAGCGTCCCGAGCCGGCTACTCAGCGCATCCAGCAACGCACGGTTCCGGATCAGAGTCAGCGACGGGTTCGACGTAGCGACCGCGCTCTCGGGTGTGCTGCGTGCCGCCGGCGCGCCGCCGTCCGTGCACATCATCGGTGGCACCCGCGGCGGCCGGATGCGCGCGGACACGATGCTGCTCCTGCGCGGGACGGCGTACGACGACGCCGGTACGCGGCTTACCGGGCGCAGCCTCCGCTGGTACGCCGGTGGTCGTCTCCTCGGTCGCGGGGAACTGCTCACGGTGCATGGCCTGCCCGTAGGGACGACCGCGGTTCGGCTTGTTGCTATCGACGCGCACGGCCGGTCAGCGCGGACGTCGTTGTCGTTGAACGTGCTCGCCGTCAGGCCGACGTTCCTGGTCGCGCGCGCTCCGAAGCGCGTGGCTCCCAGCGCAGGGCGGGTGCGGATCCTGATCGGATCAGATGTTCCGGCGGTGCTCACGATCGCCGGCGGTCGTCACGCAGTCGGACGCACGCCGCGAGTGCTCACGATCGCAATCAGGCCTGGGCGCGCCCCTTTGCGGCTCGCGTACTCCCTCCGCTCGCGTGGTGGTGTCACGCGCGGAACGTACATCGCCAGACGCTAAGGCGCAGACTCTAGGAATCGAGATCCCGATCGGCGAGGCAAAAAGTGGTCGACCTTGCAGATCCGGCCGATCTGAACGCCGTCCAGAAGTGTGACGCGAGCGCTCTCCCGTCGACGCTACCGCGGCGCCTCGCATGGAAAGAGCATGGAAAACGTCGACGGCTACAGACGGCGAACGACGGCATCGCAACCGCTTTGGATTTGGGTTGAGCAGGTTGTTTGACAACCTGTCGCAACCTGCGGAGACATGCGGAACTCGATGGAGAAGCTGGGGGTCACTGGTTCAAGTTCAGTACCCGTCCTTTGTGAAAGGCCCCGGAAAACGGGGCTCTCCCTTGGGCGAAACACGAAGCCCGCGGAAGTCACCCATCCGTGGTCATGAACGCCATGCGGACATCGCAGACGCCATCGGTGAGTGGGGTAGCGCGTCTGGATTGAGGAAGCCGGCGACCCTACTGGTGCGTGGCACAGTGTCACTCGCCATCACGGGTCGGTTCCCGCGATCGCGCCCCCCTCGGTGAAATCCTCTCTCACGCTCGTTCTCGTTGTCGCCGCCGCGCTCAGCCTCGGAGTGCGGGGCGCGTTTGCGGGGGCGGCGGTCGCCCAGAAGCAATCGACCAAGCCGTCGACCACGCTCAGCTACAGCGGGTTGCTGAACGCGATCGACACCAACGAGGTCGCTTCCGCGCGCATCTCTGGCGATTCGACCCGTACACAGATCAACGTCGTGCTGCACGACGGCACAACGCGCGTGTCTTCGTATCTGCCCTCCGACACGCTCGTTCAACAGCATCTCATCGCGCATGACGTCCCTGTCTCGGTCGCCGGGCCGCCGCGTTCGTCCGTTTGGCTGCGGCTGGTGCCTCCGTTGGCGCTCCTGCTCGTCGTCCTCCTTGCGGCCGCCGTCATCCTCCTGCGACGCGGCGGCTGGCGGCGCGCGAGGAACCGACGCGGCGGCCCCTCCGCAGAGACGGCGCGGACGTACACGAGCACGGTGTTGTTCAGGGACGTCGCCGGCTGTGACGAAGCGATCGACGAGGTGCGCGAAATGGTCGAGTTCCTGCGCGAACCGGAGCGGTTCGCGCGGGTCGGCGCTCGCATTCCGAGCAGCGTCCTCCTCTACGGTCCTCCTGGCACCGGCAAGACGCTGATCGCCAAGGCGCTGGCCGGGGAGGCCGCCGTGCCCTTCTTCGCCGTCTCCGGCTCAGAGTTCATCGAGATGTACGTCGGCGTGGGGGCGAAGCGGGTCCGCGAGCTGTTCGCCCGCGCTCGTCGCTGCGAAGGCGGAGCAGTCATCTTCTTCGACGAGATCGACGCGATCGGCCGCCACCGCGCGAGCGGCGCGGTATCCGGTGCGAACGACGAGCGCGAACAGACACTGAATCAGTTGCTCGTCGAGTTGGACGGTTTCGACACGTCGACGAAGGTGGTCGTTGTCGCAGCGACCAACCGAATCGACATCCTCGACAAGGCGCTACTGCGCCCAGGACGCTTCGGCCGCCAGGTGCCGGTCGACCTGCCGGCCAAGGAGGGACGTGAGGCGATCCTCGAGGTGCACGCAAAGGGCAAGCCGCTGGCCGACGGCGTCGATCTCTCGCTGCTCGCCGAGTCGACCGCCGGGCTCTCCGGCGCCGACCTCGCAGAGGTCGTCAACGAAGGAGCGATCCTCGCAGCGCGCGCGAACCAGACCGTAATCACGCACCGCAACCTGCATGACGCCGTCCTGCGCGTGCTCCTCGGCCCCGAGAAGCGAAACGCGATCCTCGCCGAAGGCGAGCTCGAGATCATCGCCTACCACGAGGCCGGACACGCGCTCGCCGCGGAGCTGTGCCCGAACCATGACAAGCCGCTCCACGCCACCGTTCGACCTCGCGGGAGAGCCGGAGGTTTCGTGTACATGGGGCGCGCCGACAGATTGCTGGAAGACGCCGACCTGATCCACGAGCGAATGGTCGTGGCTCTCGCCGGCCGTGCTGCGGAGCAGATCAGCTTCGGAAAGGTCTCGTCGGGCGCGGCGAATGATCTCGAGCAGGTGAACGGGATCGCGCGGCAGGCCGTCGAGAAGCTCGGCCTCTCGCCGGAGGTTGGCCAGATCATCAGCTTCAACGACCGCAGTCAGCTCTCACAGGAGGCACTGGGTCGGGTCGACCGAGTCGTCGAGCAGTTCGTTCACGCGGCGTACGAAGACGCGCTCCAGCTCCTCTCCGAGCACGTCGAATCGCTCAGGCGGCTCGCAGAGCTCCTGATCACGCAGCAGGATCTTGAGCGTGTGGACATCTTGAGTGCGATCTCGAGTGCGACCGCTTCCGTGAGGCTGCAGTCCAGACTCGGTACGCGCGTCGAGAAGGTCGTCCGAAGCGACGAGGCGGCGGCAGGCCCGGCGCCGGAGCGCGAGCCGGCGAGAGTGATTCGCCCGCTGCGCAACACCGGAGGCTTCCGCTGGCGTCTTCGCAGCCGAGCCGCAGTTGCAACAGTGACACGCTCGCAGCCCTAGCGCTTCAAGACAACGCCCGCTCGCCAATTCTCCGCGGGCAGCGGGAGGACGCCACGTTTGTTGCGGCGCAGACGGGACATGCGAATTCCTTCCCGAAAGGAGCGGTATGACCACGGAACACTCGGTCCACCTCCAACGCGTGGGACACCTCTCGCTCGAGCCGAATCCAGCCCTCGCCGAGCACGCAAAGCAGCGCGCGGAAAGCGTGCAGAACCGGATCGCGGACCGCATCACGACCTTTGCGGGCTCCATGGCCTTCGTCTACATCCACATCCTCTGGTTCGGCTGCTGGATCGGCTTCGGCGTCGAGCACTACCCATACGGCCTGCTGACGATGATCGTCTCGCTCGAGGCGATCTTCCTCTCGACCTTCGTGATGATCAGCCAGAACCGAGCCGACGCCAAGCGGCAGATCGTCGCCAACCAGCAGTGGCAAACCGTCAAGGAAGAGGACAAGCAAAACGAGGAGCTGCTCGACCTTTCTCGTCAGATCCTCGAACTGACCAAGTCCGTGCACGCCTACGCGGCTGCGCGCTCGAAGGAGACGTAGCGCGGAGGGTCGGGGCGCAGCGTCGGAGGGTCATGCGCGGCGTGCACACAGAGCCCGGAGGTGTTTGGCATCATGACTCAGGGGCTCCGCTGGACAACCGGAGGAGGATGCGATGAGCGGCGTTTCTGACAATCTGACGCGCGCGTCGGACATGCTGGCCGAGCTCGCGGGGCGTGCCAAGCAGGCCGAGGAGCACGCTGCAGCTGCCCGGAACCAAGGGAGGTCCGAGGTCGAGCAGTCTGCAAACAAGGCGAGGGCTGCGGCACAGGCGCAGACCGACAAGCTGAGTGAAACCGCCAAGACGACCGAGGCCCACGTCTCGGATTCGTGGAACGACCTGCAGAAATCGTGGAAAGAGCACGTCGCGAAGATGCGTCGGGACATAGACGCCAAGAAGACCGAGCACGACGCCAACAAGGCGGAGAGCCGCGCCGAGGACGCCGAAGGGGACGCGCTGTTCGCGATCGACTATGCGTATGCGACGATCGAGGAGGCGGAATACGCAGTGCTCGACGCGATCTCCGCGAGGATGGAAGCCGACGAACTTGCCATGCACTAGCTAGGCGGGTCAGCTGTTCTTGACCGTCTCGACGTCCCGGGACGCCGTAGATTTCGGCTGGCGTGGATCCCGGGGTGATCACCCATCAGCCTCGCTCGGCCGTTCGACATCTCGCCGTGACGTGAGGACGGCGCCGCTCAGAGTTACGCGAGCGCAGATCCTCGCGTTCCGGCGGCGCGTTGGCGCGCTCGATCAGCGACTCCCAGCGGGACGACGTTCGTTGCGGCGTGTTGCGTGGGCGGGTCTTCAGGACAGCATGCCCCGTGCGGCGCTCCTGTCCGTCCACGCGCGGGTGGAACGTGTCGGGCCGTCCGACTGGGATGACCCCTCCCTCGTGCAGGTGTGGGGACCGAGGTACCAGGTCTATGTCGTTGCCGCCCCCGACCTCGCCGTGTTCACGCTCGGCAGGCTCCCAAACGCCGGCAAGACCCGAGAGAAAGCGGAGGACCAGGCTGAACGCCTGCACCTCTTTCTCGGCGGGGAACGAATGCGGTACGACGACGCCGGTCAGGCACTGGGCGTGCACGGGAACACCCTCCGTTACGCC
>DATBDB010000042.1:0-8840 GCA_036270155.1 Gaiellaceae bacterium
GTCGTCCCGCGCGCCGAGTACGACGCGTTCATCGCGAAGCGCGCGCAGGGCGGCGTGGCGCTCGGCCAGGAAGAGTGGCAGGGCGTCTGCCAGAAGTGTCACCGCCTCGACCACAAATACATCGGCCCCGCGCTCGCCGGGAACCCCTTGCTCGCGGACCGCAAGTCGATCGAGGTGTTGCTGCGCAACGGCCAGGGGCAGATGCCTTCCGTGGGCCGCGACTGGACAAGCCAACAGCTCGACGCGCTGATCGCCTACACGAAGCAGTTCGCGAAGAAGGGGGGCAACGGCTGATGGCCGTGAACGTCGAATCGGTCCAGCCGTACCGCGCCGACTGGCGCCGCGGAAAGGTGACGGCGTGGTTGACGACCGTCGACCACAAGAAGATCGGATTGCTCTACATCTGGACGGCGCTCGTGTTCTTTGCGATCGGCGGCCTGATGGCGCTCCTGATCCGCACGCAGCTCGCGACGCCAAGCGAGCACTTCTTGACCAAGAACTCGTACAACCAGGTCGTGACGATGCACGGGACGACCATGATCTTCCTGGTCATCGTCCCGATCCTCGCCGGCTTCGGGAACTACCTCGTGCCGCTGATGATCGGCGCGCGAGACATGGCGTTCCCACGTCTCAACGCCTTGTCGTACTGGTTCTACTTCCTCGGCGGCGTCGTGCTGATGCTGAGCTTCTTTGCGAAGAACGGCGCTGCGCGTGGCGGCTGGACGATGTACACCCCGCTTTCGACGCTGCACATGCCGGGCGTTGGGCCCGACCTGTGGATCCTCGGGATCCACATCCTCACGATCTCCTCGCTCGTCGGCGCGATCAACTTCGTGGTGACGATCCACAACATGCGCGCCCCGGGAATGTCGTGGATGCGCATCCCGCTCTTCTGCTGGTCGATCGTCACGTACGGGTGGCTGCTGATCATCGCGCTGCCGTCGCTCTCGGCGGGACTGACGCTGATGCTGCTCGACCGGCAGGCCGGGACGCATTTCTTCGACGCCGGGCATGGCGGCGCCCCCATCCTGTACCAGCACGTCTTCTGGTTCTTCGGGCACCCCGAGGTCTACATCATGGTGCTGCCCGCGATGGGGATGATCTCGGAGATCCTTCCGGTCTTCGCCCGGAAGCCGATCTTCGGCTACAAGGCGGTGGCGATCGCGACGGCGGGCATCGGGTTCTACTCGCTGCTCGTCTGGGCGCACCACATGTTCGCGGTCGGGCTGCCGGTCGGCCTCGACATCTTCTTCATGATCAGCTCGTTGATCATTGCGATCCCGACCGGAGTGAAGATCTTCAACTGGCTCGCGACGATCTGGCGCGGGAACATCTCGTTCGACACCCCGGCCCTGTGGGCGCTCGGCTTCATCGCCGTGTTCACGCTCGGCGGCATCTCCGGCATCTTCCTCGCAGCGTTCCCGATCGACTGGGCGGTCACCGATACGTACTTCGTCGTTGCGCACCTGCATTACGTGCTGTTCGGCGGATCGATGTTCGGGATCTTCGGCGGCCTCTACTACTGGTGGCCGAAGATGTTCGGGCGGGTCCTTGACGAGACCCTCGGCAAGTGGCACTTCTGGCTGACGTTCTTCGGCTTCAACCTGACCTTCTTCCCGCAGCACATGCTCGGGATGCTCGGGATGCCGCGCCGCGTCTATAGCTACCAGCAGGCCGGCCTGTGGGAGGCCTACAACCTGGCCTCGAGCATCGGCTCCTACGTGATGGCGATCGGGATGCTGGTGTTCGTGCTCAACGTGATCAAGACGTCGCGCACCGGTGCTCGTGCGGGCAACGACCCGTGGATGGCCGACACGCTCGAGTGGTACACGACCTCGCCGCCGCCGGCCTGGAACTTCGACAAGGTCCCCTACGTGACGTCGGCGCGCCCGTTGCGCGACTTACGTCGTCGGCTCGCGGAGACGCGCGGTTTCTGATGGGGATGTGTTTCTGATGGGAACCTGGGCGCGCCTCATGGCAGTTGCCGCAGTGCTTGGGACCGGTCTCGCGGTCGTCTCGGGCGCCGTCGGCTGGGACACGGCGCACCGCGTGCTCGCCGCGCTGGCGCTGCCGCCGCTTGCCGCGCTCGCTGCAATCGCCTGGGTCTCGGCGCGCCGGCTGCTGCCGACGGCGCTTGCGGCACTCGTCCTGTTCGGGCTCGCGGCGTTGCTGACAGGCCGCGCGGCCCACCTCACGTTCGCGTCGCTCGCACTCGCAGCGACGATCGTCCTCGCCGCGCGCACCTTCCGCGGTCACGTCGAACAAGGCCCGTTGCGCGACTACCTCACGCTGACGAAGCCACGCATCATGTCGCTGCTCCTGCTGACGGGCGGCGCCGGCGCGTTCGTCGGTGCCGCGGGCGTACCGGCCTGGGGCGGCTTCGCCTTGACGATGGTCGGGCTCGCGCTCGCGTGCGGTGGCGCTTCGGCGCTCAACCACTATCTCGACCGCGACATCGACAAGCTGATGGGCTCGCGCACGGCAACACGCCCGGTCGCGTCGGGCCGCGTGCCCGCCGAGCGCGCGCTCGAGTTCGGCCTCGCCCTTTCCGCTTTGTCGTTCGTGATCTTGGCCTCGCTGGTCAACGTGCCGACCGCGTTGCTGGCACTCGGCGGCAATCTCTTCTACGTGCTCGTCTACACGCGTTGGCTGAAGCGCTCGACGGCGCAGAACATCGTGATCGGCGGTGCAGCCGGCGCGGTGCCGCCGCTCGTCGGTTACGCAAGCGCCAGCGGGCACCTCGGCTGGGCGGCGCTCGTGATGTTCGTCGTCGTCTTCGTGTGGACGCCGCCCCATTTCTGGGCGCTCGCGCTGATGATCAAGGAGCACTACGCGAAGGCGGGCGTGCCGATGCTGCCCGTCACGCGCGGCGATCAGGAAACGGCGCGGCAGATCGTCCGCTACACCGTGCTGTTGATCGCGGTCACGCTCGCGCCGGTCGCCTTCGGGACGTTCGGCCTCGTCTACGGCATTTCGGCGGCGGTGCTCGGCGCGATCTTCGCCTGGTACGCGATCGAGTTGCGGAGGTCGCTCGAGCGCGTCGCTGCCGTTCGCCTCTTCCACTACTCGCTCCTCTATCTCGCGCTCCTGTTCATCGCCATGGCAATCGACCCGATCCTCTGATGACCGACGCTCTTCCAGAACAGACGCCGCCGACGATCCTCGTCGACGCACCCGACATCGCCGAGCGCGAGCTCGCCCGCAAGAACATGGCGTGGGGCTGGGCCCTGTTCGGGCTCTTCTGGGTGCTGTTCGGCGGCACCATCGGCGTCGCGCTCGTCTACCTCTGGCTCGACTGACCGACGCCGTTTTCATCACCGAGGTGGGCCCAGGCCCGCCGGGGCGCCGGCTCGCGGTGAAGGACCTGTTCGACACGGCAGGCATCCGTACGACGTACGGCTCGGCCGTCTTCGCCGACCACGTCCCTGCGGAGTCGGCGACGTGGGTGCGACAGCTCGAAGAGCTCGGGTGGGTGAACGTCGGCAAGACGAACCTGCACGAGTTCGCCTACGGCGTCACGTCGCAGAACATGCACTACGGCGTCGTTCCGAACCCCTCCTTCCCGGGGCATACGGCAGGTGGCTCGAGCGGCGGTTCCGCGGCGGCGATCGTGCTCGGACGGGCGGACGCCGCGCTCGGCACCGACACAGGCGGCTCGATCCGCATCCCCGCTGCGTGCTGTGGGATCGCGGGGTTCAAGCCGACGTACGGGCTCCTTCCGATCGACGGCGTGTTCCCGCTCGCGCCGACGTTCGATCACGCCGGGCCGCTGGCACGCGACGTCGCCGGTTGCATCGAGCTGATGGGCCTGGACGTTTCGGCGCGGTCGCTCGACGAGCTCTCGCTCGCCGTCGCCTGGGCCGATCGCGCCGAGCCGCTCGTGCGGGAGCGTGTCCTCTCGGTGCGCGCGGAGGCGGTCGACTTCCCCACCGCGGAGAACGTCGCGCCGGCGTTCATGCGGGAGGTCGGCGACGTGCATCGCGAGCTCTATCCCGAGAACGCAGAGCTGTACGGCGACAACATCCGCGCCAAGGTCGAGCGCTGCATCGCGCTCGACGACGCGGAGTACGAGGCCGCCCAGCGGGCGCGAACAGAGCACGCCGAGCGGGCACTGTCCGTGCTGGACGGCTACGACCTGCTGATCACGCCGACGCTGGGATTCGTCGCTCCGTCCGCTGATGTCGTCGAGACTGAGATTCGCGGCGCCTTCACCCTCTTCACCTTCCCGTTCAACGCCCTGGGCTGGCCCGCCCTGGCGCTGCCGGCCGGCCCGGCCGAAAATGGCTTGCCTGCGTCGATTCAGGTGGTCGGGAGGCCGGGCGACGACGCGCTGGTGCTGGCCGCCGGGCTCGCGATCGAAGCGGCCCTCAAGCACTGACCGCTCGCTGCCGAAGAACAGGGCAGCGGAATGAAACGCCTGATCGTCATCCTGGCGGCCTTTCTCGTGTTCGCGCCTGCGGCGGCTGCGAATTTCGATGCAGGCCCGAAGCCTTTCCACGCGGTCACAGCCGCACCGGAGGGCCTGCACGCGTTCCTGCTCAGGCCGGACGAGGCGCCGCTGAAGTACTACCCGCGCACGCCCTCGTTCGCATGGGCGCCGGTCGACGTGCGCGGGGGGACCTACGAATTCGAGCTCGCGACAAACCGAAACTTCAACGAATCGTCCGTGCTCTTCACCTACACGGACCTGGCGATCCCAGCTGTGTCGGTAGCGCACCAGCTTCCATGGATGACCGGCCTTCCGTTTGCGCTCTGGGCGCACGTCCGCTGGGTGTCGGCGAACGGCAAGCAGATCACGCCCTGGAGCGCACCGCTCGGGTTCAACATGCGCTGGCTGGACAGCGACTATCCACGGCAGTTGCCCGCACCGGAAGGGCTCGTGCGCTGGAGGCCGATCGAGGGCGCGACGCGCTACGAAGTTCTCTACACGGACATCAGCCCGCCGATGTCGTTCCAGACCACGACCAATGTCGCCGACGAGCGTGAGTTCTTCACCTTGCATCAGAACGCCGTCACCTGGTCGGCGGTGCACTGGCGCGTGCGGGCGATCCGATACATCGACGACAAGGATTTCTTGAAGAACGGCCTGCCGCGCGTGTCATACGGACCGTGGAGCCCGACGTTCACCTCCGTGAACCCGCCGCTCTCCCTAGGGGCGCTCAGCCCGACGAACACCGTGTCCGACGTCTGGGTCAAGAAGGGGCAACTCGCACAACCGCACGAGCTGATGCCGGGCTTCGCGTGGGCGCCGTCGGCGCCCGCCCTCAGCTCGCTGGGCCCATTCGGCTCGAGCCTCTACCGTGTCTACATCTTCACGGACGACCACTGCGTGAACCAGGTGTTCACCGGGTCGGTCGTCGGCTCGCCCGCGTTCGCCCCACGCGTCGTTGGCGGCGTGCTCGCACTGCCGCAGACGCAGTCAACCCTGGCGGATTGGAATAACGGATTCATTCAGGGCGGCACCGAAGGACGCTCCTACGACGCCACGGGTAAACCCGTCAAGCCGACCGAGACTCCCGGCTCGGGCACGGCGACCAACGGGAACACGGTCCCCGACGCGACCGGTGTCGACCTCTGGGACTCCGGCTGGCCGAACGGGCGCTACTACTGGACGGTCGTTCCCGTGACGGTGGACTACTACGGGGCGTTCGATCCGACCGCGAAGGACAGCCTGCTGGCCTACCACGACACAGAAGTGCCGCAGGACTCCTGCGAGCGCGGCGTGGGCATGAGCTTCGGCAAGGTCTCTCAGCCGGTTGTCACCGCGGCGTCGGACATGCCGTGGGTCTCGGGGCTCGCTCCGAACGGCCGCGTCGTTGCATCGGCGTCGAAGGTGCCGTCGGTGCACGACTCGCCGCTCGTTGCGTGGCAGCCCGCAGTCGGCGCGACCACCTATGAGGTTCAGCTCTCGCGAAAGTCGTACCCGTGGAAGACCACGTGGTCGACGACCACCGCGGCGACCTCGGTCGTCCTGCCGCTCGGCAAGGCGGCGGTCGGTACCTGGTTCTACCGCATCCGCGGCATCAACCCGGCGCTCCCCACCGGGGCGCAGGCAATGAGCTGGTCGAACCCGGTCCGCTTGAAGGTCACGGGCGACAGCTTCGTGATCGTCAAGAAGTAGTCAGCTCGCCGCGGCCGCGGCCGCAGCTTCTTCGTAGATCTTGTCGCGGATGAAGCGGTCGAGCTGCGCCGACAGGACGTCGCTGGCGTTCGGTGCGCTTCCGGATGGGAACGGCGCCGGCTGTCCGTCGAGGTCGATGCCCTCCAGCAGCTCGTGCTCGTCCAGCTCCAGCTCGACTGCGTGTCCCAGCCGCGAGCGCAGCCAGCCCGCGAGCAGATGGCCCTGCGCGGCCGTGCCGTGCACGCGAATCGCGCGGATGCTGCCGATACCGGGCCAGAGCGACGCAAGCAGCGCGCGCCACCGCTCTGTGCGCTGCCAGGCGATGTCGGACACAACGACTCGCGGGAACAGCTCCGCGAGCTGCGCGTAGGCGCCCGGCAGGTCCGGCCACTCGGTCGAGTCGACGACCAATCTGTCGACGATGCCGACGAGCTGGTCGAATTCCGTCGAGCCCCAACCAGGCTGCCCGCGCCAGCGCAAGAACACCGGCAGATCGGAGATCAGCAGCGGAAGCGCGATCGAAGCGGGCGCCGACGCGCGACTGCCTCGCAGGATGAGCTCGATCACCTCACCGCAGACGGCACGGTCGCCAACCGGATAGCAACGGATCGACAGCTGCGCGTCGATGCCATCCGGCTCGTCGCGCTTCGGCACGAGCAGCAACGTCCGCGAGGGGTGACGCTCGGCCAGCCCGGAGAGGGTCCCCTCCGCGGCAGTCTGCCACTCGGGCGGCGCCCACGCGATGTGCGTCATCACCGACGTGCGGAGATTCGGCTGAGCTCCCTCGTCTGATGACTCGAAGCGAAGACGTGCGAGCTCGCGCTCGATCTGGGCAATCGTGACGTCCTCGCCCGTCCAGCTGCTTTCGATCAGTGCCTGCGCCACGAACGACCATCCCGGTGGATGAGCTCATCGGAGGCGGCCGGGCCCCACGTTCCCGCCGCGTAGTTCGGGAACGAGATCCGATCGCGTTTCCAGGGCGCGACGATCGCGTCGACGAGCGCCCACTGTTCCTCGATTTCATCCGATCTCGTGAACAGCGTCGCGTCGCCGAGCATCGCGTCGAGGATCAACCGCTCGTACGCCTCGGGCAGGCCCTCGCGGAAGGTGCCGCCGTAGAGGAAATCCATGTGGACGGTGCGGATCGTCACCCCTTGGCCCGGGACCTTCGCTCCGATCGCGAGCGACACGCCCTCGTTCGGCTGCACGTGAATCAGCAGGGTGTTCGGACGCAACCCCTCTTCGGCGGCGTCCGCGAACGGCGGGTGCGGCGCGCGCTTGAACTGAATCGCGATCGTTGTCTCACGGCGCGCCAGCCGCTTGCCCATGCGGACGTAGAACGGCGTGTCTGCCCAGCGCCAGTTGTCGACGAACAGCTTCGCTGCGACGAATGTCTCCGTCAGCGATCCTGGCGCGACGCCCGGCTCCTCGCGGTACCCAGGCACCTCCTTGCCTTCGACGAACCCGGGTCCGTACTGCCCGCGCACGATGTGCTTCGGCCCCGGCGTGTGCATCGACTTCAGCACCTTCAGCTTCTCGTTGCGCACGGAGTCTGCGGTGAAGTCGATCGGCGGTTCCATCGCGGTGACCGCGACGAGCTGCAGCAGGTGGTTCTGGAAGATGTCGCGGATCGCGCCCGCCTGCTCGTAGTACCCGGCGCGTCCCTCGATCCCGATCGACTCGGCGACCGTGATCTGCACGTGGTCGATGAACTGGCGATTCCAGATCGGTTCGAAGATGCCGTTCGCGAACCGCAGCGCCAGCATGTTCTGAACCGTTTCCTTGCCGAGGTAGTGGTCGATCCGAAAGACCTCGTCTTCGGAGAAGTGCTCCTGGATCTTTGCGTTGAGCTCGCGCGCGGACTCCAGGTCATGACCGAACGGCTTCTCGATCACCAGCCTGATCCAGCCCTCGCTGGTGCGGCGCTCCGCGATCTCGTCGACGAGGGTGCCGATTGCGTTCGGCGGGACCGCGAAGTAGTAGACGCGATTGCCCATCGTCCCGCGCTCCTCGTCGAGCGCGGTCAGCGTCTCGGCGAGGCCGTCCTCTCCGTCGTCGTCCGCGAAATCGAGGGTCTCGTAGCGCATGCCGGCGGCGAGCCCACTCCAGACCTCCTCGTCAAAAGGGTCGCGTGCATGCTCCTGAACGGCCTGCTTCATCCGCTCGCGGAAGGCCTCGTCGCTCTCCTCGCTGCGCGCGGCGCCGACGATCCCGAACTTCTCGGGCAGCAGCCGCCGCAGCGCCAGGGAATAGAGCGCCGGCATGAGCTTCTTCGACGTCAGGTCGCCGGACGCGCCGAAGATCACGAGCAGGCACGGATCCGGGCGCCGACGGACCGTCAGGCCTTCGAGCAGGGGATTCGCAACGGCCGTCACCGTGGGTCCTGCATGGAGGTCCGCGCGGTCTCCACCGCGTGCACGGCATGCCCGCCGAACTGGTTCCGGAGCGCGGCGTTCACCTTGGCCGCGAACGACTCGTCCTGCCGTGAGGCGAAGCGCGCGAACAGCGCTGCGCTGATCACCGGAACCGGCACGTCCTCGGCGATCGCCTCAGCGATCGTCCACCGGCCTTCGCCGGAATCCTCGACGTACCCCTTGATCTTCTCGAGATCGCCGCCCTCCTCCTCGAACGCGGCGTGCAGCAGCTCGAGCAGCCACGAGCGCACCACCGAGCCGTACCGCCAGATGCCGGCGATCTCGTGCAGGTCGAGGCCGAACTC
>DATBDB010000043.1:0-7387 GCA_036270155.1 Gaiellaceae bacterium
GATCCCGAGGATCTCGGTGTTCGCGAACACGGTGAGCGCGCCCGACTCGACGGCGCGCTCGCGCATGATCGTCCCGGCGCGGAGCGAGTCGACGACCCCGACCGACGGCGTGTAGAAGCCGCCGACGATCACGGACTCCTCGATGTACGGGACGAGCTCCTTCACCTCCGCCGGCGTCAGGATCTTCACGTCCTCGATCCCCCACGCTTTCGCGGAGGCGACGCGCCGCCGCAGCTCCTGCATGCGCTCCTCGGTGCGCGCGACCTCGATCCCGCCGCTCTCGGTGAAGACACCGGCCTCGCGGTACTGGCGCACGGACTCGAGCGTGAGTTGCGTCATCTCCTTCGAGTGGTCGACCGGGAAGATGAAGTTCGAGGCGTGGCCCGTGGAGCCGCCGGGGTTCGGAAGCGGGCCTTTGTCGAGCAGGACGAGATCGGTCCAGCCGAGCTCGGCGAGGTGGAAGGCGAGGCTGTTGCCGACGATGCCGGCGCCCACGATCACGGCGCGGGCGGTGGTGGGCAGAGAAGGGGTCTCAGTCATACCGCTGATATATCACGATTCGTCGGCGAGAAGCACGTCTCGCATCGCCTCTTCGAAGTGCTCGACGTGGGCGCTCATGATCTCGGCGGCGCGGGCCCCCGCCCCTCGAGCGATCGCCTCGAGGAGCTGATGGTGTTCCTGCACGGCGGCCGGGAGCTCGGACGTCCGGTCGAGGGCCATCATCCAGATACGCAGCGCATGCGCGTAGTAGCCCTCCAGCGTTTCGGCGAGGAAGACGTTGTGGCTCGCGCGATAGATCGCTCGGTGGATCCGCTGGTCGAGGTCGATCAAGAGCCGGTCGTTGCGGCCGCGCTGGTTCTCGATCTCAGCCATCAGGCCCGCTATTTCCACGAGATCTGGCGTCGTTGCACGCTCGGCGGCAAGTCGCGCCGCCTCGGGCTCGAGCACGGCGCGCACCTCGCACAGGCGGGCGAGATCGCGCACGTCGACGCTCGTCACGGCCATGCCTCGACGCGGGAACACCTCGACGAGCTTCTCCTGAGCCAGGCGGCGCAACGCTTCGCGAACAGGCGTCCGCCCGATCCCGAGCCGCTCCACCAGCTCGGGCTCGCTGATGTGGGAGCCGGGCGGCAGGTCCAGCGTGACGATCAGCGTGCGGATGGCGTGATACGCCTGGTCCGCGAGGGACGCCGCCTCGCCAGCCGGCGGAGCCAGGAGCGGAGCCTTGCCTGCCCTAGCCACGGAGATATATTACTCGTATCCTCCGCGTCGATCACTCGACCGAAAGGACGACTTTGGACACGACGATGCCCTCGTCCCTCCGGATCGCGCAGGAGCATCAGCTCCGGCCGATCCAGGAGATCGCCGCGGCCGCCGGGCTCGAGCCCGATGAGGTCGAGCCGTACGGGCGCTACAAGGCGAAGATCGACCTCTCCGTTCTCGAGCGTCTTGCATCGAGGCCGGATGGCAAGTTGATCGACGTCACCGCGATCACGCCCACCAAGGCAGGCGAAGGCAAGACGACGACGTCCGTGTCGCTCACGCAGGGGCTCGGTCACATCGGCAAGCAGGTCGCGCTCTGCCTCCGCGAGGCGTCGCTCGGCCCCGTATTCGGGATCAAGGGCGGCGCGGCCGGTGGCGGCTACACGCAGGTCGTGCCAATGGAGGACATGAACCTCCACTTCACCGGCGACATCCACGCGATCGGCGCCGCGAACAACCTGCTCGCTGCGATGCTCGAAGCACACCTGCTGCACGGCAACAAGCTCGGCGTCGATCCGCTGTCGATCAGCTGGCGGCGCTGCATCGACATCAACGACCGCGCGCTGCGCGACGTCGCCGTCGGGCTCGGAGGCAAGGCGAACGGCTATACGCGCCAGACCGGCTTCGACATCACGGCCGCGTCAGAGGTGATGGCGATCGCCGCCGTTGCGTCCGATCTCCACGATCTTCGGGAGCGTCTCGGAGCGATCACGGTGGGCAGCACCTACGACGGCGAGCCGGTGACCGCCGAGCAACTGCAGGCCGCGGGCGCGATGACCGTCCTGCTCAAGGAAACGATCAAGCCGAACCTCGTGCAGACGCTCGAGGGCCAGCCCGCGTTCGTGCACTGCGGGCCGTTCGCGAACATCGCGCACGGCAACAACTCGGTCGTCGCAGACCGGGTCGCGCTGAAAATCGCCGACTACGTCGTCACCGAGAGCGGCTTCGGCTCCGACATGGGCATGGAGAAGTTCTTCGACATCGTCTGCCGCCTCGGCAACCTGCGGCCCGACGCCGTCGTCCTCGTCGCGACCGTGAAGGCACTGAAGCACCACGCGAAGGACCCGGATGGGGGCGCGGAGGCGATCGAGATCGGGGGGGCGAACCTCGCGCGGCACCTCGGGATCGTGCGGGAGTTCGGCCTCAACGCCGTCGTGGCCGTCAACCGGTTCCCCGGAGACACGGACGACGAGATCGAGCTCGTCCGCCGGATCGGCCTGGAGCACGGCGCGTACGCCGCGGAGGTCAACGACGGGTTCACCCACGGCGGGGCCGGCGCCTCGGCCCTGGCGGAGGCCGTTGTCGCTGCAAGTGAGGAATCGTCCAGTTTTGACTACCTCTATCCCCTCGATGCCCCGATCGAGGACAAGATCGAGGCGATCGCAAAACGTGCGTATGGGGCCGACGGGGTCTTCCTTCAGCCCGCCGCACGCGCAAAGATCCAGTTGTTCAACAAAGCGGGGCTCGACCGGCTCCCGATCTGCATGGCGAAAACCCACCTCTCCCTCTCCCACGACCCGTTGCTCGCGAACGCGCCGACCGGCTTCACGGTCGGCGTGCGCGACCTGCGTGCCTACACGGGCGCCGGCTGGATCGTCGCGCTCTGCGGCGACATGCAGACGATGCCCGGGCTCGGGAAGACACCGGCAGCGTTCGACGTCGACATCGACGAGAACGGAGAGACGGTTGGCCTCTTCTAACGGTCACGAGACGAGCGCGCCCCTGATCCGCGCCGAAGGGATCTGGAAGATCTTCGGCAAGAACGCCGACAAGGTGATGGGGACGGCCGACCTCGAGCTGTCGCGCGCGGAGCTGCGCGAGAAGACCGGCTGCGTTGCCGCCGTGCGCGACGTGTCGTTCGACGTCTACCCCGGCCAAGTGTTCGTCGTCATGGGGCTCTCCGGCTCCGGCAAGTCGACACTCGTGCGCACGCTGATCCGTCTGATCGAGCCGACCGCCGGCCGCGTCGAGATCGACGGCCGCGACGTGACCGCGGCCAGCCGTGACGAGCTCCTGCAGCTACGCCGCCACACGTCCTCGATGGTCTTCCAGCACTTCGGCTTGCTTGCGCACCGCACCGTGCTCGACAACGTCGCGTTCGGGCTCGAGGTGCAGGGCGTCGCGAAGGCAGAGCGTCACGCGCGTGCCGGAGAGGTGCTGAAGCTCGTCGGCCTGGAGGACGCAGCCGGGCAGTTCCCGGACGAACTGTCGGGCGGGATGCAGCAGCGCGTCGGGCTCGCCCGCGCGTTCGCCGTCGACCCAAAGGTGATGCTGTACGACGAGCCGTTCAGCGCGCTCGACCCGCTGATCCGTCGCGACATGCAGGACGAGGTCTGCCGCCTGCAGGAAGAGACCGGCAAGACGATGGTCTTCATCACGCACGATCTGCCCGAGGCGCTGCGCCTGGGCGACCAGATCGCGATCATGCGCGACGGCCGCGTTGTGCAGCAAGGCACGCCCGAGGAGCTCGTCGGCTCGCCGGCCGACGAATACGTCGAGAACTTCGTGCGCGACATCCCGCGCAGCCACGTGCTGACGCTGCGCTGGATCATGCGCGAGCCGCGGCCCGGCGAAGAGGACGGCCCCAAGCTCGACGTCGGCACGACCGTCAGGCGGGCCGTCCCCGTGATCTCGGGCAGCGACAAGCCCGTCTGCGCCGTCGAGAACGGCAAGGTCGTCGGCGTCGTCGACAAGACCGCCGCGCTCGCGGCCATCGCCGGCGAAGACGACTAGGTGCCCCTTCCAGCGGCACATGCCCGTTTCTGGCCCGCGATCACGCTACGCGCTGCGGCGTCCTCGGTCGTGCCCGTAGACCCCGCTATGAACACTCCCTGCGTCCTTGCATCGCTTGGTGCTCGCGACCCAGAATTCGAGCGGCGCCACTGGAAGGGGCACTAATGGCCGTCGCCGAGGCCGCACATCGCATTCCACGCACCCTTCCGGCGCCGTGGTGGCGCGGCAAGCGGGGCGCTGCGGTGCTCGTGATCGTCGCGATGGTGATCGCATTCCTCGGCTGGAAGAACCAGGCGGCCTGGCCCGCGGCGCTCACGTGGAACTCGCTCAGTCCGCACCTCGACCGCTTCCAGACCTGGCTGAGCGACAACCGCAACGTGCCGCACCCGAACCTCGCGTTCAGCATCTTCAACGGTTTCGCGAACTTCCTCGACCACCTCGTCGGGTGGCTGACGAGCTTCTTTCACACGCTGACGTGGGCGGGAACGGTCGCGCTCGGGACGCTCGTCGTGCTCCGCTTCGGCGGACGCAAGGCCGCCCTCGGCGTCCTCGTCGCGTTCGCGAGCTTCGCCGCGCTCGGGCTCTGGGAAGAGGCGATTCAGACGTTCTCGCTCATGCTCGCCGCCGTCTCGCTCTCGCTGGCGGTCGGCGTGCCGCTCGGCGTGCTTGCCGGCCGCTCGTCGCGCTTCAACCGCGCCATCACGCCGATCCTCGACGCGATGCAGATCATCCCGGCGTTCGCGTACCTGATGCCGGTCGTGATCCTCTTCTCGGTCGGCCCCGGCGCCGCGGTCGTGACGACGATGATCTACGCCGTTCCGCCCGCGATCCGCATCACCTCGCTCGGGATCCGCGGCGTCGCCGCGAACACCGTCGAGGCGGCGACCGCGCTCGGCGCGACGCGCTGGCAGGTGCTGACGAAGGTGCAGTTGCCGCTTGCTCGCCGCATGCTGCTCCTCTCGGTCAACCAGACGATTCTCTTCGCCCTCTCGATGGTCGTGATCGCCGGCCTGATCGGCGGCGCCGGGCTCGGCGACTCGGTGACGAACGGCCTCTATACCGACCCGGCGATGGCGATCTTCGCCGGCGCGGCGATCGTGATCATGGCGATCGCGCTCGACCGCTCCACCGAGGCGATGGCGAACCGCACCGACCCCGCGCACCGCCACCTCGACGCCGAGAAGTCGCGGCAGTTGCGCCTCTACACGGCGGCCTGCGCCGCAGTCGCGATCGGCGCCGTGGTGGTCGGGCATCTCACGCACGCGGGCGCCGACTGGTCGCGCTGGACAGCGCAGGACTGGCTGCGCACCTACGTCCAGCGCGCGCTCGACTACATCCAGAACCCGGACACGTTCCTCTTCCGCGACCTCACGAACCCGACCGGCAACTTCATCGTGCAGCACGGCATCCAGCCGCTGCGCAGCTTCTTCATCGAGACGCCGTGGCCGGTGACGCTGATCGGGCTCGTGCTCATCGCCTTCCTGCTCAGCGGCCTCCGCCCGGCGCTGATCGCACTCGCCATGCTCTTTGTCGTCGGCCTCGTCGGCGAGTGGGCAAACGCGATGGACACGTTCTCGCAGGTGCTTGTCGCGACGCTGCTTACGGTCATCGTCGGCTTCGTGATGGGCGTCTGGGCGGCGGAGAGCCGAACCGTCTCCCGCATCTTGCGACCGGTCAACGACGTCCTGCAGACCCTGCCGCAACTCGTCTACATCATCCCGTTCATCTACCTGATGCCCGTGTCGGGCGTCCCGGGCGTCGTCGCCTCGGTGCTGTACGCATCGCCCGTGATGATCAGGCTCGTCCAGCGCGGGATCGAAGACGTATCGCCCGAATCGGTCGAGGCCGCAACATCTTTCGGCGCCACACGTCTACAGGTGTTGTTGAAGGTGAAAATTCCGCTGGCGCGCGACGCGATCATGCTTGGTGTCAACCAGGCGATCATCATGGTGCTCGCCGTCGTCGTGATCGGCGGGCTCGTCGGCTCCGGCGCGCTCGGGTACGAGGTCGCGACGGGGCTTCAGCGCAATGCGTTCGGGCTGGGCGTGCTCGCGTCGGTTGCGATCCTCGCGCTCGGCATCACACTCGACCGCGTCACCCAGGGACGGGTTCGCGCGAGGAAACAGCCGTAAATGCCAACCAAAGAGGAGGCACGGATGTCCGATCGGCTCAGAGGGCGCCGGAAGTTTGCACTCGGCGCTGTGGGTCTCGCGATCGCAGCGACTGCGGTCGTGCTCGTCAGCACCGCCGGCGCGGCGAAGTCGGCCTGCGGGACCGTGACGCTCAACGAGCAGGCGTGGGCCGGTTCGACGGCCAACACCTACATCGCCAAGGCGGCGCTCGAGAAGTACCTCGGCTGCAAGGTGAACATCACGCAGATCGCCGAGATCCCCGTCTACCAGGCGCTCGCGAACGGCAAGACGGACGCCGTCCTCGAGGACTGGCAGCACGTCGACCAGTACAAGCAGTACATCACCAAGCAGAAGACGGTCGTGATGGGCGGCCCGAACGGCGTCGTCGGTCACATCGGCTGGTACATCCCGACCTACCTGATGAAGGCGCATCCCGAGTTCGCGACGTGGAAAGGCCTGAAGGGCAAGGAGTCGCTCTTCAAGAGCCCCGAGTCCGGCTCGCAGGGGATGTTCCTCGGCGGCGATCCGTCATACGTCCAGAAGGACCAGCAGCTGATCCAGGCGCTCGGCCTGAACTTCAAGTTCGTGAGCGTCGGCGCCGAGCCGGCGCAGGTCGCGCGTTGGAGCCAGCTGTACAAGCAGAAGAAGCCGGTCATCTTCTACTGGTACACGCCGCAGTACCTGAACACGGAGTACCAGCTCTCCGAAGTGAAGCTGCCGCCCCGCTTCAAGGGCTGCCAGGACGACGCCAAGGCCGGTGGCAACGTCGCGCAGTACAAGTGCGCATACGACAACACGATCATCGAGAAGGTCTTCAGCAAGAAGTTCGCCACGAGCGGCAACCCCGCCTACACGGCGCTCAAGAACTTCAAGCTGACAAACCAGGACCAGGAGATCGTCGCGAAGTGGATCGCAGGCGACCACGTGAAGCCGGACGCAGCCGGCCAGAAGTGGATCGCCGAGAACGCAACGAAGGTCAAGGCCTGGTTCGGGAAGTAAGCACGGTCGGAACCGAGCGTGCGTTGGGGCGTCCTTCGGGGCGCCCCACGCACTTCCAAGAGGTGTCAGACAACGCCAGAGCGGTTGTTCCGCGCGCCGACGACCCCAAGCGTTGTCAGACACCAAGCGCCAGCAGCGCCACGCCTCCCGCGACGAGCACCGCCCCCGCGAGCCGCGGCATGGTGACCTTCTCCTTCAGCACCAATGCCGCGAGCAGCGCCGCGATCACAACGCTCGTCTCGCGCACCGCGGCGACCGAT
>DATBDB010000044.1:0-2647 GCA_036270155.1 Gaiellaceae bacterium
GAGCTCCCAGAGCGGGCTCTCCGGCGGCAAGGGCTCCGTGGCGGTGACGTCGAGCGCCGCGCCCGCGAGCTTGCCGGACCGGAGCGCCTCGATCAGTGCGTCCTCGTCGACCGCTCGGCCGCGACCGACGTTGACGAAGATCGCACCGTCGCGCATCCGACCGATCGTCTCGCGATCGATCAGCCCTCGCGTCTCGTCGGTCAGCGGGAGGGTGACGACGATGGCGTGAGCGTCACCCACGAGCTCGCGCAGTTGGTCGGGTGGATGGAGGGAGTCGACGTGCGGGACGGCCTCCGAGACGTTTCGCTTCACGCCGACGACGCGCATGCCGAAGGCGCTCGCGAGGCGGGCGACCTCGAGCCCGATCGCACCGACGCCGATCACGAGCAACGTCTGGCCGCGCAACTCCGTTGTCGGATAGTGATCCCAGCGCCGCTCCACCGCGTCTCGGCGGAGGCGCGGCAGCCCCTTGGTGAACGCGAGCAAGCCGAAGATGCTCCACTCGGCAAGTGGCACCGCGTGGACGCCGCTCGCACTCGAGATCGCGACGCGCTCGAGCTCGTCGGACGTCAGCTCGGCGCGGCGCACCTGCTGGCCGGCGCCGGCCGAGGTCGTCTGGACGAAGCGCAGGCCGGGAGCGGCGCGGACCGCCCACGCGAGGCGCTCCGGCGATTCGGCCGGGATCCCGAACAGCACCTCGGCGCCGGTGACGAGCTCCGTGAACCGTGCTTCCTGTTCGGGCGTCCGCACGAATGCCTCCTCGCCGAGGTGGTCTGACGGATAGCGCGGGGCGGGGAGTAGGTCAGGCGCGAACTGCACGTCGAGCTGCTCGTCCACATCGCGCAGGAGCTCGACGAGCTCAGGCTCGAGGGGCGAGGCGATCACGACCGGCACTCGTTCCACGGCATCGTTTTACCCGTCCTGGGAAGAAGCCGCCGCATGGACCGCGAGGTCGTCTTCGAGGGAGCGTTCATCGAGGTCGTCCGCAAGGACGGAAAGGAGATCGTCGAGCACGGCGTTGCCGTGGCGATCGTCCCGGTGCGCGACGGCCACGTGACGTTCGTGCGCCAGGAGCGGTCGGCGGTCGGCGGCAAGGTGCTCGAGCTGCCCGCCGGGTTGCTCGAGGACGGCGAATCCCCGCTCGAGAGCGCACGGCGCGAGCTCCGCGAGGAGACCGGCCTGCACGGCGGGGAGTGGGTCGAGGTCGCGACCTTCTTCACCTCGCCCGGCTTCACGGACGAGAAGATCCACCTCTTCATCGCGACCGGCCTCGACCAGGGTGAAGCGTCCCCGGAGGCCACGGAGGAGCTCGAGCTCGTCCGTGTGCCGCTCGATCAGCTCCCAGGCCTGATCGAGGAGGTCGAGGACGCCAAGACCCTGGCCGGACTTCTGCTGCTCCTGCATCGCTAGACGATCAACTCTGCATCGGCGCGGCGCGGCTGGGGGCCTGCACGCGGCGCATCGCGGCCGCCTCGATCGGTGCCAAGGCCCACCGGCCTTGACCCCCGATCGAGTCAGCCACGCTGCTTGGTGCATGCCCTCCCCGCGGGGCGCGCCCACACAGAGCTGATCATCTAGGCTTCCCGCCGCCATGAGGATCGGTGTCGCCAAGGAGATCAAGCCGGACGAGTACCGCGTCGCGCTGACGCCCGCGGGCGCCCTCGAGCTGATCAACAACGGCCATGAGGTCTCGGTGGAGACGAGCGCCGGACTCGGCAGCTCGTTCCCGGACGAGGCCTACGAGCGCGTCGGCGCGCAGATCACGTCGGTCGACGACGTCTGGGAGCGTTCGGACCTGGTGCTCAAGGTGAAGGAGCCGATCGCGGCGGAGTACGCGCGGCTTCGCGAAGGCCAGATCCTCTTCACGTACCTGCATATCGCAGCCGACGAGCCGCTGACGCGCGCGCTGATCGACTCCGGGATTACCGCTGTCGCCTACGAGACGGTCGAGCTGCGCGGCGGCCTGCCGCTGCTGGCGCCGATGTCGGAGGTCGCAGGCCGGCTCGCACCTCAGGCGGGCGCGTACTTCCTCGAGAAGCCGGTCGGCGGGCGCGGGCTGCTGCTCGGCGGCGTGCCGGGCGTCGCTCCGGGCAAGGTCGTGGTCGTCGGCGGCGGCGTCGTGGGGTACAACGCGGCCGTGATCGCGCTAGGCCTCGGCGCGCAGGTGACGATTCTCGACCGCTCGATCGACCGGATGCGCCACCTGGAAGAGGTGCTGTCGGGGCGTGTGACGCTGCTGATGAGCTCGCAGCTGCAGATTGCGGCCTCTGTCGAGGACGCAGACCTCGTGATCGGCGCGGTGCTCGTGCCGGGCGCGCTGGCTCCGAAGCTCGTGACGCGCGAGATGATTGCCGGCATGAAAGAGGGCGCCGTGGTCGTCGACGTCGCGATCGATCAGGGCGGTTGCTTCGAGACCTCACACGCGACCACGCACGCCGATCCGGTGTACGTCGTGGACGGCGTTACCCACTACTGCGTCGCGAACATGCCGGGCGGGGTGCCGATCACCTCGACAAAGGCGCTGACGAACGCGACGCTGCCGTACGTCGAGGCGATCGCGAACAGCGGCCTGCGCGACGCCGTCACCGCTGATCCCGCGCTTGCGAAGGGCGTCAACGTCGTCGAGGGCAAGGTGACGTACGAGGCA
>DATBDB010000045.1:0-3164 GCA_036270155.1 Gaiellaceae bacterium
GGACGAGACGATCATCCGCCTCGATCTCAAGCAGATGCTCGAGGAGAACGGCATGGATGTCGTCGGTGAGGCGCGCGACGGCCTCGAGGCGGTGGAGCTCGCCCGGACGACGAACCCGGACGTCGGGCTCTTCGACATCAAGATGCCGAATCTGGACGGGATCGAGGCGGCGCGCCGCGTCTACGCCGAACGGCCGATGCCGATCGTGATGCTCACCGCGTATGCGGACAACGAGCTCGTCACACGCGCGATCGGCGCCGGCGTGTTCTCCTATCTGACGAAGCCGTTCGAAGCGCGGGACGTGCTGCCCGCGATCCAGGCAGCGGTTGCCCGTCACGAGGAGCTGCTTGCCGCGCGGCGCGTGATCGGCGGCATCCAGGAGCCGGTCGACCTCGAATTGACCTCGAGCAGCGGCAACGTCTGGCCGCTGCGGCTGCGGCGGCGCCCGGACGGGACGCTCGACGTATCACTTCACAATGTAAAGTAACGCCATGGCGCTGACGATCGTCAAGTGCGGCGGCGCAGTCCTGGCCAGGGAGCCGTTCGTGCTCGACCGTTATGTCGATCCGGGATCGGGCGTGTGCGTCGTCCACGGCGCGGGCACACGCATCTCCGCGGCGCTGCTCGAGGCCGGCATCGAGTCGACGTTCGCCGGTGGCCGCCGGGTCACGACCAAGGAGGCCCTGCCGATCATCCGCGAGGCGTTCCGCCAGGAGAACCGGGCGCTCTGTTCAGAGATCGGCCGGCGCGCACACGGCCTGATGGGCGACGAGCTCGGGCTGGAGGCCGAGCGCGTGCCCGAGCTCGGGCACGTCGGGATGCTCCTGCCGGTCGTGCCCTCGGCACTGCGGGGGCTCCTCGCGACGGACGGCATCCCGGTGATCGCGCCGCTCGCCCGGTGCTCCAAAGACGGTGGCCCGCTGAACGTGAACGCCGACGACGCGGCTGCGGTGCTCGCCGTCGCCCTCGGTGCCGACCGGCTCGTCTTCGTCTCGGACGTTCCCGGGGTGCTGGTCGACGGCGAGGTCCTTAGGGAACTGTCCGAGCGCGACATCTCCCAGCTGAACGGCCACCTGAGCGGCGGGATCGTCCCGAAGCTGCAAGCGGCCGTGCTCGCGGCCCGCGAAGGGGTGCGCGTGAACGTCGGCCAGACCTCGATCACCGCCTAGGCGACCGAATCCCGGTTGGAGCACCTCCGGATGGGGGCCTGCACGCGGCGCATCACGCCCGCAGACCCTCCCCCACAGGCACTCCAACCAAGATCCGGCCACCTCCCTTTCCTTCTTGAAGGGTTGTCACTTTACTTTTTGAAGGTAGGCAGGTAGTCTTACCGTCGTGAGCTTCCTTGCTCCGATTCCGATGTGTCGCCCGCTCCGGCTGATTGCCGGCTAGCGGGCTGCGTCCACTTCCCTTTTCACGCAGCGAACCGCAAATGGCACAAGCCAAAGAAGCCCCTACCCTCGAACTCGTCCTCAAGCGCAATTCAGTCGAGAGGCTGAAGCGCGACAAGAGCCCGCTCGGCATGCTCGACGAGCTGCCGGCGCTGATCGCGCAGGGTTACGAGCAGGTCGACGAGGAGGACATCGTCCGCCTCAAGTGGTGGGGCCTCTACCACGACAAGCCGAAGATCGGGACGTTCATGCTGCGGGTGAAGATCCCCGGTGGGGTCACTTCGCCCGAGCACCTGCGCGTGATCGGCGAGATCTCCAACGTGCACGGCCAGGGATCGGGCGAGCTGAGCACGCGTCAGAACGTGCAGCTCCACTACATCACGCTCGCCTCGCTGCCCGACGTGTTCGACCGCATGCACGCGGTCGGTCTCACGTCCGCGGGCGCGTGCGGCGACACGGTGCGCAACATCACCGGCTGCCCGCTCGGCGGGCTCGCGCACGACGAGCTCTTCGACCCGACGCCGGTGCTCGACGAGGCGGCGGAGTTCTTCTACGGAAACCCCGACTACTCCGACCTTCCGCGGAAGCTGAAGATCGCGATCACCGCCTGCCCCGACGCGTGCTCGGCGCCCGAGATCAACTGCATCGCGCTGATCGGCGCGATCAAGGATGGGCGCGAGGGCTTCGGCGTCCTCGTCGGCGGCGGCCTCTCGTCGGTGCCCCGGATCGCGAAGGACCTCGGGATCTGGGTCGCGAAGGAAGACGCGATCACGTTGCTCGCCGCGATCCTCGACGAGTGGCGCGAAGACCTGCGCTACCGCGTTTCGCGCGTCAAGTCGCGCCTCAAGTTCATGATCGACGACATCGGCCCGGAAGGCATGCGCGCGCTGGTCGAGAAGCGCCTCGGCCGCACCTTCGAAGACTTCACCCTGCCGCACCTCCCGCCCGCCAACAACCACCTCGGCGTGCACGATCAGTCCGACGGGCGGCACTACGTCGGCGTGCCGGTGCACCTCGGCCTTGTCACGGGTGATCAGATGATCGCGCTCGCCGATCTCGCGGAGAGCCTCGGCGGCGACGTGCGCCTCACGCGCCAGCAGAACTTCGTGCTCACGAACGTCGCGGCCGACCGCCTCGACGAGGTGACGGCGAAGCTGGCCGAGATCGGCCTACCGCTCGACGCTGGCACGCTGCGCGGCGACGCGGTCGCCTGCACCGGCGAGCCGCACTGCAACTTCTCCGTCACCGAGACGAAGGGCCGCATGGACGGCCTCGTCAAGCTGCTCGAGGAGCGCTTCGGCAAGGACGCCGACGGCCTGCGCCTGAACCTCGACGGCTGCCCGCACGCGTGCGCGCACCACTGGGTCGGCGAGATCGGCTTCCAGGGCACGACCGTGCGCGACGAGGACGGCAAGCGCCGGCAGGCCTACGACGTCTATCTGCGCGGCAGCCTCGACCGGCCTGCCGCGATCGGTCGCCCCGTGTTCAAGCGTGTGCCGACCGAGGAGCTCGACGACGCGGTCGTCGGACTCGTCGGCGGCTGGGTCGCCCAGCGCAGCGAGGGCGAGTCGTTCCGCGAGTTTGCCGACCGCACCACAGACGAAGACCTCGGGCGCCTCGCAGGACGCGAAGCCGCCCCGGCCAGGCCGAAGAAGGAGGAAGTGGCATGAGCGTTGACATTCTTGATGACCTGGAAGCGGGGGAGCTCGCCGTCGAGTTCGAGGGTGAGGAGCCGGAGGTCGTCATCGAGTGGGCGATCGAGCGGTTCTCGCC
>DATBDB010000046.1:0-25350 GCA_036270155.1 Gaiellaceae bacterium
CATTGGTCGAGGGCAACGCAGTTGCCCTCGACCTCTCAGAGCCCGGGATGATCTTCCCGGCATGACATGAAGACGGCGCCGCTCAGAGTCACGCGAACGCAGATCCTCGCGTTCCGGCGTCGCGTTGGAGCGCTCGATCAGCGACTCCCAGCGGGACGACGTTCGCTGCGGCGTGCGGCGTGGGCCGGGCTTCAAGACAGCATGCCCCGTGCCGCGCTCCTGTCCGTTCACGCACGCGTGGAGCGTGTCGGGCCGTCCGCCTGGGATGACCCCTCCCTCGTGCAGGTGTGGGGGCCGAGGTACCAGGTCTACGTCGTCGCCGCTCCCGACCTCGCCGTGTTCACGCTCGGCAGGCTTCCGGACGCCGGCAAGACCCGAGAGAAGGCGGAGGACCTTGCTGAACGCCTGCACCTCTTTCTCGACGGGGAACGAATGCGGTACGACGACGCCGGTCAGGCGCTGGGGGTGCACGGAAACACCCTCCGTTACGCCGCCCTGACGGGCAGGCTCGCGATTCGGTGGGAGGGAGCACGGCGGCCGACGGTGTGGACCGTCCCTACGCCCGAGATCGCTCCCGCGGAGGCGACCCTCGAGTTGGCTCGCCGCTACCTGCACATCTTCGGCCCGGCGGGATCGGACGGGTTCGCCAAGTGGGCGGGCATCGGCACGCAGCAGGCCGTTCGCGCATTCGGCGATCTCGGTACTGAGGTGATCCCGGTGCTGACGCCGCCGGGTGAGGCCTTCATGCTGGCTCGCGACGAGCCCACGATCCGCGAGGCGCCGGCACCTGTGGCCGCTGCGCGACTGCTGCCGAGCGGGGATGCGTACACGTTGCGCGCCACGAGCGCGGACCGCGCGCTCCTGGTGCCGGATGCCGCCCAACGGCGCGAGCTGTGGACGCCGCGCGTGTGGCCCGGCGCGCTCCTCGTGGGAGGGGAGGTGGTCGGCACATGGCGCCGCGCTCAGCGAAAGGTCACGATCCAGTGCTGGCAGCGCCTCTCGGGCTCCGCGCGCGAGGCGGCCATTGCAGAAGCCGAATCGTTGCCGCTGCCCGACCCGGGTGGACGGATCGTCGTCTCCTGGAGCTGACAACGCGACGCCGCGCGGGCGCGCGTGTCAGGTCCGGAGGAGGTCGTTTGCGAGCGCATACCGGACGAGCTCCGCGCGTGTCGTCATCTGTAGCTTCTGCATGATCCGCGCGCGGTGCGCCTCGGCGGTGCGCACCGAGATGGACAACTGGTCGGCAATCTCCTGGTTGGTGTGCCCGAGCGCCAACAAGCCGAGGACATTGCGTTCGCGTTCGGAGAGAGGATCTTCGGCTGCGTGCCTGCGCTCTTGTGTGTCGGCCGCGACAACGCGAGCGCCCAACGTTGGGTGGAGATAGCGTTCGCCGGCGGCGACCTCGCGGACGGCGGCGATCAACTCGGTCTGGGCGGCGCTCTTGAGGACATATCCCAGCGCGCCGGCCCCGAACGCTTCACGGATCAGGCGAGGCTCCTCCTCCAGCGAGAGGATCAGCACCTTCGCTTCCGGCGCATCGCGCAGGACGTCCGGGATCGCCTCGATGCCGCTCTTGCCGGGCATGACGCTGTCCATCAAGATCACGTCGGGTGTCCTGGCTCGTGCCTCGAAGACGGCATGACGGGCGTCGCCCGCCTCTCCGACGACCTCGATGTCGGGCTCCGCCTCGAGCATTCGGCGTAGGCCGCTGCGGACGACCGCGTGGTCGTCGACGATCAGCGTGCGGATCGGCCGAGGCAAGGTTGGAGCTTCGGAGGTTCGGTCACTGGGGCAGCGCAATCACGGCGCTGATCCGCGTCCCCGAACGGGCAGGTCTGGTTTGGAGTTACCAACAGCACCACCAGCCACGCCCTCTAGCTGACCGTCTCATCCTACGCCTCGCGGTTGGACAACCCCGGGACGCGCGAACAGTGTGTCGCCTACCAGGGACCGCGCGAAATGTCGTTTCGAATATGTCGTAACGGCGTCACTGCGCGACGACGACGTCGCGATGTGCGTGGCGCACGACGGTGGCCGCGACGTCCGCGCCGAGAAACCGGGCGAGCGCCGAGTGGTGATGCGTGCCGACGACGATCGCGGAAGCCCCCTGCTCGTCGGCGACCCGGACGATCTCCACCGCCGGATCCCCGATCGCCCACTCGACGGTTCCGTCGACGTGAGCCGCGGCCAGCCTCCGTTGCGCCGCGAGGACGACCGGCCGAATCTCCAGCGGCCCGTCGGGGGTCATCTCGAGGTACACGCCCGCGTCGATCGAGTAGGGGTCGAGCGGATCGCCGACCGCCACGGGCAGGCTTCCGACGACGATCACGACCAGGTCGACTTGCCGCGTGCGCGCTTCGCGGATCGCGACGTCGAGGGCGATCTCGGACTCGTCCCGACCGTCGTACCCGACGACGACCGGGCCAACCTGTGTGCTCTTCGTCGCCATGGAGCTGACGCTACGGCGCGGTCGCGCGGACGGCGTCACCCTGTTGGCACGACCCCGCTGTGCGCGTCTGCGTTGGCGGCGAGAATCCCCAGCGTAGGCAAGAGCGCCGACTTGCTCTCGACGCGCACCTTTTCGACAGGGACACCGAACGCGGCGAGGCCGTCGACGATTCGGAAGTCCGCTTCCTCGAAAGGCTCTCGGATGCGCGGGACGAAGATGCGCTCAGGGTATGCGCGAGCGGCGCGCCACCCACGTTCGGCCTCGATCACCTCGCCCCAGAGGAAGACGCGGCCGACGACGAGCGACTTCAGCCCTCTCTGGGCGATCGACGCCCACTCGATCGCCTCGTGCCTTGCGGCGTAGATCCCGCAGCGGCACGTCTCGGCCGGTGATCGGTGCACGCTGCCACTGATCGTCGGGAAGCACTGTGCGTGGAGCGGCGTCGCCGGAAACCACGCGACGTTGTTGAAGAGGCTCCCAAGCAGGTATTGATCGCGGTACTTCATCACCCGCCATGCGCGCCAGCCGATGATCGGCTCGGTGAAGTCCGGTGCCTGTGCCTCGTCGACGGGCGGAGGCGCGCGTGTCACGTGAGCGGCATGGACGCCGCTCACGTGACGTTTCGCGTTGCGCCGCCAAATGCGCCATCCGGGCAGGGGCTCGTAGAAGTCCGGGCCCGTGCCGTGTGCGCACATCAGCCGAGGCGACGCATGAGCGTCGGCGCGATCAAGGAGGCGAACGGAACGCTGGCGGGCGATGCCTCCAGCTCGAGGGCAAGCTCCCTCTCCAGTTCGATCTCCAGCTCGGTCGCCGGCTCGGGCTTACGTAGCGGTGGCACGGGGCTGCGTAGCGGCTCGATGGTGAAGCTGCGGATTGTGTGTCCGATGTCCATACGGGTGACGATCTCGCAGAGCGCGTGCCTTGGCATCGTCCTCAGTGGGTGATCAGTCGATCGCGCGCCGGCCGAGGCACTCGTGATCTCTTCGCCGGCGTCAGCGCCGCCTCGCCCGCGCGAAGCGGCGCTACGCGCGCGCGACGTTCAGCGCCGCCGCGATACGCGCCGCGCGGTGCGGCGTCCAGTGCGACGGGCGACCCTGCGTGCTCCGAACATCTCGTCCCCTTCCGTTCGTCTGCGTTCAAGCGTTTACCCGACTGTTGCCTTCTCCCGCTGCTCGAGCTCTTGCGCTTCAGCGCGCGTCATGAGCCCGACGGTGACGAGGTCGAGCGGGCTGATCCAGCCGTCGCTGATCCTGAACCCGCCCGCGCCGTACACGGCGTCGCGAAGGCCGACGGCCCAGTGATGCTCGAGGAGGACGAGCGCTGCGGCCGAGTCATTCGGGATCTCGGCGAGTACGTCCCACGCCTCCTCGTCATCGAAGATCGAGATACCCTCGCTCGCGGCTTCGGCGCCGGCCTTGGCTCCCGCTTCGAATCCCTCCTCACCTTCGACACCGAGGCCGATCAGCGCGCCGACGACCGAGCCGAGCTCGACGGCTTCTTCCTGCGTGAGGTTGCTCAGGTGCTCGATCTCGAACTCACCGCCCGCGTCCTTGTAGACGGCGAGCGCATCGATGACCTTGACGGTGCCGGTCTCATGCAAACGCTCGAGCTCGGCGATCACCTCGCCGTGGAAGTTCGGTTGGCTGAAACCGAGCACGATGAGCTGAACTGGTCCAATTGCCATCGGTTCCCCTTCCTGAGGACGTTAGGCCGCGTCTGGGCCCGTCGCGAGTCTCCTCGGCAACGCGATAACCGTCATCGTCCGGAGAGGGTGACGCCGCGCCGTGGTCTCAAGAACGCTGGTCTCAAGAACCGTGGTCTCACGACCCGAGGGCGGAGCGCGCATAGAGCAGCGCTGCGAGGACGCGCCGATTGACGCCCGGTGACTTGTCGAGGCCGAGCTTCGCGAAGATCGCGTTGACGTGCCTCTCGACGGCGCGCCGTGTCACGACGAGCTCCTGCGCGATCGCGTCGTTGCTCCGCCCGGCCCCGACGAGCGCGATCACGTCGAGCTCGCGGGGTGTGAGGTCGTCGAGCCCCGGCTGGTGCCGGTCCGCGATGCCCAGAAGTAGCTCGACGACCTTCGCGTCGAGCATCGGACGACCATGCGCCACCGACTGGACCGCGTCCACGAGGTCCGCGGGCTCGGCGATGCGATCCTTGAGGAGGTAGGCGCGCTGGGATGCTCCGTCGCCGAACAGCGCCGTCGCGTACGACGGGTTCGCATGCTGCGAGAGCACGACGACGGCGATGCTCGGATGTGTCGATTGCAGCTCCTTCGCCAATCGGATGCCCTCGTCGGTTTTGGTCGGCGGCATCCCGATGTCCGTGATGACGACATCGGGCGACAGCCGGTCGATCGCTGCGCGCAGCGTGTCGAGGTCAGACTCTGCGGCGACGACGTCGATCGAGGGCGCATCGGCAAGCGCACGGACGATCCCCTCCCGCACAAGGAACGAGTCCTCACCTACCGCGACGCGCAGCCGCTTGCTCACTCGCTCTCCTCTCGGAACGGAATCTCCGCGGCGACCGATGTGCCCGTCCGGGCGCCGCCCGACGTTATGCCGCAGCCGACGACAGTCCCTGCACGCGGCCCCTCGCCAGATTCGGACGTACTACCAGCAGTATTGCGACGCCCACGCTGATGAAACCCCACCCCCGCGGCGGTAAGAGTCCACCGGGAGTTGTCGTGGTTTCCACCCCGCGGTCGCGGCAAATTACGGTCGCGGAACGACGGCGCTGCGGGCAAAGCTAGGAGGCCCCGGACACCCCAAAGGTCGGCGTCCGGGCCTCTACGAGCTAGGAGCCCGGACATCCCTATGTCGGTTACGTCGCATCCCGCACAGCTGAGACGCGACATCGTCGATGCCGGCGATGACGCACTGCTCCTCCGGTCCCCTGAGCTGCGCGACGGCGCCGTCAGGCGTACGCCGCTCGTCAACCGGCTGCGCACGCGCCATGTCGCCTTGGTCACGCTTCTGGCTCCGGCCGGCTACGGGAAGACGACGGCACTTGCGCTGTGGGCCCGACGCGATCCTCGTCGCTTCGTCTGGGTGACCCTCGAGTCTGGTCAGGATCACGACTCGCTCGCCGGTCTCCTCGTCGCCGGTGTCGCCGGTGAGGACGAGAATGCGGCCGCCGCCGCCAGGAGTGCGATTGCTCGGGGGCCGCGCACGGCTGCGCGCCGGATCGGCGCGCTCGCGCTGTCGATCGGCGAGCCGATCGTCATCGTCCTCGACCGTATCGAGGAGCTCGACGGTGAGGACGCACGCACCCTCGTCGCGCTCCTCGCCGAGAACCTTCCGCCGAATGCGGAGCTGGCAGTCGCCGGGCGCAAGAGCCCGAAGGTGCCGGTCGCGCGGCTCCGCGCCGAAGGGCGCCTGCTCGAGCTCGACGCCTCGGACCTCAAGTTCAGCGAGCGTGAGGCAGCGGCGCTCCTTCACACGTTCGGTGTCGACCTCGATCCGGAGGCGCTCAAAGATCTCCACCTGCGGACGGAGGGCTGGCCTGTCGGGCTCGCGATGTGCGGGCTGGCCTTGGAACCCTCCCCGGGAAAGCGCCGCCGCGCCCCGGCGAGTATCACGGGCGCGCACCACTTCGTCGCCGGCTACTTCGCCGAGGAGGTTCTTGCGCAGCTGGGTCCGGAGCTCGCGGAGTTCGCGACGGAATCCTCGCTGCTCGATCGTATGAACAACCGGATCTGCGACGAGGTGCTCGGCCGGTCGGATTCGGCGCGCCTGTTGGCCGAGCTGGCCAACGCGCACGCCTTCGTGATCCCGGTCGACCGTGAGCACACCTGGTTCCGCTTTCATGAGCTGTTTCGCGATTCGCTGCGGCGACGGCTCGCGCAGGGCGACTGGAGCCGCTTCGTCGACCTCAGCAAACGCGCAGCCACGTGGTACGCGCGTGCCGGCGACGTCTCCACGGCGTTGCACCACCTACTCGCGCTCGGCGAGCACCGCGGCGCCGTGCAGCTGCTCGGCACGATGCTCCCGGAGATCTGCAGCTCGGGGGCGGTCTCGCTTGTCGGGATGCTCGACCAGCTCGAGCGCGAGGAGCTGCTGCGGGAGGACCAGCCCGCGGCCGTCGCCGGAGCGCTTGTCCACGCGATGGCGGGCGAGGCGTCCGCCGCGACGCGCTGGGCGGCCCTCGCCGAGTGCGGACGGGCAGGGGACGCGGACGCCTCGTTCGCCGTGATGGGCGCAGCTCTCTGCCACGACGGGCCGGAAACGATGCGTGTCGACGCGACGGCCGCACTCGAGCATCTGCCGCCGCAGTCGCCCGTCGTACCGTTCGCGCTGCTCCTCCTCGGCGTGGCGCATGTCCTGCTCCACGAGCCGGCCGCCGCCGAGACTGCGCTTGTCGATGCCGCAGACAGGGCCGGTGCAAACGCGCCGATGGTTGCATCGGCGGCGCTCGCGGAGCTTTCGCTCCTCGCCCAGGAGGCTGAGGACTGGTCACGTGCGGAGGAGCTCGCCCGCGCTGCGCGAGACTCGGCCGAAGTGCTCGCCGCCGAAGGCAACGTGTTCGCGATCGTTGCCTACGTCGCCAGCGCGCGCAGCGCGCTGCGCAACTCGAACTGGGTTCGTGCGGGCGCCGACATCCAGTGCGCGTACGAGCTGCTTCCGCGAGCGAACGACGGGCTCGGGTGGCTTGCCATCCAGGCTCGGACGGAGCTCATCCGCGCGCACCTTGCGCTGAACGACATCGCGGCCGCGGACGGGCTCGCGACCCAGATCCATGACCTCGTCGTCGCGCGGCCTCAACTCGAGACCGCCTGCGCCGATGCGCACGATCTGCGCGCGCGGATCGACACCCTGCGCGACGGCAACCGGCCGGGGTCGGGGCTCACGGCCGCGGAGTTCCGCCTCCTGCCCTTGCTGACCACCCATCTGACGTTCCGCCAGATCGCGGAACATCTCTACGTCTCGCGGAACACCGTCAAGACACAGGCGATCTCGGTCTACCGCAAGCTCGGGGTGTCGTCTCGGACCGAGGCGATCGATGAAGCGATTGCGCTCGGCCTTCTAAAGCCGGACCGCGAAGCGGTCATCGAACGACGGGAGTGATGACCCTTTCGGGGGCGATCATCCCGTTCGGGCGATGGCGGTCGGGCGACGGCTCGTGATCCTGACAAGAACTGGACACGAAGACGAAGGAGATGATGTGGCTGAACTCGTTGCCATCGGCTATCCCGACGAGACGACCGCGATCGAGGCGGCGGCGGAAGCGGAGCGCCTCGCGGAGGAGTTGATCATCCAGCCGGACGCGATCGCAGCGATCGTGTGCGACAGCAAGGGCAAGTACAAGGTGACCACGAACCACCACCAGGTCAGTGGCGGCGCGACGTGGGGCGGGTTCTGGGGCCTCCTGTTCGGGATGTTGTTCTTCGTCCCGTTTTTGGGCATGGCTCTCGGCGCCGGCTTTGGCGCGTTGATGGGCAAGCTCGAGAAGTCGGGCATCGACCGGACATTCCAGGAGCAGGTGCGTGAGATGCTGAAGCCCGGGACCTCGGCGCTGTTCCTCGTGATCGAGAAGGCGACTCCGGACAAGGCAGTCGAGGCGCTGAGCAAGTACGGCGGCACGGTGCTGAAGTCGTCGCTGTCGAAGGAGACCGAAGAAGAACTGCAGGATGCGCTGCAGGGGCGCGTCACGGCGACGGCATGAAGGCCGGGATCCTCGAGACCTCGTGAACACGGGCGGGGATGGGCGGACGCCGGCCCGTCCTCGCCTCCCGCGGCTCGCGGTGACATGGCTCGGTCACAGCACGACCGTCCTGGAGCTCGAAGGCTCGCGGCTGATCACTGACCCGGTCCTGCGCAACCGGGTCGCGCATCTGCGCCGGACCGTTGCGCCCGTCGGGCCGGTCGGCGAGGTGGACGGGATCCTCGTCTCGCACGCGCACCGGGATCACCTCGACATCCCGTCGCTCCGCCGCCTCAGCGGGCGTGCGCGCGTCGTCGTCCCTGCAGGTCTCGGCCGGCTCGTGCGCAGGTCGGGTCACCGCGAGATCCTCGAGGTTCGACCCGGTGACACGGTCGAGGTCGACGCTGTGCGCATCGTCGTGACCGCGGCGCTCCACGACGCCGGCCGCGGGCTGCGCAAGCGGGGACCGAGCCCGGTCGGATTTCTGATCGGGGATGAGATCCGAACATTCTTTGTCGGCGACACCGACGTGCACGCCGCCCTGGGAGAGCTGCGAGGGAAGGTGGGCGTTGCGCTGCTGCCGATCGGCGGCTGGGGCCCGCGCGTTCCTGCTGGGCACCTCGATCCGATGCGCGCGGCGCTCGCGCTGCAACTGCTCGGCCCGCACACGTGCATTCCGATCCACTGGGGGACGTTCCGGCCCATCTACCGGCGCGCGCCGTACGAATCCGACGCGACTGCGGCGGCGCGATTCGCGGCGCTCGCCGCCTCGCTGACACCCGACGTCAAGGTTCGCATCCTCCGGCCGGGAGCGCGCTTGACGTTCGCATGACTCGCGGATCGAGTCACCTCATCCGGACGGGATGACGAGCGCGACCGTGGCCGATGTCACATACAAGTGATGGGCTTGGGACGCTTCCAGTCTCGTGTGGCCGCCTGGGTGGCGCTGCTGGGCGCCGCGGGCGTGGTGGCGTCGCTCGTCGTGCTTGTCGCGCGCAACACGGTCGGAATCGTCGTCGCGCTCGTCGCGCTTGCCGTCGCCGGCGCCTCTACGTGGGTTGCCGCGACGAGGCGGGGGTGGATGCGGGCACTCGCGGCCGCCATCGCGGCGCTCGCCGTCGTCGCGGGCGCGGTGGCGCTGATCGCAGTAGGCGCTGTCAACGAGCTCGTCGTGCTCGCGGTGTCGCTTGCCGTCTTCGCCTTCGGTGCGCGCTCTGCGTTCGGCGACCAGGCCCGACGCGCGGCGCCCGCTTCGCCTCGCGGAGTCAGCGGTGGACGGAGAAGCAAGGTGGTGGTGATCAACCCGCGCTCGGGCGGCGGGCGGGCGGAGCGGTTCGGACTCGCGGACGAGGCTCGCCGGCGCGGGATCGAGCCGATCCTGCTCGAGCCGGGCGACTCACTGGAGGAGCTCGCCCACGATGCCGCGGCTCGAGCCGAGGTCATCGGCATGGCGGGCGGGGACGGGTCGCAGGCGCTGGTGGCAGGTGTCGCGGCCGCAGCCGGCGTGGCCTTCGTGTGCATCCCTGCGGGGACGCGCAACCACCTCGCGCTCGACCTGGGGATCGACCGCGACGACGTCGTCGGTGCGCTCGATGCGTTCGGCTCCGATCTCGAGGAGGTCGTCGACCTGGCGGACGTGAACGGACGAACCTTCGTCAACAACGTCTCACTCGGCGTCTATGCGCAGATCGTTCAGTCAGAGGAGTATCGGGACGCGAAGCTCGGTACGGCGGCGCGGATGCTTCCCGGCCTACTCGGCAGTGACGACGACGGTGACGACGTCGCGGTCGCGTTCCGGGGGCCCGACGGGGAGTTGCACGAGCACGCGCGCGTCATTCTCGTCTCGAACAACCCGTACGTGCTCGATCGAGCCGCCGGGCGAGGGGGACGGCCGAAGCTGGACACCGGCCGGTTGGGGGCGCTCGCCGTGGAGGTCGAGAACGCCACGGACGCGGCCGCGCTGCTCTCCCTCGACTCCGTGGGTCAGGTGAGGCGGTTCCGCGGTTGGCTCGAGTGGACGGCCGACGAGCTCGTGGTCGACGCGGCCAGTCCTGTCGCGGCGGGGATCGACGGCGAGGCGGTTGTCCTCGATCCGCCGCTTCGCTTCGCAATCCATCCGGGCGCGTTGCGCGTGCGCCTGACGCCGGATGCCGCCAATGAGCGGTCACGGCGCGCGCTGCTCCACGAGGATGCGGCGGACGTCTTCAAGAACCTGTGGGCCGTCGCAACGCGCTGAGCAGGTGAGGAGGCGGTTCATCCTGAGCGGATGATGCTCGGCGGCACGCCGGCGCCGATGCTGCAGTCATGTGGTCGGGGACGCCGGTGGCGCTCGTTGCGTGGACATGTGTCGCCACCGCTCTCCTTCTCGGCCTGACGGGGTGCGGCAGCACATCGGCGACGACGACGACGTCGGCATCGTCCCCGAAGCAATGGGCCGAGGGGACGTGCGCCGCCCTTGTCTCCTGGGAGCAGCAGGCCAAGAAGGCAGCGTCGTCGATCAAGAGCAACCGCACGCGCGAGGGCGCATCGCAGGCGGCCGACGAGGTGAAGGTAGCGACGCAGAATCTCGCGCACTCGCTCGCGAGCCTTGGCAAGCCGAGCACACAGGCCGGGAGCGACGCGCGCTCGACGCTCGATGCCCTGCAGACGCAGCTCCACGACGGCGTCGCAAAGGTCGAGGACGCCGCGAAAGGCATCTCGGGGGTCTCGGGCAGCGTCGCGGCGATCTCGACGATCAGCACCTCGCTCGTGACGATGCGCGACCAGGTTGCGGCGGCGGCGAAACAGCTGCGCGAGCTTCCTAGCGGCGAGCTCCAGCAGGCGTTCACGGACGCACCCTCATGCGTCGACCTCCGCAACCAGACGTCGTCAGGCGGCTGAGGGATGGCGGCGAACAGCACTCCGCTGAGCCGTCGCCGTCGCCTCGTCGTCTGGCTGCTGATCGTCTTCGCCTCGCTGATCGCGTTCGTCTCGACGCTCGCGCTCTGGACCGAGCGCCAGCTCCTCGACAACAACGGGTGGAGATCGGCGAGCGAGCAGGTGATCGCGGACCAGCAGGTGCAACAGGCGCTCTCGGTCTTCGTCGTCAACCAGCTGTACCAGTACGTCGATGTTCCGGCCGCCCTCCAGGAACGGCTTCCGCCGAACCTCGACCCGCTGGCCGGGCCCGTTGCAACGGGGTTGCGACAGCCGGCCGTGGACGCGGTCGCCCTCATGCTCAAGCGGCCGCGGGTGCAGGACTTGTGGGTCGCTGCGAGCGGCCGCGCGCACCAGCGCCTCGTGAACGTGCTCGAGGACAAGACGGGAGCCGGGATCTCGACCGGGAACGGCGCGGTCACGCTGCAGCTCGGGGTCATCGTGAGGCAGTTCGCCGACGAGCTCGGCCTGGGACAACGCGCGGTCTCGCGCCTGCCGCCGGATGCAGGAACCATCACGCTGCTCCGGTCGTCTCAGCTGAACTCTGCACAACAGGCTGTCCATGTGATCCGGGTCCTCAGCAAGTGGCTCCTCGTGCTCGTGCTCGCGATGTACACGGCGGCCGCGTTCATCGCTCGTGGCGAGCGGCGTGTGACGATCCGGAGGATCGGTTGGTCGCTGGTGCTCGTCGGCCTCGGGGTCCTGGTCGTCCGGAAGGTCGTCGGCAACTACGTGATCGACGCCTTGGCGTCGCCGGCCTACCACGGCGTCGGTCATCGCGTGTGGCTGGTCACGACCTCGATCCTCGGCGAAATCGGCACGGCGTCGATCTTCTACGGGGTGCTGCTCGTCGCGGCCATGTTCCTGGCGGGCGGCACCGCCCCGGCGCGGGCGATTCGGCGGGTGATCGCTCCGGTGGTGGTCCGCCAGCCGTCGGTCGTCTGGGGGGCGGCGGGAGCATTCCTGCTGCTGCTCGTGCTGTGGGGCGGGACGCACGCGCTCCGAACGTGGTGGGGCATCGCCTTCTTCGCGATCTTGATCGCCGCCGGCGTGATCGCACTGCAGCGACAGCTGCGCGACGAGCTCGAGAGCCCGCCGGTGCCGGCGTCCGAAGGGGGCCCGATTGCAGGCGACGAGGTGGCGCCGCAGACGGGGCTGGCCGTGCGATGACTGAGACGCTCGATCTCAACAATGCGCCCGCCGCTCTCCCGTCCACTGCGGAACGCGCCGCCGCGGGCAAGCAAGCGCGTAAGCAGATGCCACGTGGGGCGCACGCGAACCTGGGTCTCGCTGCCGGGCGCGATCCGGTCGCATTGATCGAGCGGGAGGCGGAGGGACGAGTCGCCGACCTTCTCCCGATCCGGAACGCCAGGATGTCCACGTCGGCACTCGCGTTCTACCGCGGCACGGCCTCGCTGATGGCCGGAGACCTCGCGGCAGCGCCCGCGACCGGGCTTCGCGCTCAGCTCTGCGGTGACGCGCACCTCTCCAACTTCGGCGCGTTTGCGGCTCCCGACCGAGCACTCGTGTTCGACCTCAACGACTTCGACGAGACGCATCCAGGGCCGTTCGAATGGGATGTGAAGCGCCTGGCCGCGAGCTTCGAGATTGCGGGTCGGCACCGCGGCCTCAGCGTCGAGGCACGGCAGGCGCTCGTCCTCTCAGCGGTCGGCTGGTACCGCCGGACGATGCGCGAGTTCGCCGGGATGACGAACCTCGCCGTCTGGTACTCGCGCCTCGACGCGACACGGGTCACCGAGATGCTGCAGGGAATGCGTGGAACGCGCGGCGCTCGCGCGATCCGGCACGCGGGGGAGAAGGCCCGGGCGAAGGACAGCCTGCGTGCTCTCGGGCGTCTGACCGAGCTCGTTGACGGTGAGCGCCGGATCGTCTCGAGGCCACCGCTGATCGTGCCCATTCACGAGCTCATCCCCACCGACCTCGACCGCAACGAGGTCGAGGACGGGATCCGCCAGCTCTTGCGGAAGTACCGCCGGACGCTGCAGTACGACCGTCGCGTGCTGATTGAGCAGTACCGGTTCATCGATCTCGCGCACAAGGTGGTCGGCGTCGGCAGTGTCGGGACGCGGTGCTGGATCGCGCTGTTGCTCGGGCGCAACGACGAGGACCCGCTGGTCCTGCAGGTGAAGGAGGCGTCTGCGTCGGTGCTCGAGCCGTACCTCGGCCGCGCGCGGTTCGCGAACCACGGCCAGCGAGTGGTCGAGGGTCAGCGTCTGATGCAGGCAACGGGCGACATCTTCCTCGGCTGGATCCGTAACCCGGCGGCGCTCGACGGCGGCTCGCGCGACTTCTACGTCCGCCAGCTCTGGGACGGGAAGGGCTCGCTCGATGTGGAGACGGTGCCGCTCGAAGTATTCGAGCCGTACGCGCACATCTGCGGCTGGACGCTCGCACGTGCCCACGCGAGGTCGGCCGACCGGATCGCGATCGCGTCCTACCTCGGCAAGAGCGACGTCTTCGACCGCGCGGTCGCAGACTACGCCGCGGACTATGCCGACGTGGCCGAGCACGATTACGACGCCTTGGTCCGCGCAGTCGAGGACGGGCGCCTGCCCGTGAGCGACGGGTGACGACGGCGCTCGCGCGAACCCGCGCGGCCGCGCTTTCCACGCACCGAGACATCTCGTGGATCGACTTCGACCGCCGGATTCTCGAGCTCGCCGCCGACACGCGTCGCCCGCTCGCCGAGCGCGTGAAGCTCTTTGCCATCGTCGCGGCCAACCTCGACGATTTCTTCGCAGTCCGCGGGGCTCGCATTCGACCCGAGCTGATCAGACGCCGCGTGCTCGACCTTCAGGACGAGCAGGATGCGCTCTGGCAGGACGAGCTGCAGCCGGCGTCGGCTGCGGCCGGGATCGAGGTGGTGACCGCGCCGACGGACGCGCTCGTGCGCGCGTACCGGCGGACGGCTTCGCGCGGGCGCGGCGCGATGAGGCTGGGCGTCCTGCTCCGCGACGCGGCCGGCCGGAACGATCTCCTCGAGGTCGATCTGCCGCCCAACCGCTTCGTCGAGGCCGAGCAGCGCTGGATCTTCGTCGAGGACGCGGCCGCCTGCGCGCTGCCCGCGACCGTTGACGGCCGATGGGTGGTCGCGAGCGCTGCCTTCCGGCTCACCCGGAGCGCCGACCTCCTCCCGGCCCGTGGTGACGCCGATCCGCTGCGCGCAATCGAGCGTCGACTCGCACAGCGACGGTCTGCCCCGATCGTACGGCTCGAGGTCGACCGCGCGGCGCCCGGTGCGCTCACGGCACTCCTGCGCGAGCGGTTCAAGGTCGCGCGTGACCGCGTCTATCGCCCGGCGGCGCCGCTCGGGCTCGCCGACCTGCAGACGCTCGCCGAAGCCCTGCCGGCCGACCACGCCCCGCCGCCGTGGTCTCCGCTCACGCCGATGCCATTCGCGGACGCGGCTCCTGGCGCGCTGTTCGACCTGCTGCGGGGCGGCGACCGGCTGGTGCACCACCCGTACCAGTCGTTCGAAGGCACGGTGCAAGCGTTCGCGGACGCGGCCCGCGACGATGACGTGACGGCTCTGCGCGCGACGGTGTACCGCACGAGCCGCCCGTCGGCGACGCTCGCGTCGCTGGTGGCGACAGCCGGCGAAGGGAAGTGTGCCGAGTGCGTCGTCGAGCTTCGTGCGCGCTTCGACGAGGAACGGAACGTCGAATGGTCGCGCGCCCTCGCGACCTCTGGCGTGGACGTTGCGCACGGCCGGTCGGGGACGAAGGTTCACGCAAAGCTGATGTCGCTCACACGGGGCGAGCAAGACGGCCCGCGGCGGTATGTGCATGTCGGTACCGGCAACTATCACGCCTCGAATGCGTTCAGCTACGAGGATCTCAGCCTCTTCAGCGCCGATGAGGATCTCGCCGCCGACGTCGAGCAGGTCTTCGCAGCAATCGCGAACGGCACGACGCCGGCTCCCTTCAGGAAGTTACTCGTCGCACCGTGGTACCTCCGGGACGGGCTTATGCGCGAGATCGATGCCGTGGTGGCAGCGGCACGCGCAGGTGCTCGTGCGCGGGTCCGTATCAAGGTGAACGCGCTTGGTGACGCAGCGATCGCGGACGCGCTACGAACGGCGTCGTGTGCCGGCGCGCGCGTCGAGCTGATCGTTCGCGGGATCTGCACGCTCCGACCGGGGGTGCAGGGGGCAAGCGACCGAATCACCGTGAGGAGCGTGCTCGGCCGCTTTCTCGAGCACAGTCGCATCTTCTGTTTCGAGGCGGGGCAGACGCGACGGCTTTGGCTCGGCAGTGCCGACCTGCTGACGCGGAACCTCGACAAGCGCATCGAGACGCTCGCGCCGGTCGAGGATCCCGAGCTACAGGACGAGCTCGTCCTGATCCTCGACACGCTGCTCGCGGACACGCGTGACGCGTGGTCGCTCGACGACCACGGAAGGTGGCGGCGTGTTAAGCCGGATCCGGGTGTCGAGCCGGTCTCCGCGCAGGAGATGTTCATGCGCCGCGCGCTGGATCGCGCGCGGCGCGACGGCCGGGTGATCAACCAGTCGGGGTGATGCCCGTGCGCGGAGTGCGCACGAGCATCGACGTGCATGTCCACCGCCACCGCAACCGAGCTGGGTGCCAAATCGGAAGTCGGAACCCTCCGGACGGTGATGGTGCATCGGCCCGGTCGCGCGCACGAGCGCTTGTCGCCAACGAACTGCCAGGAACTATTGTTCGATGACGTCATCTGGGTTCGCCGCGCGCGCCAGGAGTTCGATGGCTTCGTTGACGTGATGCGAACCGAAGGCGTCGGGGTGCTGCTCTTCCACCAGTTGCTCGCGGAGACGTTGACCGACGTCGACGCTCGTGACTGGCTGCTCGCGCGGCGCCTTCGACCCGAGGAGGTGACCGAGCTGTTCTCCCGGGAGCTCACCGCGTGGATGAAGGACATGCCGGCCGACGAGCTCGCGAACGGGTTGACCGGCGGCGTCACTGTCGCAGAGCTCCCGCACGAGATCAGGTCGGTCGTCGGTCGCGCGATGCGCGACACCGACTTCGTGATCGCGCCTCTCCCGAATCACCTCTTCACGCGCGACACGAGCGCGTGGATCTACGGCGGCGTGTCGATCAACCGCATGTATTGGCCCGCCCGTAAGCACGAGACGCTGAACGTCGAGGCGGTTTACCGCTTCCACCCGCGGTTCGCGCAGGCGGACTTCCCGATCTGGTTCGGCGGGGTCGACCACGACTGGGGAGGCGCGTCGATCGAAGGCGGCGACATCATGCCGGTCGGCGACCGCGTCGTCCTCGTCGGGCAGGGCGAGCGGACGACGGCGCGGGCGGTGAGCATCCTCGCCAAGAACCTGTTCGCGGGAGGCGCGGCGCGGCTCGTCATCGGCGCGCTGATGCCGAGGGAGCGCGCGGCGGCGCACCTGGACACCGTCTTTACCTTCTGCGACAGAACGATCGCGACCGCCTACATTCCGGTCGTGTCGCAGCTGCTACCCGTGCTCTACCGGCCGGATGGCGACGGCGGCGTCACGGCGGAGATCAGCGAGCGGCCGTTCGTCGACGAAGTGCGTGACGCGCTCGGGCTCGAGGAGCTCACCGTGGTGCCGACCGGGGGCGACGAGTTCGAGGCGGAGCGCAACCAGTGGGACGACGGCAACAACGTCGTGGCCCTCGCGCCGGGCGTTGTCATCGCCTACGAGCGGAACGAGGCGACGAACGTGAAGCTCGCGAAGGCCGGCATCGAAGTACACGCAATCGCGGGGCAGGAGCTTGGCCGCTGGCGCGGCGGCGGCCACTGCATGACCTGCCCCATCGCCCGGGACGCCTGAAAAGGAGAGCGGTATGAGCACGGTCGTACAGCTACACGACCGCAGTTTCCTGAACCTCGCCGAGAGAGTCTGAGATGCGTATCGTCGTTGCCCTTGGAGGAAACGCGATCCTCCCGCGGGGGCAGGAACTGAGCGCGGAGAACCAGCGGGAGAACGCCCGGGTCGCATGCCGGGCGCTCGCCCCGCTCGCGCGCGAGCACGAGCTCGTGCTCTCTCACGGCAACGGTCCGCAGGTCGACCTTCTCACCCCCCAGGGCAGCGCCTACGCAGCGGTCGAGACGTACCCGTTGGACGTCCTCGGCGCGCAGAGAGAGGGGATGATCGGCTACATCATCCAGCAGGAGCTCGGTAACGCGTTGCCGCTCGAGATCGGGCTCGCAACGTTGCTGACGATGATCGAGGTTGATCGCGACGACCCGGCGTTCGCCGACCCGACGACGCCGATCGGGCCGATCTACACCCTCGACGGGGCAGAGAGGCTCCGGCGGGAGAAGGGATGGACGTTCGAGCCCGACGGCACCGGCTATCGCCGCGTCGTCGCCTCGCCGCTGCCGAAGCGCATCCTCGGCACCTCGATCATCGACGCGCTGCTCGAGCTGCGCTATGTCGTCATCTGCGCAGGCGGTGGCGGCACCCCGACGATGTACATCGACGATCGAGTGCCGGCGGGCCGGCGGCTCGTCGGCGTTGAGGCCGTCATCGACAAGGATCTCGCGAGCGCGCTGCTCGCCGTCGACCTTCAGGCCGACGCCCTGATCATCGCGACGGATGTCGACGCCGTCTATGCCGACTGGGGGGCACCGAACCAGCGCAAGATCCGCCGCGCGACGCCGCGCGCGCTGGCCGTCGCGGAGTTTGCGGAGGGATCCATGGGCCCGAAGGTCCGTGCTGCGTGCTCGTTCGTAGAGCAGGCAGGCGGCACAGCCGTGATCGGATCGATCTCCGACGTGGAAGCGCTCTTGCGCAAAGAGACAGGAACCGTCGTCAGCCTCGACGCCCGCGGGCTCGAGTTGGTTTCCGCAGCCTGACGAGCGCAGCCGAGAGGAAGGAGTCATGTGACGAGCGCGCGCCCCGCATTCGGACGGCGCCCGACGCGCGCGTACCTGCGGTGGAGGGCGAAACGATTCCTCAGCAACCCCCCGTCCATTCGGGCTGCGGTATCGGTCATCGTGGCCGCGAACGCGACGATCGTCGCGGTGGCCGCGGTGGCGATGTGGCTCGTCGACCGGAAAGACTTCCCGAATATCTGGCTCGGCCTGTGGTGGGCGGTCCAGACCGCGACCACCGTCGGTTACGGCGACGTGACGCCGAAAACGGTCGCCGGCCGGTTGATCGGCGCCGTCGTGATGCTGCAGGGGATCGCGTTCCTCGCCGTCGTCACCGCCTCGATCACCTCGACGTTCGTCGCGCGTGCCCAGCGTGAGCTCGGAGAAGTCCCGCCCGGCGCGGAGGCGCTGACAGCGCGGCTCGACGAGATCGACAGGCGGCTCGAAGCGATCGGGCGGGCACTCGGCGACGTGGGGGTCGATCGACGATCGTCGTCAGAAGACGACCCGCGTGACGAGCAGCCCTGGTGAGACCAATGGCCTCAGGCTTGGATCCGGCCGCGATCTCCGGCGGCTTGCTGCCGTACCGATACGTCGGCCTCGCGTGGGATGAATTCCGCATCGTCCCCGCCGCCGTTCCGTTTCCGGTCGACGATTCGGTCCGCGCCCCAGGCGACGACGACGATCGCGGTGATGATGAGCGCCGTCGCTGCCACCCCGCCCCATGCGTACCAGGCGAGGCCCCAGAGGCTGAAGATGACGACCATGGCGAGCCCGCCGGCGAGGACCCCGCCGATGAGCAACAGCCAGAATTTAGCCCCGAGCGATTCGGACTCCATAGCGGCATGGTGGTCTGCGCGCGGCTTCGCCCGCATCGTCTCATGGGGGTGATCCCCGGCGAACAACACCCTCGAACTGGCGCTGCGTTGCAGCTCAGTCGTCGGTCTCGGAGTCCTGGCCGAAGGGGACTGAATCGGACACGACGGGTGCCGCGCGCCGGGTTTTCTCGACAGCGACGAGGATGTCGCGCGCGTCCGTCCCGGCGACGACCGTGACCTCGACACCGTATCCGCGCAGTCCCTCAGCGATGTCGAACGCCTGATCCTCTTTGCGGTCGATCATGGGGACGAAGAGTCGTGCCGGGTATGCGTACTGCCCGCGCCAGCCACGCTCGGCCTCGACGACGTCACCCCAGAGGGCGACCTCCCCGAGCACAGGAAGACCGTTGCACGCGATGCCGAGTCCGAATTGCGGGGCGAACGACCGCCACACCGCCGCGTAGATCCCGCACTCACACGTGAACTGCGGCGCGTGGTGCGGTGGCCGGCGGGGCCACCGGATTCGCGGGATTGTGCACCGCGCCTCCAGCGGCTCGTACATCGGCCACGTCGCACGCTGGAAGGGACTGCGCAACGCGCATGAGCTCCCCCGCGGGGATGCGAGCCAGGTCCGCCAGCCGACGACCGGCATCGGGAAGTCGGGTGCTTTGGTGTTGCGGTCCATGACGCACCCATCTTCGCGGTCGCCGCATCGGTCGCACTCACCCAATCCGGGCGAAACGGCTGCGATGCACGCGCGTCAGGCGATTGGGCTACAAGCCCTCGTGCGCCGTGAGCCGGCCCACCCTCACGGCTTCGACAAACGCTTCGTAGTCGCGCTCATTCTGGTCGGCGTACGTCGCCGAGAAGTCCGCGATCGCCCGATCGAACGCGCTCCCGGCGCCGAGGTATGCGGCGATCGCGATTCGGTCGCCCCAACGGGCATGTGCGCGAGCGAGCGTTGCTCCGCACAGCCGCGCGTAAGCGGTCGCGCCGGGCACCAGGAGGTTCTCCACCTGGGCGCCTCCCTTCCAGTCGTGAAACTGACGAACGTAGTAGTCGCGGATCTGGCCGTCGAGGCCCGTGACGCGGATCCACCCCAGGAAGATGTCGGTGGCTGCCTGCATCAGCCGCTGGCCAATCACGACCCGGCGGCCCTGGTGACCATGCTCGCTCTGGCCGACGAACCGCTCGAGCACCGAGGGCTGCGCTTCCTTCGATTGCAGGAACAAGGGATCCCGGTCATCGCGGCCGACCAGGAGGTGGATCCAGGCCCGGCTGCCGACGCTGCCGACGCCGACGACTTTGCGCGCTGTGTGGACGTACTCGAACTCTTCGATGGGATGGTGGTGGTCGGCAAGCGATCGTCGGTATCTCTGAACCAGCGATTGCATGAACTTCTCCAAGGCGTCTCCGTCGTTGCCGGGAAGGGTCAGTTCGTCGATCGGCACGACGAGCGGCGGGTCGGCCACGATCCGCAGCGCGCCGTCGATCTCCACGGCCCGTTTCGCGAAGACCCTCGTGCTGTCCCGGGTCCTGGCCTTCGCAACATCCTGCTCCGCGCGCTTCGCGTCCTTCTTGCCAAGCCGCTTTTCAGCGACCTCAGTGCGAACCCAACTCATGACCTGCTCGATATCCATGTGGTCGTACCAGGCGTCGAGGGTCCCCATGCTTGCTGCGCGCCGCATCACTTCGCGGTATTCGCGCACACAGGCGATGACGATGGCGCGACGGTCGACGGGCGAGAACCCGCGCTCTCGGCCGAGGACCTCGATGCTTGCGGCGAGTCGTTTCACGTCCCATTCCCATGGGCCAGGGAGTGTCTCGTCGAAGTCGTTGATGTCGAACAACACCTTCCGCTCGGGCGAACCGAAGACCCCGAAGTTGGACAGGTGTGCGTCTCCACAGAGCTGCACGTTGATGCCGGATCGTGACGTCGACGCCAGATCCGCTGCCATGACCAGCGCTGCACCGCGGTAGAACGCGAACGGTGAGACGAGCATCCGCCCGTAACGGATTGGGACGAGCTCGGGCACGCGGTTCTTGGACTGCTCCGTGAGCAACGCGGTGGGATCGAGCCGGTCGGCTGCGGGTAGCCACGCCCCGTGGGCCGACCTCGGCGCCGTCTGGCGCGCAGTCTTCCCACGCGCGACCCGCTCCTCCGCACTGAGATGCGCGTGCCGCCTCGCCCGTGCATGCGACCTGGATCTATCTGAGTCGACTGTTCGCACGGAGAACCGACGCTCGTAGAGTCAGGGGCTGCGCCATCCGACTTAACGAACGATTGTCTCGCCCGAGTGGAGGGGCTTCTTCGTCCGATCCGGGTGATCGCTGCCCCGGGCACGCTGATCGTCGCGCTCGGCTAGCTCCTGAGCTTGGCGTTCTCGGGATCGAAGAGCGGCGCCTGCACGACCGTCGCTCCGACGCGCTCGCCGAGAAGCTCGATCGCGAGGCCGGTGCCTGGGTGCGCCAGCGCCGTAGGGAGGTAGGCGAACGCAATGCTTGCCCCGACCGTTGGCCCGTAGCCGCCTGACATCACGTACGCCACGATCTCGTCTCCGTCGAAAACGGGTTCGCCGGTGTAGGGGATCGTCGCGGCGTGATCGACCTCGAGGCACGAGAGCTGCCAATCGATGCCTCGTTCGCGCTGGGCACGCAGGGCGTCGCGGCCGATGAACTCGCCCTTCTCAAGCTTGACGAAGCGGTCGAGGCCCGCCTCGAACGGCGTCCAATCCGCGCTCATGTCGGCGCCCCACAGGCGGTAGCCCTTCTCGAGCCGCATCGCCTCGAGGGCCCTGTAGCCGAAGTCGACGAGGCCGAGGTCGCGGCCCGCCTCGACGATCAGCTCGTACAGCTCCAGCTGGTCGTCGAGAGCGTGGTGCAACTCCCATCCGAGCTCCCCGACGTACGAGAGTCGCAACGCGCGAACGGGGACGGAGCCGATGCTCAGTTCGCGCCCGCGGAAGAACGGGAAGCCCTGGTCGGAGAAATCGGCGCTGCTGATCCGTTGCAGCAGCTCACGCGAGCGCGGCCCCGCGATTGTCAGCACGCCCACCTTCGACGTGACGTTGTCGACGAGGACAGAACCGTCGCCCGGTGCGTGCTTCTCGATCCAGGCGAGGTCATGTGTTTCGGTCGCCGCTGCGGAGACGACGTAGAAGCGGTCGTCGGCGAGCATCGTCACGGTGACATCGCACTCGATGCCGCCGCGCGGCGTGCACATCTGCGTCAGCGAGATCCGGCCCGTCGCAGCGGGAAGGGTGTTCGCGCAGAGGCGGTCGAGTAGCGCGCGTGCACCGGGGCCCGAGAGCTCGTACTTGGCGAAGCTCGTCTGGTCGAGCACCCCGACGCGCTCGCGCACGCCTTGGCACTCGGCGGCGACATGCGCGAGCCAGCTCGGACGGCGGAACGTGTGGTCGTCGGCGCGCTCGACGCCCTCCGGCGCGAACCAGAGCGGCCTTTCCCAACCGAACCGCGCGCCGTAGACGGCGCCGCGGCCGGCGAGCCGTTCGTAGAGGGGACTCGTCTTCAGCGGCCTGCCGGCGGGAAGCTCTTCGTGCGGGTAGTGGATCGCGTACTCGCGCTCGTAGACCTCGCACGCTCGTGCTGCGACGTACTGCTTCGGTTCGGCATACGCGCCGAAGCGCCGCACGTCGAGCTCCCACATGTTGTCGCTCGGCTGTCCGTCCACGATCCACTCCGCGGCGTAACGGCCGGCGCCGCCGCCGAAGACGATCCCGAAGATGCTGAAGCCGGCAAGGACGTGGAAGTTCCGCAGTCCCGGCACCTCGCCCATCAGGCAGCGTCCGTCCGGCGTGTAGCCGTCCGGCCCGTTGACGATCGAGCGAATGCCTGCGTCGAGCAGGCCTGGGATTCGGGTTGCGGCCGCTTCGAGCACGCCCTCGATCTGGTCGAGGTTCGGCGGGAGAAGCTGCTGGTCGAAGTCGAGGGGAACGCCGTCGAGCGCCCACGTGAGCGGGCTCGGCTCGAAGGGGCCGACGATGAGCCCGTCGCCCTCCTCCCTGACGTAGTACGAGTGGTCGGGATCGCGCAGCACCGGCAGCTCAGTGTGCGGCGTGGCGAGCTGGGGGAGCCCTTCGGTGACGAGGTACTGATGCTGCAGGGGCACGATCGGGAGGTGCACGCCGACGAGCTCGCCGATCTCGCGCGCCCACTGTCCGGCTGCGTTGACGACGATCTCGGCCTCGATGTCGCCTCCGGTCGTGCGCACCAGCCACTCGCCGGCTCGAGGCTCGATCCCGAGCACGGCCGTGTGCCGGCGGAAGGTCGCCCCGCCGGTTCGTGCGCCGGCCGCGAGAGCGAACGTGACGCTGCTCGGATCGACGTGGCCGTCGGTCGGGAGGTACGCCCCGGCGAGGATGCCCTCCGGCCGCAGCAGCGGGAATAGCCGCTCGACGTCGTCCGGCCCGACGAGCTCGACCTCGAGGCCGAGCACCTTCGCCATCGATTGCCGCTGCCGGAACTCGTCCAGCCGGTCCTGCGTGGTCGCGAGGCGGAGGCTGCCGTTGCGGTGGAGGGAGACCGCCTGCCCGGTCTCTTCTTCCAGTGACCCGTAGAGGTCGAGGCTGTACATCAGCAGCTTGGTCAGGTTGAAGCTCGGGTTGAGCTGCGTGCAGAGACCGGCGGCGTGCCAGGTGGATCCGCTCGTCAACTCGCCCTTCTCGATCACGGTCACGTCCGACCACCCGAGCTTCGTCAGGTGGTAGGCGAGGCTGCAGCCGGCGATTCCGCCGCCGATCACCACGACCCGGGCGCGCTCGTTCACGATCCACCGCCGACCTGAAGCACGCGCCAACAATACGTTATTATCGGAGCGTGGTCAGCGCACCCCTTGTCGCGGCTGACGAGCGTCGGGCCGAGTTGCTCGAGGCGGCGGTGCGAGCGCTCCGGCGCCTCGGCTTCGAGCGGATGCGGCTCCGTGACGTCGCGGAGGAAGCCGGTGTCTCGATCGGCCTCCTGCAGCACTACTTCGAGACCCGTGAGCAGCTCGGGCGCGAGGCCTTCGCCGCCGCGTGTGGCGAACGCGCCCACCGCTTCGCCGAAAGCGCCGAGCCGGGCGGTTCCGCGTGGGACCGCATCCGGCAGATGCTCAGCTTTGCGTTCGACCACGTTGGCCTTCGCGATCGCGCCGCGACCTGGCTCGACCTCTGTGCCGCCGCAAGCCGCGACCCGCGGCTGCAGCGCGAGGCCTTGCGCGTCCAGGACGTGTGGCGCGCGCCGCTCGTCGCCGCGATCGCAGAGGGCGTCGCCTCCGGTGAGCTGAACCCTCGGATCGACGGCCAGGCAGCCGTCGACATGTTGCTCGCCCTGGTCGACGGGATGGAGCTCGCCGCGACGATCGGTGACCCGAGCCTTTCCGCCAAGACCATGCTCGCCGCGACGCTCGACGTTGCGGAGTACATGCTCGGGGTCCAGTCGAGAACGGCCCCGGCGGCGTGAGCTACGACCTCGCGATTCGCGGCGGCCGGGTTGTCTCCGGCGCGGGAAGCCGGTACGCCGACGTCTACATCACCGACGGTCGTGTGGCCGCAGTCACGGGGGAGGCGCTGACGGCCGCGACCGAGGTCGACGCCGGCGGCCTGCTCGTGTTCCCCGGGATGATCGACACCCACGTCCATTTCATGGACCCGGGCGATGCGACCCGCGAGGACTTCCCGACGGGCACGACGGCGGCGGCCTGCGCAGGTGTCACGACCGTGGTGGAGCACACGCATGCGCGGCCGGTTCGAACGGTCGACGAGCTGACCGCCAAGCTCGAACATCTGCAAAACCGCTCAGTCGTGGACTACGGCCTCGCCGCGCACGCGTGGCCCGACCAGATCGACCAGGCGGCGGCGCTCTGGCAAGCGGGCGTGACGTACCTCAAGGCGTTCACCTGCACGACCCACGGCGTTCCCGGCTTCGACGCTGCGCACCTGCTCGAGCTCTTCCGCAGGACGGCTCCCGTCGGGGCACGGTGCCTCGTCCACTGCGAGGACGAATCGATCACGGGCTACTGGGAGGAGAGTCTCCGCGCCGCCGGCCGGCGCGACCCGGCGATCGTGTGCGAATGGCGGAACCGCGAGGCCGAGGCGACCGCCACCCTCGTGACGTCGTTCCTTGCGCGCTGGACGGGGGCGTCCGTCGTCGTCGCCCACGCGAGCAACCCCGAGATCCTGCGGCTGGTCGAGCGCGAGCGTGCGGAAGGCGCGGACATCCTCATCGAGAGCTGCCCGCAGTACTTCCTGCTGCGCGAGGAGGAGCTGCTCGAGCTCGGCCCGTTCCGGAAGTTCACGCATCCCGCGCGTGCGCGCAGCTCACGGGACCTCGAGCGCATGTGGGACGCGCTTGCCGAGCGGCGCATTCATCACATCTCCAGCGACCACGCGCCGTCTACCGCCGAGCAGAAGACGGGCGGTGACATCTGGGACGTCCACTTCGGACTGCCCGGGATCGACACGACGTTCTCGGTGCTTCTGGATGCGGCGCATGCGGGCAAGATCAGTTACGAGCTCGTCGCAGAGACGTACGCCGAGGCGCCCGCCCGCGCGTATGGGCTGTGGCCGACGAAAGGGTCGCTGCGCGTGGGGGCGGACGCCGACGTCGTGCTCGTCGACCCCGATCGAAGCTGGACGGTGTCGGAAGGCGACGTGATCTCGCGCGCCG
>DATBDB010000047.1:0-16277 GCA_036270155.1 Gaiellaceae bacterium
CCGCGAAAGCGCGCCCGCGTACCGGATGATCAAGCGCGCACTGATCTCCGGCCTCAACTCGACAGGTGTGCAGGTCTCGGATCTGCGAACGCTCCCTGCTCCCGTTGGCAAGCACCTTCTGAAGACGCAGGGCTACGACGCCGCGCTCCACATCGGCGCGTCGACGATCGATCCAGAGGCGGTGCAGATCAGGCTGTTCGAGCGGCCCGGCGTCGCAATGTCGGTCGCGATGCAGAAGGAAGTCGAGAAGCACTTCATCCGCCAGGAGCTGCGGCGCGTGCCGTTCGGCGCCGTCGGCTCGGTCAACTATCCGGCGCGTGCGCGCGAGAGCTACGCGAGCGATCTGCTGGCCGACCTCGACGTGCGGGCGATCCGCGACCACGGCTTCCGGATCATCGTCGACTACGGCTACTCGGCCGGAACCTACGTGCTGCCACTCGTCCTCGGCCCGCTCGGGGTCGAAGCGATCACGTCACACGCCTTCGAATCCGACTCGGGAACCGCGCCGGTTCACATCGCCGAGACGGTCGACCAGGCGCGGCGTCTCGTGCCCGCGGTCGACGCGACCTTCGGCGCGGTCTTCGACCGCTCCGCCGAGCGCCTCTTCCTGATCGACGAGACCGGTCGCGAGATCCGCCCGGACCAGGCGCTCCTGCTCTTCCTGCACCTGATCGCCCTGAGGGGGGCCGGCGGCACGATCGCCGTCCCGATCACGGCGACGAGCCAGGTCGAGGAGGTCGTCGGCGACCGGTTCCAGGTCGTGCGCACACAAGCCTCGCTTTCGGGACTGACGCAGGCGGCGACCGGGGACGGCGTGATCTTCGCCGGCGCTCCGGGCGGCGGCTACGTCTTCCCGGGCTTTCTGCCCGCCTACGACGCGATCGCGTCGCTCTGCAAGCTCCTCGAGCTGCTGGCTGCTGTCGAGCAGCCGCTGTCGACGCTCGTCTCACAGCTGCCGCGCCCGACCCTGATCCACAGGCAGGTGCAGTGCCCGTGGGCGTTGAAAGGAACGGTCATGCGCGTGCTCAACGAGCGCTACGCGGAGGGCGATGTCGATGTGACCGACGGCATCAAGATCTTCGACGAGCGCGGCTGGGTGCAGGTGCTGCCGGACGCGGATGAGCCCGTGATCCACCTCTACGCGGAGGGCGATACGACCGAATCTTCCGAAGACCTGGAACGTGAGCTCCGAACGCTCGTCACGGACGTGATCGAGCGGGAGGAGATCGGCGCCCGCAGCTGAACCCTTAAGCTGAGGTTGACGGTTCCGGCAGCCTCTGCTGGAATCAGAGTGTCCCGAACCAGGGCAGCCTCAGACCGACGACGAAAGGCGGCAGCAATCGTGGAACCGCTCCCTGATCTTGGCTCGCTGGAAGATTCAGCGCTGAAGGGCCTGATTGAAGAGCTCGAGCAGCAGGAACGCGAGGTCAGTTATCAGCGCCGCCTGCTGCACGGAAAGATCGACATCCTGCGCGCAGAGCTCGTCGCACGGCTGCAGAAGTCGGGCGGTCGCAGCGTGCTCGACCAGGTCGACGTCGATCGCCTGACGGAGATCCTGACGGGCAAGGCGGCGCCAAGAGCGTGAGCGTTGTCTACTGCCAGGAATGCGGCTTCCAGAACCCGGAGTCCGCGAACTACTGCTCGCGCTGCGGTGCGCTCCTCTCACGGGGCGAATCACCCGCGGAGACGACGCAGACCTTCTCTCCGGAGGAGGTCGGCGATCACCTCGAGCACGAGGACTTCGGCCTGGAAGGGCCGGCGCTCGTCGTGCGCGCAGGCGGTGGCAGGGCGGGGGAGAGCTTCAAGCCGACCGGCGATCGCACCCGGATTGGCCGCTCGCCCGACTGCGAGATCTTCCTGGACGACGTCACCGTGTCGCGCAACCACGCGGTGCTCGTTCGCGAGAACGGCAAGTTCCACGTCGAGGATCAAGGCTCGCTCAACGGCACGTTCGTCAATCGCAAGCGGATCGACAACGCACCGCTGACGGAGGGCGACGAGCTGCAGATCGGCAAGTACCGGATGACGTTCATCGCATGACGACGACGGCCTCCCAGCGCGAACGGCTCCTGCGTATCGGCGAGGTCGTCCGGCGGTTGACCGCCGAGTTCCCGGACATTTCGATCTCGAAGATCCGCTACCTCGAGGACGAGGGGCTGCTGACGCCGCGACGTACGCAGGGCGGCTACCGCTTGTTCAGCGAGGCGGACCTCGAGCGGTTGCAGACGATCCTGCGCTTGCAGCGCGACGAGTTCCTGCCGCTGCGCGTGATCCGTGACGAGCTCGATGCGCCCGGGCAGAAGGAACGCAAGCGCCGCCGCCCGACCGCGCTCGGTGCGGAGGAGGAGACGATCGAGCTCGACGAGCTGTGCGAGCGCGCCGGCATCGATCCCGGGCTCGCGAAGGAGCTCGAGGAATACGGTCTGCTTGCGCCGCATGGCAGTGCGCGCGACAAGCGGTACCTCGAATCCGACATTGACGTCGCCGCCACGTGTGCGCAGCTGATGCGCTACGGCGTCGACCCCCGGAACCTGCGCACGTTCCGCACCGCAACGGGACGGCAGGCGGCGTTGATCGAACAGCTCGTCGCGGGCTCGCTGCGCGCACGCAATCCGGAGCGCCGCGAGACCGCGCTCCGCGATCTCCAACAGCTCGCCGATCTCGCGAGCGAGTTGTCATCGCTCCTGTTCTGGCGCGACCTGCGAGACTTCGCGCAGTGATCGACCTCCGCTCGAAGATTCGGGAAGTCCAAGACTTCCCGACCCCCGGCGTGGGGTTCAAAGATTTCACTCCGTTGCTGGCCGATCCGCAGGCGTTGCGCGAGACGGTCGATCAGCTCGCGACCTGGGTCACGGAGAAGGAGTGCGACATCGTGATCGGTGCCGAGGCGCGGGGGTTCATCCTCGGCGCGGCGATCGCGGCGCAGGCCGGTGTGGGCTTCGTGCCGGCCCGGCGTCCCGGCAAGCTCCCGCCCGAGACGATCAGCGTCACCTACGCGCTCGAATACGGCCAGAACTCGCTCGAGCTCCACCCGGACCTGATCCCGGACGGCGCGAGGGTGGTGATCCACGACGACGTGCTCGCGACCGGCGGCACGGTCGAAGGGATCATGAAACTCGTGGAGCAGCTGGGCGGTGTGGTCGTCGGCACCTGCTTCATCATCGAGCTGACGTTCCTCGACGGCCGCAAGCGTCTCGAGGGCACCGACGTGCACGCACTGATCACCTACTGACCCTTGGTTCAGTGTCGGGAGCGTCCGGTACATGGGGTAATACGTCCTCATGTACGACACGCTCACCGCGTCCTACACGTTCAACTGTCCGATCCACGGTGAGACGCACGTGCGACTGTCACGGTTCCGCCGGCTCGAACAACTTCCGGGCGCACAGCATCCGGCCGTCTTCCGCGTCGAGTTCGAATGTGGATGCGGGGATGACCATCCAGGCCTTGTCACGCACGAGGATCTCGACTGGGCGCCCCTCGGCCTTCACGACGACACGCAGTACGTCAACCTGATGACCTCACGCATCGAGGCGATCGCGGGCGAGTTCGGAGAGCTGGCGGCGTCGCGGATCAAGGCGGGGGAGTGGCCGTGGAGCTTCTTCTGCTGGCCGGAGGAGCGCCCACGTCCGGTGTTCCCGTCGGCATTCAAGTTGCTCGCGCCTGCCGCGAGCGGCGAGCGCGTGGGACTCGCCGTGCGCTGCCCGGCGTGCGGAAGGGTGTCGGTGAACCTGGTCTCGCGCGCGCACGTCGACGTGCCTTTCGTGAACGACCGTGAGGTGGGGGTTGTGCAACACCTCTTCGCGAGTGACGCGGCTGCGACGATGGCCGAGTTCCAGGAGGAGCTCTGGTCGGGCGCCTTCGACGCCCGCCGCCTCGGACTTGAGTAGCGCGTTCCCTCCCGCCAGGGATTCACGGCGCAGCCTTCGCGTCGATAACTGACCTGGGTCTACCAATGAGTGTCCTCCAGCCGCAGCCGATGCGGGGAGCCGCGTTGCTCCTCGTGCACTGTTCCGCCGTCGCCGACGACCGGGAGAGTGCCTACACGCGCCTCGAGCACAAGCTCGGGGGCGAGCTGACGCGGCTGCTCGTGTTCGCGCTGACCGGCGGTCAGACGGGCCGGCGCGGCTCGTCTTCGCCGTAGACGCGGACGAAGAGGAAGATCAGGAAGCCGCCGACGCACCCGGCGATGAACGTCACGGCGCCGCCGAAGCCGACGGCCTGCCCGCCGATCCAGATGAAGAGCCCGAAGAAGAGGGCCCAGAGGAACGACGTGATGCCGTGATCGATCGACGGAGGGCGGAGGTGCATCGCGCGCGATCCTAGCGACAGAGGCAGACACGGGCTGCGGGAGGCGCGACGGCGTTGGACCAAAAAAATTCACCGAGCCGGTTGCGCTTTCGTCCGCACCTCCCGGGAACCTTCGGCTTCCGCCTACTGCCCTCGGGAACTGCTTCGACCTACTCGCGCTCCGTGCTCGGTGCAAGAGGGAACTTAGAGCGCGCCCTGCCGGCACGCAAGGGTGCGGAAAGCGCGATGCGCGCAATTTGCGAAAACTTCTTCGAGCGCAGCACGAACTAGGCGTTCGTGCTCTGTACTCCAAAGAAACCGGACCAAAAAAATTCACCGAGCCGGTTGCGCTTTTGTCCACATCTCCCGGGAACCTTCGGCTTCCGCCTACTGCCCTCGGGAGCTGCTTCGACCTACTCGCGCTCCGTGCTCGGTGCAAGAGCAACCTAACCCGCCGGCGAGCTCCCGGGCAAGTCCCGCCGTCGCGAAAAGCGCGCATTTTGCGCACAGGAAATTGTCCACATTTCCACGGTCTTTCCACGCGCCTGGGGACAACCCTGTGGATGATTACTCGGCCAGTGCGGAGGCGTAGCGGGCGAAGAGCTTCGGGATGTCGACGCCCGGCTCGTGGAGGCCGGCGAGCAGCGCGGCGAGGCGCGGGGTGAGAACGATCAGATAGCGGCAGCGGCCGCCGCCGGCGTTCCAGAAGGTGTGCACGACGCCGCGCGGCACGAGGACTGCGGCGCCGGCGGGCGCTTCCAGATGCTCGCCGCCGCGGCGGAACCCGAGCGCGCCTTCGAGCACGTACCAGGCTTCGTCGTCCTCGAAGTGCACGTGCGCCGGCGCGATCGGCCGGTCCGCGGAGCTCTCGCCGTCATCGACCCACTCAGCGATCGTGAAATCCGTTCCCGCAATGCTCGAGCCCTGGAGGGGCGGGACGGCTGCCATCATCACCGGATCCCAGCATTCGGGCCGGATGGAGGTTTCTCCTTCAGCTTTCCATAACGTTGACTCTCGTGCATTCGTGAGATTCACTGAAACGGGTGGTTTCGGTCCTTCGAGCAGTGGCTAGACAAGCTCTGCGTGGCGACGGAGACAGACATCCTCCTGTTCAGCGACGACCTGCGACAGCTGGTCGACGCAGCGGAGGAACGCGGAAACGTCCTGCAGTCGGAGCTGAACGACGTGCTCGAGCCGTTGAACCTCGATGCGCTCGAGACCGACGCCGTCTACCGCGAGCTCGAGACGCGCCAGATCGACGTGATCATGGACGTGAACGAGGACGGTGAGATTCAGGCGCAGCCGGAGCCTGAACCGGAACCCGAGAAGGCCCAGCCGCAGCCGCTCCAGATCTCCTGGGAGACGACGACCGACGCGCTGCAGCTCTTTCTGCGCGAGGCCGGCCGCCACCCGCTGCTCACCGCCGCCCAGGAGGTCGAGCTCGCGAAGAAGATTGAGAAGGAGGACATGGCGGCGAAGGCCCGGATGATCCAGTCCAACCTGCGCCTGGTCGTCTCGATCGCCAAGAACTACCGCAACCAGGGCTTGCCGTTCCTCGACCTGATCCAGGAAGGCACCCTCGGCCTGATCCGCGCCGTCGAGAAGTTCGACTGGCGCCGCGGCTACAAGTTCTCCACGTACGCGACCTGGTGGATCCGTCAGGCCGTCGCGCGGGCGCTCGCCGACAAGGCGCGGACGATCCGCATGCCCGTCCACATCGTCGAGCGCATGCAGAAGATGAACCGCGCCGAGCGCTCCCTATGGGCCGTGCTCGGTCGCGAGCCGACGCTCGAGGAGATCGCCGAGGAGGCGAACCTCCCGCTGCAGCAGGCCAAGGAGGTCAAGGCGGCCGCCCGCGCGTCGACGTCGCTCGATGCCCCGGTCGGCGAGGCCGACGACGCCGTGCTCGGTGACTTCGTCGCCGGCGAGGGCCCGCTGCCCGACGAGCAGGTCGAGGACTCGCTCCGCTCTCAGACGCTCGCAGACGCGTTGCATTCGCTGCCCGAGCGCCACCGCGCGGTCGTGATCCTCCGCTACGGCCTCGACGATTCGGAGCCGAAGACGCTCGAGGAGATCGGCCGCCGCCTGGGCCTGACGCGCGAACGCGTCCGGCAGATCGAGGTCGAGGCGCTGAAGCGCCTCTCGACGCTCCACGAGATGGAGTCCGTCGCCTACACCTCCTAAGTACTAAGTAACAGCCTGTTACAAGCGCGCCCTCCCGCGCCGCCTGCGCGCGTCGGAGCTTGTAACAGACTGTTACAAGCCGTTCGTCACAGCGGCTAGGTCCGCAGGTAGAGCTGCAGCCCCGGCGCGACCGTGCGGAGCTCGCGCAGGGCGCGCGTCTCCAGCTGGCGGACGCGCTCGCGCGTGACGCCGAGATCGTTGCCGACCTCTTCAAGCGTCTGCGGTGGCTGGCCGTCAAGGCCGAAGCGCCGAAGGACGACATGCTTCATCCGCGGGTTCAGACGCTCGATCGCGACACCGAGCTCGAGCGCCCGGGCGCTATCGGCATGCGCGGTATCGGGCGCCTCCGACTTCAAGTCTTCGATCAGGTCGGCGACCATGCTCTCGCCGTCGCCGACGGGAGTCTCGAGCGAGACGGGATCCTCGACGAGGCTGAAGAGCTCGCGCACGCGCTCGACCGGGAAGCCTGAGTCCTTCGCGATCTCCTCGACCGTCGGGTCACGGTTGAACTTCTGGGTGAGCTGGCGGCGCGAGCGCATCGCGCGGCGCACCTGCTCGGCGACGTGCACCGGGAGCCGGATCGTGCGGCCCTGGTCGGCGAGCGCGCGGGTCACCGCCTGGCGGATCCACCACGTCGCGTACGTCGAAAGCTTGTAGCCCATCTTGTAGTCGAACTTCTCGACTGCCCGGATCAGGCCCATGTTCCCTTCTTGGATCAGGTCGAGCAGCGGGACGCCTGCCTTCGTGTAGTTCCGCGTGATCGACATCACGAGCCGCAGGTTGCACTCGATCAGCCGGCGCTTGGCGGCCTCGTCGCCGAGATCCTTGCGGCGGGCGAGCTCGCGCTCCTCCGCCGGCGTCAGGAGCCGGCCGTCGCCGATCTGGCGGACGTACAGCTTCAGCGGATCGGATGTCTGGAGCCGGTCCGCCTCGCTCAGGAACGCGTTGTCGGGCTCTTCGTCGACGTCGACCTCGTCCACCACGTCGAGCGCCGGCAGCAGCTCGAGCACAGGCTCGGACGCATCGACGTCCACAGGCGCATCGGTGACGGGCTGTTCCACCCCCTCCCTATCGGCTGCAGGAGGGGCCTCCTTGAGGTCAAACAACTTGAGATGTAAAGAGTTCTCGCCGATACCCAACTTACGGGACGTCCCGTCCGTCTCTTATTACTGGTTGCAGCGTCCGTCTGCGACCCTAGGATTAGATACATGTGTGGCATAGCCGGATACAGCCTCCGCTCGAGCTCTGACCTAGAGCGGACGCTGGCCGCGCAGGCTCTCCTCGCAGCGATCGCCGAACGGGGCGCCGACGCCGTCGGCTACGCCTACCGGGCCGACGGGGACACCTACGCCACCGTCGTCAAGCAGCGCACGCCCGCATCGCAGCTGCTGGACCGGGTCTCGGTGCCCCAGGAGGTCAACCAGCTCCTCGTCCACGTCCGGGACTACACCAAGGGGCATCCTTCGATAACGGCCAACAACCACCCGGTGCGCCACGGGCCGGTGGTCGGGATCCACAACGGGATCATCACCAACGACGACGAGCTCCTCGCCCCCCACTCCTGCGCGCGCGCCGAACCGCGGATGACCGTGGACTCGGAAGCGATCTTCGCGATCGCAGCCCACTCGCGGAACGATGCCCGCGCACTCGAGCGCCTACGTGGCGCGATGGCGACCGGCTGGTTCGACGAGCGCGAGCCGGGCGTGGTCTTCGTGGCGCGCGGCAGCGGCCGCCCGCTCTGGATCGGCGAGGCCCGTCAGGGCGTCTTCTTCGCCTCGACCAAGGTTGCGCTCGAAGTGCTCGAGCAGTACCTGCCCTTGAAGCTCCGCAAGCGGGAGCTGCGCGAGGGCATGCTGCTCGCGCTGAAGGACGGCAGAATCGTTCGCAAGGAGCGCTTTCGGCCCGACCTCGAGTACGTCGAGCACGATCCGCTCCCGACGGTGCGCGCCCCGCAGGAGCGCGAGGTCTGCTTGAGCCGGCTCGCGGCGTTGGCCGCTTAAGTCACTGTGTTCGCGGGCTCCGTCGAGCCTACGCCACTGAAATTTGAGGCTCCGTCGAGCCTACGCCACTGAACCGTCCGGCTCAACCGTCGCGCCCTCGTCGTGCAACCGCTCGCGGACGAGGTACTGGAACGTCGCCCAGGCGCCACGGCGCGCCTCGAACATGCGGTAGACCTGCCACTCGGTGAGCAGCGACGTGTCGGCACGCCGAGCCGCCTGCCAGTCTCCGAACTTCGGCAGCCGGCCGAGCTGACGCGCAAGCGCCGCGCCCTGGGCGATCGCCCGTTCGAGCCGCTCCTCCCCCACCGCGACGTCGAAGCCCGCCTCGCGGAGCGCTGTCGACAGCGAACCGAAGGTGTGCCAGTAGAGCGACTTCGACGGCATCGTCCCCCGGCGGTCGTCGAGGTCGCGGGCCGCCGGGATTCGCCCCAGCTCCTCGCCGAGACGGCGCAGCTGGTCGACGAGCTCCTCACGCGTCGCAAAGCGGCGGGGCATCAGCCCGGCGGCGCGCTTCGCCGCGTTCCACGTCCCGAAGTGCTCGATCACCGTCTGCGGGTGCATCCCCGCCTCGGGATCGGCGCCGAACTCCTTCATCGTGGGTGAGCGGCCGAGGCGGGTCGCCGATGCGCGGAGCGCCTCGAGGATCTGCTCGTCGGTGTACCGCCGTCTGATCCCCGCCTGGAACTCGGCGAGGGCCTGCGGGTCGATGCCGGCAACCGCCCGGTAGGGCTGCTTCCGTGCCACAACAAGAATGGTAGAGCGAACGAGAAAAAGCGCAAGTGCGCGCTAGAGGCTCGACCTCAGTCGACGAGCGACGGCTGGCGAACCGTGAGGTCGCCCATCTCCGTCTCGACGATCGCGTCGAGTGCGCCCACGCACCGCGGGCAGAACTGGGAGCCGGTCATCCGCCGCAGCTCCTGGAGCGCGTCCTGCGCCGGGCGGGCCGGGCGGTAGACGCGGGTCGTGAGCATCGAGTCGAACGCGTCCGCGACGTGGATGATCCGCGCGCCGAGCGGGATGTCCTCGCCGGAGAGACCGTCGGGGTAGCCCTGGCCATCGAAGCGCTCGTGGTGGTGGCGGATCGCGGGCACGGCGTCGCTCAGGAACCCGAGCCGGTTGATGATCGACGCGCCTTCGGCGGCGTGGCTCGCCATGACGACCCACTCTTCCTCCGTCAGGCTCGACGGCTTCAGGAGGATCGCATCCGGGATGCCGAGCTTGCCGATGTCGTGGAAGAGCGCTGCGTGCCCGAGCAGCTCGAGCTCTGCGTGCGATAGCCCGAGCTCGCGGCCGATCGCCAGCGCAAGCTGCTGCACACGCCGCGAGTGGCCTGCGGTGTAGGCGTCGCGTGCGTCGACGGTCGCCGAGAGGGACTCCATCGCCGCGGTCGAGCGCTCCTTGAGCAGCCTGTTCGCCTGTTCGAGCGACACGTTCTGCGTCTGGATCGTCTCGGCCGCCTCACGCAGCTTGTGCGCGGAGCGCTGCGTGTGCTTGAGGTAGGCCTCCTGCGTCTTGCGCATCAGGAAGAGCGGCAGCGCGAAGACGACGATCGCCCAGGCGCCGATCGGCTTGTACGCCTCGTAGATGACAGCCGCGATGAAGCCGTAGACGGCGTAGTGCGGTAGCAGCCACGCGAAGCGCTCACGCCAGACGCGCATCGGGCTCTCGCGGCCCTCGACGCCGACGGCGATCGAGACGAGGCCCATGTTCACGACCATGTACACGAGGCCGGCGAGCAGACCGGATGCGACGAAGACGCCGGTGGCGAGCGCGCCGGAGAAGAGGTGGACGGAGAAGATGGCCGCCGCCGCGAGCGAGGCGAGCGACAGGGCGCCCACATTGAAGAGCAGCTGGTGGAACACGGCCCGGCGGGCGCTCCACTCGACGGCCGACATGGTGATCGCGAGCGCGATCGCCGCACGGGGGCCGATGATGGCCGCGGCCGCAAGCGCGCCGACGGCGCTGACCGAGATCGATCCCGTCTCCTCGACCTCGAGCGAGAGCACCTGACCAAGGCCGACGAGGACGATGATCGTCACGAGACCGACGATGTCCTGCGAGTGGCCGAAGATCGCCGCAAGCAGGCCGGCGGCTGTCCCGAGCAGGCCGACGAGCCCGACGAGCAGTGCGAGGCGCCTCGGGACCGAGAAGAAGCGCGGGGCCGGAACGTTGTGCGGGCGGGCCGCCTGGCGGCGCTCGACGTCGGGGATCAGCTCCGTCGCCGCCGGCAGCGGGCGGACGGGGTCGCTCTGCTGCACGGGCAACGAGACGAGACGCGGGCCCCGCTTCTCCGGCTGGGCGAGCAACGGCTCGTCGGAGGCATCGAGGACGCGGTTGCGGCCCTGCAGCTTCGCGCGGTAGACCGCGAGGTCTGCCTGGTGGACGAGCTCGTTCATGTCGCTGCCGTCGCGCGGGAAACCGGCGACGCCCATGGAGATCGTGGCGCGGATCGGCTCGCTCGAGGTCTCGACCTCGAACAGCCGCGCGGCGACCGCGCGGCGGATCCGGTCGGCGATCTCGTACGCCTGGTCCGGCGGCGTCTCGGGGAGCAGGATCGAGAACTCCTCGCCGCCGAACCGTGCCGGCACGTCGTAGTGGCGCAGCTGCTGGCGGAAGACCTCCGAGATGCCGCGCAGCACGGCGTCACCTGCGAGGTGCCCATAGGTGTTGTTGATGTCTCGCAGCAGGTCGAGGTCGGCCATGATCAGCGAGAGCGGCCGCTGGAAGCGCTGCGCGCGTCCGAGCTCCTCCTGCATCACCACGGCGAAGTGCCGCGCGTTGAACAGCCCGGTCTTCGGATCGACGCGTGCCTCGGCCTGCAGCTGCGGGATCGCAAGCGAGCGATGGATCAGGAGCAGCGGCGCAACGGCGAACGGGATCAGCCATGGGTTGAGGTCCCAGAACGCGGCGACGGCAAGCCCGAGGGTCGCGAGGATGAAGTCGGTCGAGAGGCTCTCGAACGAGAAGACGCCGGCTTCGCGCAACGAGTGGCCGCGGGCAAGCGTGACCATCGGCGCGAGCACGATGTGGTTCGCGGCGACGGCAACGACGCAGGCGACGAGACCCGCAGCGGCCCAGCGCAGGTGCTCGTCGGGGATCAGGCCGTTCGCGTCGATCAGGAGCTTCGCTGCGCCCCACGTCGCGAGGTTGCCGAGCGTGTAGTTGCAGATGTTGAAGGTCTGGATGTACCAGGCGAAGCGCTCTTTCAGCCACTCCGGGATGTGCATGACCACACCGAGCAGTGCGACGAGCTCCGGGGGCAGCAGAATCGCGGCCGGGATCAGGAAGACCCACGAGGTGTGGAATGACGAGTCTTTTGCCGTGCGCACCGTGTACGTGTGGCTGGCGGCTGCGCCGGCGGCAAGGATCCCGAAGGTCGTCCAGCCTGCCGTGTGACCGTTCAGGCGAAGGAGAAATGGCACCGCGGCGGCGATCGCCGCGACTGCGATGACGAGCTCGTAGATGCTCGCCGACAGGGGCAAGCCATGGCGGCGCTCGCCCGTCTGGTCGACCGGTTCGGTCTCGAGCTGTATGTCGCTCGGGATCGCACTCATTCAGAACTCTCCTTCCGCGCCGCAGGCGCGGGGCCGCAGAACGTCACCCACAAGAGAAGTTACGGCTGCAGGGGGCACGCGCTCATCCCCCATTTGGGGAACCGCCCGGAGTTCCCCCATTCGGGTGATGCCTCGAGCACGACCGAGGGCCTGCTTGCGCAGGCCCTCGGTGGTCTCAATCGTGTCCGTCGCTACGGCAGAAGCGCCGGCGGGACGGGGACCACATCGGTCGTGGCGACGGGATCGGTCGTCGTGACCTGATCGGTCGTCGTGACTTGATCCGTTGCCTTGACTGGATCGGTCGTCACGGGCGCCGTGACCGGCGCCACCGTGACCGTCTGGCTGCCCGCCACGAGAGCGGGATCGACGAGCGGAGCGACGCCGGGATCGACCGGGACCGCGAGGTCCGGATCGGTCAGTGCCGCTACCACTTCGCTCGTTGGAGCGACGTCGGTGCTTGCAGCGTCGCCCTCGGCAGCGTCCTCCGACGACATATCGGCCCAGGACATATCGGCCCAGGACATATCGCTCCAGGACTGATCGGCCCAGGACATGCTTGCCCAAGCCTGGTCGGCCCATGACATGTCGCTCCACGACTGGTCAGACCAGGACATGGAGTTCCACGACATGCTGCTCTTGGCCGCGCTGGCCCAGCTCATCGCGTCGAACACCGGGATCGAGGAGCCGCTCGCAGCCGTCACGAACTTGTTCAGGCCTGCGTTCGGGTTTGGGGTGCGGTCCGACGTGACCGCACGACTGGCGGTGATTTCGCCGACGCCCGCCGCCCTCGGGTTCTTCGACACCTTCCGAGCGGTGCGCATAAGCGCGCCCTTGACCTGATCCGGCGTCCAGTTCGGGTGACGCGCAAGCATCTGCGCCACCGTTCCCGAGACGACAGGCGCGGCGAAGGACGTGCCCGACAGCTGGATGCGGTCGGAGCCCACCATGTTCCCGGCCTTCAGGGACGTGATCGTCGAGCCCGGCGCGATCGGCCCGACCATGTAGCGGCCCGGGGCACCGATCTCCGGCTTGTAGAAGCCGTCGTAGGTGTAGCCGTATGCCGACCAGGACGGAACCGTGTCGTCGTTTGGCCTCGCGGAGTTGCCGAGGTCGACAGCGCCGACGGTGATCACGAACGGGTCGTTACCGGGCGAGTAGCGCACGCCCGACGGGCCCGAGGCGGAACCGTAGTTGCCGGCCGCAGCCACCACGACCACGCCGCCGAACCACAGTTTCTCGACTGCGCGGTCGAGCGGGTCACGATAGAAGTTCGTGCCGTAGCTCGAGTGAAGCGAGAAGTTGGCGACGCGGATGTTGTACTGCGCCTTGTTGTCGAGGATCCACTGGCAGGCGTCGATGATGTCGGACGTCTTCGCCTGTCCGTTCTTGTCGATGACCTTGATCGAGACGATCGGGGCCACCGGCGCGGCACCAGTCAGGTCGGTCGCGGCACCGGCAGCGATGCCTGCCACGAACGTCCCGTGACCACGCTCGTCGTCCAGCGACGAGTTGCCATCGATAGTGGACTTGTTGACGCTCGCGATGATGCGGTCGCCGAAGTCCGCGCGGGTTTGAACGCCGGAGTCGACGATTGCGATCGCAGGAGTCTTCCCCTTGTACAGCGCGAGGTCGCCGGCCCAGAGCTGGCTGTTCCCCGACTCGTACGGCCAAAGCTGGCTCGAGCTTTGGATCGCGGCAGCAGTCGTAGAGCCCTGCAGCCGCACGAGAGCGTCAGGGGTCACGATCAGGCCGGGAACCTGCTGGAGCTTCTCAACCCAGCGTGCGGGCAGCGTCAGAGCCACACCGCCAACGAGGTTGAGCGACTTCTGGTTGTTCCCCTGGAAGTCACCCTGCTGGTTGGACTTTGCCGCCAGCTTGGCAAGCCACTTGACGGCCTTATCGGCCGCGCCGGTGCCATCCGCGCTCGTGATGATCACACTGACGCGGTCGTTGGGCTTGTTGTTCGCTTTGTCGAGCAGGCCCTTCGCGACCCAGGTCTTCCCGTCAGGACTGTTTGAGTTGTCGCCCGTCGGGGGTGCCGGATCGGGACTCGTTGTCGTCGGAGCGGTTACCACGGGTGCCGCAGGCACCACGGGCTTGACCGGCTTGCCCTTGGAGGCCGTCGCTGCGAGCGGCGCCGCTAGCGCGACGACCATCGTTGCGACGAGCACACCACGGCCACCCTTGCCCCAGAGCACACTGGAGCGGTCACCGCCCCGACCGCCGGTGCCCCACAAAGCGCTGTTGCGCTCCGAGTTGGCACCGCGCTCGTTGAACTGAGACATTCACTCTCCTTTTCGCGCCGTGGCGCGTAGCCGCAAAACACTTTTTCGCCGGGCGACCCTGTTTGCCGCAGGGGAAACGCCTGAACAGGTCGGAACCTACGCACTTAACGGGTTGTCTCCCTCCCCCCGAAGGGGGAGGAGGGCCTCGTTCCTACTGAATTCACTCGAACGAGGGACTCGCCGCTAGCCTCCGCTTTTCATGCGCCTTCCGATCCCGCTCACCGTCGAATCAGCAGCCCTACGCACGGCCGGGAAGCTTTCCCGCGTCGCGGGCCGAGGCGGCGGCACGACACTGCCCGGAAAGCTGCTCTGGAAGCTCGATCCGGATGCGATCGACCTGCTCGCACGCCGGCTGCCGCAGGGATCGGTGCTGATCTCGGCCACCAACGGCAAAACGACCTCGAGCGCGATGGTGGCGGAGATCCTCCGCCCAAGACTGCGCGTCGCGCACAACAATTCGGGCGCAAACCTCGTTTCCGGGGTCGCCTCCACCCTGCTCCACGCAGGCGGCGCCGAGCTCGGCCTCTTCGAGGTCGACGAGGGGGCGTTGCCGGAAGTGGCGCGGCGGCTCCGTCCGAAGGCACTGCTCCTCGGGAACCTGTTTCGCGACCAGCTCGACCGCTACGGCGAGCTCGAGATCGTCGCCACCCGCTGGCGGGAGGCCGTCGCCGAGCTGCCAGATGCGCAGCTCGTCCTGAACGGCGACGACCCGCAGGTCGGCGACCTGGCGCGCGTGCACGGCGGCGCGCGGCTGTTCGGCCTCGACGATCCGCGGCGCGCGCGACCCGCCTTGCAGCACGCGGCGGACTCCAAGTACTGCCTGCGCTGCGGCACGCCGTACGACTATGCCGCTGCCTACGTCGGCCATCTCGGCGACTACACGTGCCCGAACTGTGGGCACGCACGGCCTCCGCTCGACGTCGTCGCCCGCGACATCGAACTACAGGGCCTCGACGGCGCGTCCTTCACGCTGCATGCGCCGGAGGGGGAGGCACGCGTGCAACTCGCGCTTCCGGGGCTCTACAACGTCTACAACGCGGTCGGGGCCGGTGCGCTCGCGCTGGCGCTCGGCGTGCCGATCGACGACGTCGCAGCCGGACTGGAGCGGTTCTCCGCCGCGTTCGGCCGCTTCGAGCGGATCACCATCGGCGACCGTCAGCTCCTGATGCTGCTGATCAAGAACCCCGCCGGAGCGAACGAGGTCGTGCGGACCCTCGTCGAGGGCAGCACACCGCGCGTTGCGGTGATCGCGCTGAACGACGCGATCGCCGACGGCCGCGACGTCTCGTGGATCTGGGATGTCGACTTCGAGCCGCTGCTCGAGGGGCTCGACACGCTCGTCGCAACCGGCGAGCGCGCCGCCGAGCTGGCGCTGCGCTTCGCCTACGGGGGCCTTCCGCGCAACCGGATCGAGGTCGTGCCGTCACTCGAGCAAGCGCTCGACCGCGGGCTCGAGCTGACGCCTGCCGGTGGCGACCTGACCGTCCTCCCCACCTACACGGCGATGCTCGCACTGCGGAAGATCGTCGCGTCGCGCGGTCACGTCACCAACTACTGGGAGACGGCGGCGTGAAGATCCGCGTCGGGCATCTGTATCCGGACTACCTCAACATCTATGCCGATCGCGGCAACATCGCAGTGCTGTCCGAACGGGCGCGGCTGCGCGGCCACGAGCTCGACGTTCGCGCGATCGGCATGCGCGACGCCGTGGCGGCCGGTGAGATCGACCTCTTCTACATCGGCGGCGGCCAGGACCGCGAGCAGGCACTCGTCTCGCACGACCTGGCCGAGAAGGCTTCGGTGCTGCGTGAAGCGGTCGACTCCGGCGCCGCGTTCCTCGCCGTCTGTGGCGGCTACCAGCTGCTCGGCCGGTACTACCGCGACGTCGCCGGCGAGGAGCAACCGGGCATCGGCTTGCTGCCCCTGCACACGGTCGCCGACGAGCAACGGATGATCGGCGACGT
>DATBDB010000048.1:0-3723 GCA_036270155.1 Gaiellaceae bacterium
CTCGTGGCACGAGAACGAGCGGATCGTCGATCTGTTCGCAGAGAACCTCCGCCGCTACCTCCGCGGCGACGAACTGCTCAGCCGCGTGCGCACCTCCGTCTTCTACTGACGCTTCTCTACAACGCCAACCGCTCGACGAGCGCGCGCTGTTCCGGCGTGAAGCGCTCACCTTCGCCCGCACGCGCGTTCGCCCGCGCACGCTCCGGGCTCTTGGTCGCCGGGATCACCGAGTCGATCCGCTCGTCGCCGAGTGCCCACTTGAGTAGCGCCTCCGCCCACGACTCGACGCCGAGCTCGGATCGCTGCTCGTCCGCGAGCTCGACCCGGCGCCGGCGATCCTCGCCCGAGCCGCCAAGTGGACGCATCGCGATCACGGCGATCCCGAGCTCGGCGGCCAGCGGGAGCAGCTCACGCTCGCACTCGCGCTCCCACGGGTTGTACGGGATTTGCAGCACCTGGAACCAGTTGGTGCGCATCGCTTCGGCGAGCTGCCCGAACGCCGAGGTCTGATAGTGCGTGATCCCGAGCTTCCCGATGCGGCCGGCGTCCTGCTCGGCGCGCAGCCATTCCAGGTGCTCACGCCACGACAACAAGTTGTGCACCTGCTCGATCTCGACGTGACCGCCGTACCAGTCGAGTTGCCGGCCGAACTGGTCACGGCCCTCGTCGATCGAGGTCGCCCAGATCTTTGTCGCAACGCTCGTCTCGTCCCGCAGCCCTCCGAGCGCGGCGCCCAAGGCGGCCTCTGCGCCGTGGTACATCGGCGAGGAGTCGAAGAGGCGCGTCCCGGCTTCGAACGCTGCGGCCACCACCTCGCGCGCGAGCGCTGCGTCGCCGCCGAAGGTGTTCCACGTGCCGAGCCCCACGACGGGTCCGAGGCGCCGCTCCTCCATCAGCCCGCCAAGGCCACGTCGAAGAGGGCGAGCGTCACGTCGACCATCGCCTCGAGGTCGGCGACCGTGATGTGCTCCGCGGGCGTATGGATGTCCGTCATCCCGTTCGCGAGGTTCACGCACGCGAGCCCGCGTTCGTTGAAGACGTTTGCGTCCGCAGCGCCGCCCGACACGTCGTAAGACACCTCGTGCCCGCACCGCGCGAGCGCGGCCGCCGCGAGCGCGACGGCGTGGTCGCTCCTCGCGAACTTGTAGCCGCGGTAGCTCTTGCGCAGGATCGTCTCGACGTCGCACTCGGCGACGCCTGCCGCGAAGGTGACCGCGTCCTGCATCTCCTGCACCAGGTCGGCCAGCTTGCGCTCGTCCTGCGAGCGCGCTTCTGCGACGAAGGTGCACCACTCGGGAACGATGTTCGTCGCCGTCCCGCCCTGGATCGTCCCCACGTTCGCGGTCGAGTCCTCGTCGACGCGCCCGAGCCGCATCTCGGAGATCGCCCGTGCCGCCGCGAGGATCGCCGAGCGGCCGTCCTCCGGGTGCATCCCCGAATGCGCGGCGCGTCCGTGGAACGTCACCTCCATCGACTGCGAGTACGGCGCGCCGAGGATCACCACGCCGACCGGAGCCGCCTGGTCGTACACGTACCCCACCTGGGCGCGCAGCCGGGTGTGGTCGAAAGCGTAGGCGCCGACGAGCCCGACTTCCTCCTTGGGCGTGAAGAGCAGCTCGATGCCCCCATGCGGCCGCCCCTCGGCAAGCACGCGGCGGGTCGCCTCGAGCATCGCGGCGACGGCGGCCTTGTTGTCGGCGCCGAGGATCGTGCCGGCAGCGTTCCGCACCACCCCGTCCTCGACGACCGGCTCGATCGCAGCCGTCGGCGGCACGGTGTCGAGATGGGCGCAGAGAAAGAGCGGCTCCCCTGCGGCCGTCGGCTCGAGGCGCGTGTAGAGGTTCCCCATCGTCGAGCCGATGTCCGGCCCGGTGCCGTCCTCGTCCACTTCGAGACCGCAATCGCGCAGATAGCGCGTGACGAGGTCGGCGACCGCGCGCTCCTCACCCGGCGGGCTCGCGACCGCGGCGAGCTCCGTGAACAGATCGAGGACGTCCGGCGGCACCGGACGAAGATCCTACGCGCCCCAACCCCTATAGGCCGACCGGCCCATTGCGAAGCAGCCCGATAACTGCTCAACTTTGTTCCGCATCATGGGAGTCTCCGAGCCGCTGATCCAGACCTCCCTCCTCGGCGAGGCGATCCAGCACGGGCCTGTCGCGGTCTTCCTCGCCGACGAGCACGGGAAGTACGTGGCCGTCAACCAGGCCGCCTGCGTCATGCTCGGCTACACCCGAGACGAGTTGCTCCGCCTGAGCGTGACCGACGTCGCGCGCTACACCGAAGCGGACGAAGAGTGGAGCGAGATGCGCCAGGCGGGCACGCGCGTCGGGACGTCAACACTCACGCGCAAGGACGGCTCGACCGTCGAGTTCAGCTACGCAGCCGGCATCACGAAGGTCGCCGGGATGCCGCTGTTCGTCTCCATCGGCGCTGAGATCTAACCGACTTCGACGCCGGAGCCGGTCCGCGCCCGGGCGCGCACGACCGCCGCCGCGACGAACTCGCGGAAGAGCGGCGCTGGGCGCGTGGGCCGCGACTTGAACTCCGGATGGAACTGCGACGCGACGAACCACGGATGGTCGGGCAGCTCGACGATCTCCACCAGACGACCTTCCTGGAACGTCCCGCTGATCACGAGACCGCCGTCCAAGAGCTGCTGGCGGTAGGCGTTGTTGACCTCGTAGCGGTGACGGTGGCGTTCAGAGATCACGGACTCGCCATAGACCTCGCGAGTGCGGGTCCCCTCGCCGAGCTCGACCGCCTGCGCACCGAGGCGCATCGTGCCGCCGAGATCCTCGACCTCCTTTTGCTCCGGGAGCAGGTCGATCACAGGGAACGGCGTCTCCGGGTCCATCTCGGTCGAGTTCGCGCCGTCGAGGTCGCAGACGTGGCGCGCGAACTCCGAGACCGCGACGTGCATGCCGAGGCAGATGCCGAGATACGGGATCTCGTCCTCGCGTGCGACACGGCAAGCGAGGATCTTGCCCTCCCACCCGCGTGAGCCGAAACCGCCGGGCACGAGCACGCCGTCGACGCCCGCGAGCGCGGCACGCGCTTCCTCGAGCGTCATGTCCTCGGCATCGACCCACCGCACGTGCACCCGCGCGCCGTTGTGGATGCCCGCGTGCTTGAGCGCCTCGTGCACCGAGAGGTACGCGTCGTGCAGCTTCACGTACTTGCCGACGAGCGCGATCTCCACCGATTCGGTGCGCTGGTTGATGCGCTCGGTCAGCTCCAGCCATTCGCCGAGCTCGGCGGCCGGCGCGTCGATGCCAAGCTTGCGCACGACGAGCTCGTCGAGCCCCTGCTCCTGGAGCGCGAGGGGCACGAGGTAGACGTCTGCGACGTCGGGGTTCGTGATCACTGCGTCGACATCGACGTCGGCGAAGAGCGCGATCTTCTCGCGGATCTCGCGCGGCAGCGGCTCAGTCGAGCGGCAGACCAGCACGTCCGGGTGGATACCGATCCGGCGGAGCTCGTTGACCGAGTGCTGCGTCGGCTTGGTCTTCAGCTCGCCGGCGGTGTCGATGTACGGGACGAGCGTGACGTGGAGGTAGATCACGTTCTCGGGGCCGGCCTCCCGCCGGAACTGGCGGATCGCCTCGAGGAACGGATTCGACTCGATGTCGCCCACCGTGCCGCCGATCTCGGTGATCACGACGTCGGTGTCGGTCGCCTCGGCGACGGAGCGAATGCGCGCCTTGATCTCGTTTGTGATGT
>DATBDB010000049.1:0-1915 GCA_036270155.1 Gaiellaceae bacterium
CGGCTGGTGCAGCTCCATCTCGACACCGAAGCGGCGCTTCGCGCGCTCGACGGCAACCTCGACGTGCACCTGGCTCATCCCGGCGAGCAGCTCCTCGCCCGTTTGCGGGTCGCGGCGGAGGTGGAGCGTCGGGTCCTCCTCCGCCAGCCTGCGTAGCGCCTGTGCGACCTTGTCCTCGTCGCCCTTCGTCTTCGGCGCGACCGCGAAGCTCATCACCGGGTCGGGGAAGCCGAGCGCCGGCGGATCGAGGTCGTGCTCCGCGTCGACGAGCACGTCGCCCGTCTGCACGTCCTTCAGCTTCGCGACGGCGCCGAGGTCGCCCGCGCCGAAGCTGTCGGCCTTGTTGTGCTCCTTCCCGTCGAGCGAGACGAGCGAGCCGAGGCGCTCCTTCGAGTGGTCACGGTGGTTGATGAGCGTCGTGTCGGAGCGCACCTCGCCCGCGTACACGCGGAAGATCGAGATGCGTCCCGCGAACTGGTCGGCGACCGTCTTGAACACGAACGCGGCGATCTTCGCGTCGGTGTCGATCGGCGAGCCCTTCTTCGCCGGGCTCGGCACGCCCTCGACGATCAGGTCGAGCAACGCGTGCGTGCCCAGGTTCTTCGTCGCGACACCGCAGCCGACGGGATAAATCTCGTCGCGCGTGACCGCGTTCTTCAACGCGGCGGCGATGTCGGCCGCCGGAATCTCTTCGCCGCCGAGGTAGCGCTCCATCAGCGCCTCGTCCGTCTCGACGACTGCGTCAAGCAGCTTCGTGCGGTACTCCTCGACGGCCGGCGCGAGCTCGTCCGGGATCGCGACGGGGTTGCCCTCGCGCCCACCCTGGGGATCCATGTACGCGCAGTTGTGCAGCAGGTCGACGATGCCGGTCAGCTCATGCTCCGCGCCGATCGGCAACTGGATCGCGATGCACCTGTCGGAGAGCTGCTCCTGGACGGCGGCCAGCACGCGGTAGAAGTCGGCGCGCTCGCGGTCGAGCATGTTCACGAACACGACCCGCGACAGCCCGAGCTCGTCCGCGCGGTTCCACACGCGTGCGGTGTTCACCTCGACGCCCATCACACCGGAGACCACGAGGAGCGCGCCTTCAGCGATGCGCAACGACGCGACGGTGTCGGCCTGGAAGCCGGAGTCGCCGGGCGTGTCGATCAGATTGATCTTGCGACCCTCCCACTCGAGGTTCACGAGCGCAGCCGAAAGCGACATCTGCCGGCGCTGCTCGTCTTCCTCCCAGTCGGAGACCGTCGTGCCCGCTTCGATCGACCCCAGCCGGTTCGTCTTGCCCGCCTGGAAGAGCAGCGCCTCGACGAGCGAGGTCTTACCCGTCCCGCGATGGCCGACGACGGCGACGTTGCGGATCTTCCCGGCTTCGATGGACATCAAGTCCTCCTGGGTGAGCGCGACTGGGGTCGCTTCAAATCCTATGCCGCGAGGTCGCGCCCTGAGAAGCCGCGGGGCGAGAAACGCGTGTAGAGCACCATGACGACCGTCGTCACCGTCGCCATCGCGATCCCGGCGAACCAGGGGTCGAGGCGGTCGGTGCCCGCGAGGAACCCGTGCACCGTCGCGAGCCCCCAGACGGCCAGCGTCAGATAGTGGAAGCGCCGCCAGACCCGGTGCGGGAGCCGCGAGCGGAAGAGGTTCGTGATCCCGACTGCGGCGGCCAACTCGGCGGCGAGAACGCCCATCCCGACGGCGAACGGCCGGTAGGGCGAGGCGAACGGGATGAGCGCCTGGGGCAGCGAGATCGGCACGACCGTGTCGAGCAGCAGCGCCGAGCCGTGCACGACGATGAAGACGCCCGCGAGCAGCGCCAGAAAGCGGTGCACCTCCTCGACCGCGAACCGCGGCCAGGTGAACTTCGCGCGGCCGGCCATCAGCGCCCCGAGCACCACCGACGAGGAGAGGAGCAGGT
>DATBDB010000050.1:0-1948 GCA_036270155.1 Gaiellaceae bacterium
GGCTCTCGCAAGGGCCGGGCGCTTCGCCGAACGGATCGTGGACGGACGCGACGACGGCGGCAGTCTCGAGCGGGTCGTGATCTGGATCGAACGCAGGCCTGGAGCCATCTGGGCCGTGGGACGCCAGGTCAACCCCCAGCATCGGGAAACCCAGTCACCGCGCGAGGATGACTACCTCTGGCAGGGGCATGAGCTCGATGATTGCCTGGAGGCGGCGAACGGGGCGCTCGAGGACGATGCGGTCGTCTCCGAGGAGCTCGGCTCGCCTCAGACCGTCAAGCCCTTCCACCGCTCGGAGCTCCTGAAGCCGCTCGAGAAGTTCTTCTTCGGCCGCTCCTAGAGCGCGCGCGTCAAGGTGTCTGACACCTTTTGCGGGCCGGGCCCGGCACAGCCACTACGAACCGGTGTCAGACACCGGTGCGAGCCGGCGCTAAGGCGCGGGCCACTGGAGGTTCGCGTCGGGGATCGGGTCCCCGTGCGGATCGTGCGTGGGGAAGCCGAGCGCCTTGTCGATCCGCTCCTCCAGCTCCTCGGAGATCACATGTTCCAGCCGGTCGGCTTCGTCGTGCACGGCGTCTACCGACAGGCCGAGCGTCTCCGCGAGGTAGAGCTCGAGTAGCCGGTGGTGCCGGATCACCTCGAGCGCGACGCGCTCGCCGGAGGCGGTCAGCTGCGCGCCGCGGTAGGGCTCGTGCTCCAGCAGTTCGAGCGCGGCGAGCTTCTTGACCATCGCGGAGGCCGAGGCCGGCGACACCGCCTGGTCCTTCGCGAGCGCGCCGATCGTCACGCGCCCTTGCTCGGACTGCAGCTTGTAGACGCTCTTCAGGTAATCCTGGATCGACTCGCTGAGCCCCGCCTTGCTCATACAGCCAGGGTAACGTGCCGCCGTGGCCGCCAGTGTTGCGCAGATACGTGTGGGGCACAGCGCCGATCCCGATGACGCGTTCATGGTGTGGGCGCTCGAGGCGGGACGGGTCGACACGCGCGGCCTCGATCTGCAGCCCGTCGTCTCGGACATCCAGTCGCTGAACGAGTGGGCGCTCGAGGGCCGACTCGAAGTGACGGCGCTCTCGGCCGGCGCCTACCCGTCCGTCGTCGACCAGTACGCGCTGCTGCCCCATGGTGCGTCCTTCGGCGAGGGCTACGGCCCGATCGTCGTCTCGACGCGCGAGCTGTCGCTCGACGAGCTGCGCGAGCTGGAGATCGTCACTCCCGGCCCGCTGACGACCGCGTCGCGCGTGCTGCGCCTGGCCCTCGGCCCGGACATCCGCACGCGTGACGTCTCGTTCGAGGCGGTGCTCGACGAGGTCGTGTCGGGCCGCGCGGAGGCGGGGCTCGTGATCCACGAGGGACAGCTGACCTACGCCGACTCCGGCCTGCACAAGCTGCTCGACCTCGGGGAGTGGTGGCAGGCGGAGCACGAGCTGCCGCTCCCGCTCGGGCTCGTCGCGATCCGCAAGGACGTCGAGCGTCCGGAGGACGTTTCAGCCGTGCTGCGCGAGGCGATCGACGCAGGGCTTGCAAATCGCGCCGAAGCGATGCAGTACGCGATGGGCTTCGGCCGCGGCATCGACGCCGGCACCGCGGACGAGTTCGTGGCGATGTACGTCAACGACCTCACGCTGGACATGGGCACGCGCGGTCGCAAGGCGATCGAGATTCTTCTGGGACGCCCGCCCGAATTCGTATGACCAGGGCCGTGGTGCTCTCGGCGGTGCGCACGCCGGTCGGGCGCTACGGCGGCGGGATCGCAGGCATGCGGCCCGATGACCTTGCCGCGGTCGCGATCCGTGCGGCAGTCGACCGCGCGGGGGTTCCCGCCGAGCAGATCGAAGACGTCTGGCTCGGCTGCGCGAACCAGGCCGGCGAGGACAACCGGAACGGTGCGCGGATGGCGGTGCTGCTCGCCGGTCTGCCCGACTCCATCGGAGGTGTCACGGTCAACAGG
>DATBDB010000051.1:0-7463 GCA_036270155.1 Gaiellaceae bacterium
CGGCAACACCACCTCCTCGCCACGCACCTGGACGCGGAGGCGCGGCAGCAATTCGATCGTCACCTCCCCCACCAGCGAGACCTCCGTTTAGGCGGCGTTTAGACGGCCGTCGCCAGCATGGTGATCGATTGCTCGGCGCGGCGCAAGCGTCGCAGCCCGACCACCGAAGGAGACCCCATGCGCAGATCATTCGTACTCGCCCTGCTCAACTACAAGCGCCTGTCCGTAACGCGAACCGTCAGCGTTCGCTAAGAGAGCGGCGAAGGGGGTCTCCTCGCCGCCGTGCCGGTGCTTGCCGCCGTTCGTCCCCCCGGGGCGAACGGCGGTGTTGCCGGCAGAACCTTCGCCAACCGATGTCCCGGCGAGGGCCGGGACGAAGTGTCCGACCCCCACTGCGGCGGGGGTCGTGACGCTTCGAGGACGGGACACTCGGTCGATCAGCTGAGCGTGCCGGGTAGCCAGCGGCCGCTGTCCGGGTCGCGCCGGCGAGGGCCGTGGCGCGGGCCCCCCGGCCCGCGCGCACGCAGCCCAGCCGCCGTGACGGCAGCGTTCCAGCTGCCGAAGGTGCGCCGCACGGTCATCAGCGACGGGTGATCTTCGCCCGCCTTCTCCCACTCGCGCTTCGTCGGGACGCGCATGTGACGGCGGTGGTGAAGATCGAGCGCATAGATGATCAGCTCCCGCGTCCACCGCACTCTCACGCCGCGACCTCCTCGACGTAGGTGAGCGAGACGCGCCCGAGCCCACGCGGCCCGAGCTCGTAGTGCCCCATCCGCCAGAGCGCCGGTGAGTACACGTGGATCGACGTTGCAGGCACGCCGCCGTCGTGTCGCACGTCATGGATGTACGTCGCATCGAAGCTGAAGCACGAGCCTGCCTGGTGCTCGACCGTGTGCAGCCCGATGCCGCCGTCGCGTGCGACGAATGAGTCTTCGAGCAGCGTCCCTTCGACGACGTGCACCGCGCCAGAGGACCGGTCGTGGTCGTGCAGGCCCGTCTCCTGGAACGCGTCCCAGCAGATCAACCAGATGTCGACGTGTGGGTCGCGGTGCAGCTGCACGTAGAAGCGCGACTCGCGCTCGTGCCGAACGTGCGCGCGCCACAGCTCGGGGCGCGAGGCGATCTCTCCCGCGAGCGCTTCGAGCTCGCGCAGCTCGAGATCGTGCTGCGTCTGGACGAGCGAGCCTACGCTGCCCATCGCCGCCGCTCCGCGTTGAGGATCGACAGCGGGTTCGAGACAAGCAACTCGACCTCGAGCGCATCGCCGAACGGCCGCAGCGTCCGCAGCGCGTCCTCGATCCCGTCCACCGGCGCGTCGCTGCCGAAGACGAGCCGACCCGCGCCGAAGGTCTGCAGCGTGAGCTCGAGCGCACGCTCGCCGTAGGAAGACGTCTCGAACCACATGTTCGGCGCGAACGGCGTACGCGGGTCAAGCCCACGGCGGATGAGCCGCTCGAGCTGAAAGGGCGCCCCGCCGGCGAGCAGTGCGAAGACGACGCGCAGCTCCGGCCAGCGCGCGACCCCGGACGCGACCCACGTCGCGTAGGCCGCTTGCAGCTGCGCCGTGTACGCGACCCCCGGCGCCCACCAACTGCTCGAGAACGGTGCCGCCGGGCCGGGATGGACGAACAGAATCTGATTCTGCGTCTCGAGACGCCCGAGGAGCGGCGCGGCCGAGTCGAGATCGAGCAGGTCGGGCGCCGCAGCGATCGCGCCGAGGAAGCCAGGCCGCGCTTCCCCGTAGGCGAGCGGGATGAGCCGGCCGTTCGACTGCGCCGCGAGTTGTTGCGCGCTTTCGTTCCACGGATCGGCGAGCTCCGGCGTCGGTTCCATGGTCGGCGGGAGCGAGACGATCGCTGCATCGAGGCCGGCGCGGTCAAGCGCAGCCAGGCGCTCCTCGGGGCTGTACGCGTTCGGGTCGACGTCGAACGGGCCGCCGAGCGGCAGGACGAGCCGCCGGCCGCGCAGATACGGCGGATGCGATCGCCGCTCGAGGGCCGATCGGAATTCGTCGGTCCAGACGTGCTGGTGGAAATCGATCCGCATCAAGCTGCCCGAAGCGCGGCCGCCTGGCCCACTTCGACAACGAGTGAGGCGAAGGAGAGCGGGTCGGCGAGCGCGAGGCTCAGGCGGGCAGGGCCGGCGGCGACGTACACCGCGGCGGCCCGCCGCGACGACGGTTCGATCAGGAGACGGCCGGCCGCAAGGTCGGGCGGGGCATGCCCCGAGCCGAGCCAGAGGACGACGTCCGCTTCCTTCGGCGCGGCGGCGGGAGAATCTGTGATCAGGATGGAGCGGATAGCTGACATTGTTCACCGATCTGGTTGACAATGTCTAGCTTATACGTGGGATAAGCAGATGGCAACTCTGTGCCATTCGCTTCGCCGAAGGGAGCCCGGCGTGAGGTCTACCGGTCGGCCGCGAAGCAGGAGTGGGACGCGCTTCCATCAGCGCACGGCACCCGGTGGAGCGTGACACGCGATACCGGCGTCAGATCGCGCGCGATCGGCCTGACGACAGCCTGCGCGTCGAGCGGCCCCGCAAATGGGTCGGGGGCCGCATGGCTCACTGGCGCTGTCCCAGCCGGCATCCCGACGCCGGCACCGATGAGCGCAGCTGCGGAGAGAACGGCAAGTGTCGTCGCGCGGACTGCCCACGGATGCATGCCGTCCGTATCGACATCGACCAAATCCGGTGGATCACTGGCCTGAGGGGTCAGGCCTCACGGTTTCGGGGGATGCGCTACGACCAGTAATAAGCAGTGAGCGTGATTCCGAGTGCGAGCCCGACGATCACGATCAGCGCGAGCACGATGCTGGCCAGGACGATCGGCAACGTCGCGGGTGCGTATCCATCGCTGGCGATGTCCTGGAGATGGTGCTCCTCGGCGATCAACCTCTGCACTATTGAGGTCATGTGATGATTGTGACGACTTTTGCGGTCTTTGTCACGGCCCCTTTGGTCAGTCGTGATCGAAACTAGGTCTGGTGATCAACCAGATCGCACATCTGCTGCTCGGGGTCGGCCTGGCGCTGACGCTGCCGGCGCCGAACGCCGCGATCCCGACCACTGCGCGGCCGCTCGCGGCGACGTTGACGCAGACCGAGCGCTCGCTGAACAACGCGATCGACCACTGGGACAAGACCGGCGCGCCGCCACGCGACGTGACCCTGCTCGCCCTCTACGAGCAGCGCATCATCCGCGTGCTCGGCGAGCGTCCCCGGCTGGCGCGCGCCGTTGTCACGCTCGACCCGCAGGTTGCGGACGACGTCGCGGCGCGCGTCGATCTCAAGCAGCTCGTCGGCTCCGGCCCGGCGCCGCGTGCGAGCCCAAGGGTCGGCCGCGCAGCGCCGGCGCTGCGGTTGCTCGCGTGGTATCGCGAGGCTCAGCGGCGCTTCCATGTTCGCTGGCAGCTTCTGGCCGCGGTCAACTTCGTCGAGTCAGCGTTCGGCAAGGTGCGCAACACCAGTACTGCCGGGGCGCAAGGGCCGATGCAGTTCGAACCGGCGACGTGGCGCGCCTATGGGCTCGGTGGCGACGTGCACGACCCGCACGACGCGATCCTCGGCGCAGCGAACTACCTCGCCGCGAATCACGGGAAGACACGGGAGCGCGACGCGCTCTACCACTACAACCCGTCGCGGCTCTACGTCGACGCCGTTTCGCGCTATGCGAACCGCATCACGCGCGACTCGCACGCGTTCTTCCGCTACTACAGCTGGCAGGTGTACTTCCGCACGGCCACCGGATACCGGCGCGTCACCGGACCGGCTTCGGGATGACGGCTCGCACTTGACGGCCACACGGTCAGGCGCGAGTCGTTCCGCCTGCCGCCAAAACGTTGACGACCCGCCGCAGCTGATTTCTACTGGTCATCGCGTTGCGCACCTGCCGAAGGATCAACAATCTGGGCGCGCTGAAGGACATCCTCCCAGTCGGCTGGTGACTGTGGGTGAGGTTCGGGCACTGCCGAGAGCGACGCGGGCGAAATACCCAACTCCTCACGCAACCACGAGACGACGTGCCGTTCGCTGCGGAAGCGAAAGCGGATCTTCGCTGCTCGTGCGAAGGCGGATTGAACGAGCGCGTGCGCTTCGGCCGCGTCGAGCGAGCCGGCGTGCGCGGAACGGACGAGGTCGCAGTGGTTCAGCGTGTAGACACGCTGAAGGTGCGGAAGCGTGAGCGCAAACTGAGGATCGTGCACGCGCTCTGGCGCGCTTCCTCCGGCCCCCTCGGGAAGCGCCTCCTCAGAAGACAAAGGCGAGCCCCTGAACATGTTGCGTGATCGCGCGACCACTCAGCGCGGCCGAGGTCACCTGCGTCTGGCGCGCTCTTTGTGTCGCCCGTGCACAGCGACCGCCGAGTCGAACGCTTCGAGATGATCGACGACGCAGGTGCAGCCGTCGCAGCTTCCTCACGTTCGGCGTCACCTGCGCTTTCCGATCGCCCTGGCGGCACTCACCAGAAGCTGCCGTGAGCTTCCCCACAGAGACACGTAGAGCGCTCCGGCTCGCGTCTTCCCCGACCAGAGCCCGTCGCCAAAGCGCGTCAGGACAAGCACGCCCTCCCGGAGTGACGCGCCTTCCGGCTGAAGGCCGTAGGCCATCTCCGGCCTGAGCGCCTCGCTGACCCGCAGGAAGGGCGTGCCGTTCACGGGCATCCCGTTGACGCCGTAGATGAACGCGGCGCCCCTCCCATGCGTGAACGGCAGTCCGGAGAGGGCGCCGTAGCCGGTGGTCAGCCGATCGATGCGCGCGTCGACCAGCGGGAGCGACGCAAAGCTCGCGCCGAGCGAGCGCGCGTGGCCACGAAGGGCCGTCTCCGCGACGACACGTGAGACGTGGCGGGACTTGGCGACCGAGCCGGCCGCCGGTTGCGGTCGAGCGAGCGTCGGACGCGTGAAGAGCGCGGGCGAATAGGCGATCGAGCCGACCGTCTCGACGCGCGCGGGGATGCCGGCCTGTCCGTCGATCACCGTTTGGACGAGCACGGGCTGGTAGGTGTGCCGGTCGACCGCGACACGCTCGCTGCGCGCAGTTGTCGCACTGCTGATGTCGAAGGAGATCCAGTAGACGGCGCGACCGCCGACGTGGCCAGGCCCGAGGTTCCGCGCGCGGCCGGATCGGAGTGATTGGCGATAGCCGGTGATGAAGGCGGCCAGCGCTGGATCCGCGACAGGGCGCGCCTCTGCGAGCTGACGCGGAGTCGGCGCGTTGTGGCCACTCGCACTGCAGCTCACGCGCAGCTTGGTCGCCTGTGCCGGGTGCGCGGCTATCCAGGCGCAGGTCGGAACACGCCCGGACTCCGACCAGTCGCCCTGCGGCGTTGCAAGCTCGACCGCGGTCTGCGTTCCGTTGCGGGTGACGACCGACTTCCGCAACGCACGCCCGGCGTCGAACCACGTCTCAACACGCAGCATCGTCGTTGTCGCTTTGCCGGTCCGCAGATTCACGTTCTGCGTCTCCGGGATCGGAGAAACGAGGACGACATGAAGAACCGATCGCGTGCTCACAGCGGCGAGCGCCCGCTGGAGAACCCCACCCCGCGAACTGCTCCAGGGCCCGACGAGCGCCACCGCGGCAGCCGCAACAACGGCCACGGTCGCAACCAGCAGACGCGGCGGAATCCGGCGCCTGCGCACCTGCGCGGTCGCGGCGATCGCATCGGCGATGGCGAGCAGCTCGGGCTGAGCTGCCAGCAGCTCGACCAACTCCGGATCGCGCAGGACGACAGCGTGCCGGCTCATGGCTCGATCCCCTGTCCCCGCAGCAACAGCTGCATCTGCTCGAGCCCCCGGACGCAGCGCATCTTCGCGGCCGCCTCGGTGACGCCGACGCGGCGCCCTATCTCCGCGAAGGACAGGCCGTCGAACAGCTTCAACAGCACGACCGTGCGTTGCGCCTCGGGAAGCTCGCGCAATGCATGAGTGATCCCGTGGACGACTGCGCGGCCGTACTCGCTCTCCGGAGTTGGCGCAAGCTCGAGCGGCGCGTCGACCGGATTGAGTCGCCGCGTCGCCCGCCGAGCTTCGTCGGCGAGCCTCCTGCGCGCAACGGTGTAGAGCCAGGCGAGGTTCTGCTCGTCGGTCAGCAGCGCCCGCCGGGAGAGGGCTGCGGCGGCGTCGGCAAACACCTCCTGGGTGAGGTCCTCCGCCTCGGCGTGGGAGCGCGTCCGCCGCCGCACGAAGCGAAAGACGAGGTCGTAGTGACGACGTAACCCCTCCGCGGCCAGGCCCCCCATTGCCCCCCTTAGTCGTCGCGCACGTCTGAAAGTAACGGCCTGAGGGTCAAGGCGGAAATACGGCTGTTTCGATTCTTATGCGCGGAGGCTCGTCACCGCCGTCGAGGAACGAGCGTCCTCGACGGTCAGGATCCAGACTTCGTCAGCATCGAGGTCATGGGAGTAGACGATCACGAGCCACCGCCATGGCCCGAGCAGGAAGCGCACCAGCCGACAGGTTCAAGAGGTGGTGTCTGACACCTGTTCGCGGTTCGTACCGGCGCGCGCGCTTCGAACTGGTGTCAGACACCTTTCGCAGTACGGCACGCGCGAGGGTTTCGACCTGGTGTCAGACACCAGAGCAAACCAAGTCCTTCTATGTATGGAGAGTTGCTTGGGCGCAGCTCGCGCGCGCGCCTAGGCCACGACGCGGTACACCTGGAACACCTCGGCGTACTCGCGGTTCACGTTGATGCCGTGGGTGCGCGCGACGTTCCACACGTACTCGGCATTTGCGTAGCGGCGGTGCTGCTGTGACGCGTACTGCTCGAGCGCGGCGACCTTGCGCTCGATGTGCGCCTTCTCGAGGGCGAGGTACGCCTGATACGAGAAGTCGAAGTTGTTCCACGGGATCTCGTAGCCGAGAATCGTGGTGCGCTTGAAGGCGCGCAGGCCTTCGTTCGCGATCGTTTGGTGATCCTGATGCACGTCGTGGTGTGACGGCATGAACACGCAGTCCGGCTTCCAGTCGTTCCAGATCTCGATCAGCAGTTCGAGGATCTCCTGCCGGTGATCCGGGAACGTGCGCACGTCGAAGTCGTGCACGGTCAGGTTGGCCGCGGGGATCCCGATCTCGGCCGTCGCCTCCTTCACCTCACGCGCGAGCGTGTCGGGCGCGAATCCCTCCGGCAGCGAACGGGTCGCGATCGAGAACGCGACGTAGCGAACGTCGGCGCCGGCCTCGACGAGCCGCGCCATCGTCCCGCCGCAGCCGAACTCGCCGTCGTCGGTGTGCGGTGCGAGCACGAGGGCCCGCTTGACGCCGTCGATCACGCGGGCTGCTGCCCTTCGACGGTCCGTGCGCCGACGGCGATGAGTGCTAACAGGCCCCAGAAGGTCGGGTCCTCGAAGAGGGCGTTGTAGAAGACGCAGTGCACGAGGATCGCGACCAAGGCTAGTCCGAACACAAGACGGGCGTCGCCGTCGAAGCCACGGCCGAGCCGCCGGAAGGCGAGCATGAGCGC
>DATBDB010000052.1:0-4640 GCA_036270155.1 Gaiellaceae bacterium
GTGCAGCACGTGCCCGGAACGCCGATCGAGCCCGAGGCGCTGATCACCGTTCCGCTGATCGCACGCGGCGCGCTGAAGGGCGCGCTCAACATCTACCGCATCGGCGAGAACGCGGTCTTCTACGAGCACGAGTTCGAGCTCGCGAAATGGTTCGGCGACGCCGCGGCGCTCGCGATCGACAACGCGCAGGTCAAGGCGCGCCTCGAGCACCTCGCGCAGACCGATTCGCTGACCGGTCTGTACAACCACCGTTTCTTCCACGAGCGCCTCCGGTCGGAGCTGACGCGCGCCTCTCGCTCGCACGATCCGGTTGCGGTGCTGATGTTCGACCTCGACGACTTCAAGCGCGTCAACGATGTCTACGGTCACGGTGCGGGCGATCAGTTGCTCGTGCAGATCTCGAAGCTCGCGCTCGAGACGGTGCGTGGCTCCGACGTCGTCTGCCGGATCGGCGGCGAGGAATTCGGCGTAATCATGCCGTCCTGCGACGCGGGCGACGCGCTCGCGCTCGCGGCGCGCTTCACCGAGCGGCTGCGCGAGGCGGACTTCGAGCCGGCCGGCCGCGTGACCGTCTCGATCGGGATCTCGCAGGGGCCGCAACACGCGATGAACCCGCGTGAGCTGGTCACCTGCGCCGAGGCCGCGATGATGACCGCCAAGGCGCGCGGCAAGGATCAGACCGTGCTCTTCGACGACGGCGAGACCGAGCGCCCGCAGCCCGGGTCTGCGCGCGACGTGCGTTCGATCGCGCACCTGAAGATGCTGCAGTCGCTCGCCGGGAAGCTGAACCGCTTGAACGACGTGCAGCAGATCGGGGCGACGATCGCCACCGAACTGCGGCTGCTGATCGATTACCACAATTGCCGCGTCTCACTACGCGACGGTGACGAGCTGCGTCCGATCACCTTCGTCGGCGATCACGACACCGGGCTGGATGACGCCGCGGATGCCTACACGACGAAGGTCGGCGTCGGCATCACCGGCCGCGTCGCGCAGACCGGCGAGTCGCTGCTCGTGCCGAACGCGCTCGAGTGCGAGTTCGCGATCAGGATTCCCGGCACCGAAGAGCTCGAGGAGTCGCTCGCACTCGTGCCGCTGCGGTACGGCTCGCGCGTCACCGGCGTGATCGTGATCTCCAAGCTCGGCGTCAACCAGTTCGACGACGACGACGTTCGCCTGCTCGAGGTGCTGGCCGGCCAGGCGTCGGTCGCGCTCGAGAACGCGCGCCTCTACGAGCAGCAGCGTCTCGAGGCGGAGTCCGCGAAGGAGGCAGCCGAGATCGCGAACGCCCTGCTCGAGGCGAGCCGCGAGCTCGCGACCGCGGAGACCCCGGAAGATGTCCTCGGCCGGAGCGTCGAGGTGGCGACACGCGTGCTCGGGAGCGAGCGTGCCGCGCTGTGGATCGAGGAGGAGGCGGAGCCTCACGACCTGGTGGCGCGCGCCTCGTTCGGCTACCCCCTCGACACGGATCCCGCGGGCCGCGGGCGCCTGTCGAGAGCAGTCGCTCACGACTGGTTGAGCGGCACCGAGCCCTTCGTGCTCGAGCCGAGCGACCTCGCGGAGATCGATCCGGCGCACGACCACGGGCAGGCGCGCTACGTCGTCGCGCCGCTGAAGCTCGAGAACAACCGGGTCGGGGCGCTGACCGCGAAGGTCGGCGATCGCGTCCTCGACGACCGCCAGATGCGGCTGCTCGCCGGGCTCGCCCACCAGGCGAAGCTCGCGATCGAGAGCGCGGAGCACTACCTCAGCCTCGAGCGCACCTTCGTCTCGACCGTCGCCGCGCTCGCCAACGCGCTCGAGGCAAAGGACGACTACACCGCTTCACATGCGCGGTGGATCACCGACATGTCGATGCTCGTCGGCCGCGAGCTGGGTTTCGACCGTGACTGCATGAAGCGCCTGGAGCTCGGCGCGCTCTTCCACGACATCGGGAAGATCGGAATTCCGTCCGAGATCCTGCAGAAGCCAGGGCCGCTCACCGATGAGGAGTTCGAGATCGTCAAGGAGCATCCCGAGCTCGGGGAGAAGATCCTCGCGCCGATCGAGCGGCTCGAGGACGTGCGCCCGATCGTCCGCTCCTGCCACGAGCGCTGGGACGGGCTCGGCTATCCGGACGGCAAGTCAGGCACCGACATCCCGGTCGAGGCCCGCGTCGTGCTCGTCTGCGATGCGTTCCACGCGATGGTCACCGACAGGCCCTACCGCGGCGCGCTGCCGCACGAGGAAGCTGTGCGCCGGCTGGAGGAGTCGTCGGGCACGCAGTTCGATCCGATGGCGGTCGCCGCGTTCGTCCGGCTCTTCAAAGCCGGCGAGATTCTCCCGCTCGGTTAAGGCTCTACGCGCGTCTCTTCGAGACGGCGGATCGTGCAGACCTCGGCGAAGCCGAGGCGGCGCAGGATCGGATACGAGGTGTCGATCAGCGCCTCCGTGACGAGCGCCGGCGTCCCGCGCTCGACCGCGAAGTCCCAGCGCGCGCGGACGAGCGCGCGGTAGAGACCGCGCCCGCGGGCCCACGTCGCGGTGGCGCCCGCGATCAGGAACACGCCCCGCGCGGACGGGATCGCCATGCCGGTGGCGGCGGGCTTTCCATCGAGTGTCGCCAGGAACGTGATCGGTGTCCGGTGCGCGACCGACTCGTCGAACTCGCTGCGCAGGTGAGCGCGCTGGAGCTCACGCCGCTCATCCGGAATGTCGAAGGCATCCCATTGCACTTGGCGCGCGGCCGCGAAGCCCTCGAAGGTCTCGACGCGATGCACCTCGATGCCCGGTGCCGACTGAGGTGGTTGCGCGGTGAGCACGAGCGCGCGGCACTCGGGCCCGTCCTCGGATGTGCGGAACCCGCGCGCCTGCAGCAGTTCGATGATGTTCTCGGGCCGGGCTGACGGGCCGATCCACCACACCTGCCGCTTGTCCGCAGGAACGAGCTCGTGGACGAGCGCGATCACCTCGTCGAGCTCGTCCTCGCGAACCCGCACGCCACTTATCCCGGCCCAGGTCGCCCCCTGGATCACGCAGATGCGGTTATCCGCGAAGCGCGTCACGGACGATCCCGCAGGGACCGGCGCGAAGCGATCGGGCGTTTCGGCGTATTCGCGGAGCTCGTCGGTGATCACCGGAGCTCATCCTCCCACTCACCCGCCAGCAGCCGCGGTACCACGTCGTCGAGCAGACGGAGTGTCATCCCCCAGAGCACGTGGTCGCCGATGGGGATCCCGTCGACGAGCAGACCATCCGGCCAGCGCGTCGACGTGAAGAGCAGCTCACGGCGGATCTCCGGGGCCCACAGCTCCTCGACCGCGGGCGTCAGCACTTCGGCGACCTCCTCCGGGTTCATCCGCCATTGCGCGCTTGCGGGAATGCGCGCGAGGAAAGGATGAACTTCGTAGTCGGTCGGCCCGCTGCGCACCAAGTCGAGCTCCGCAAGCACCCGCACCTCGGACGGCGCGAGCCCGATCTCCTCTTCGGCTTCGCGGAGTGCGGTCGCCACCAGCGTCTCATCGTCGGCGTCGACCTTGCCGCCGGGCAGCGCGAGCTGCCCGCCGTGCAGGCCGCGGTCGGTGCGGACGATCAGCACGAGGCGAAGCCGGCCGTCCTCGTCCCGGAAGAGCGGAACGAGGACGGCGGCGATTCGTTTAGACGACGAACTCGTCGGCAACCGACAGCGCTTCGTCGAGCGCGTCGAGTGCCTCGTCCAGCTCTTCGCGCGTGATCGTCAGCGGCGGGCAGCACATGACGACATTCCAGTGCGTCATGAGATAGAGGCCGCGGTCGAGCGCGCGCTTCATGACCGCGCCCATGGGCTTCGCGTCCTCGCCGCCCGCGTTGTACGGGACGAGGGGCTCCCGCGTCTCGCGGTTCTTGACCAGTTCCAGTCCCCAGAAGCAGCCGAGGCCGCGCACCTCGCCGATCGACGGATGCTTCTCGGCGAGCTTTGCGAGCTCGACGCGGAACACCTCGCCCATCGCCGCGGCGTTCTCGACGATGCCTTCCTCCTGGAACGCCTCGATCGACGCGACACCGGACGCGCAGGCGAGCGGATGACCACTGTAGGTGAGCCCGCCTGCGAAGAGCTTGTCGCGCACCCACTCGGCGATCGGCTCGCGCACGACCATCGCGCCGAGCGGGACGTAGCCCGAGTTGATGCCCTTCGCCACGGTGAGGATGTCGGGGACGACGTTCCAGTTGTCGACGGCGAACCACTTGCCGGTGCGGCCGAAGCCGGCCATCACCTCGTCGGCGATCAGCAGGATGCCGTGCCGGTCGCAGACCTCGCGGATCGACTGCAGGTAGCCGTCGGGCGGCACGATGATCCCGTTCGTGCCGGTGACCGTCTCGAGGATCACCGCGGCGACGGTGTGCGCGCCTTCGTACTGGAGAATCTCCTCGAGGTGCGGCGCGCCGGTGCACACCGGGCAGGGGTCGGGATGGCCGGCCGGGCAGCGGTACGTGTACGGGTCGAACATGCGCACGACCCCCGGCAGCCCCGGCTCGGCGGGCCAGCGGCGCGGGTCGCCGGTGAGCGTGATCGCGCCCGCCGTCGCGCCGTGATAGCTGCGGTAGCGCGCGATGATCTTGTGCTTCCCCGTGTACCAGCGGGCGAGCTTGATCGCGTTCTCGTTCGCCTCTGCACCGCCGTT
>DATBDB010000053.1:0-19266 GCA_036270155.1 Gaiellaceae bacterium
CACCGGGCGGGTCGATAGTGGGGTTGTCAAGCACGAACATCCCCTGGAAGAGGAGCACCATGAAGCGGATCGTCATCACACTCGGAATTGCGGCTCTCGCCCTGGCGGCGGCCACCGCGGCCCTCGCCGGCACCCTCACGACCACCGCGACGGTGTCCGGCACCGCCGGCATCAGCCTCAACCTCCCGTCGAACCCCTCGATCACCGACACCCTCGACGGCACCGACCAAACCGTCTCCTACGCCCCCGTGCTCGGCATCGTCGATGCCCGCGGCACCGGCGCCGGCTGGAACCTCCAGATCTCCGCCACCACCTTCTCCGACGGCGCAACCCACACCCTCGCCCCGGGCCAGGTCGGCTCGGTCGCCCAGGCCTGCAAGGCCGGCAGCACCTGCACCCTCGCCACCTCGACCGGCATCACCTACCCGCTCACGATCGGCACCGTCGCCGCCAAGGTCTTCAGCGCAGCCCTCAACACCGGCCTCGGCAAGATCGACGTCACCCCGACGATCAACGTCGCGATCCCCGGCAACGCCTACGCCGGCACCTACACCTCCACCGTGACCCTCGCCGCCACCGCCGGCCCCTAGGCATCGCTTCTCTTCCAGCACGATGCGTCTCGAGCGCCCCGGCCACCACCGGGGCGCTTGTTCGTTCAAGATGGAAATGTGAGCGTCCGGAAGGGGGTCGGGGACGAAACGTGGCGTCTGGCACAAGCTGCCGACACCGAGGCGCTCCATCGCGCGGCCGACCTTCTGCTCGAGGGCGACCCCGGGGGCCTGCTCTACGACGGCCACCGCGCGCGGGCGTTTGCGCTGGCGCTCGACGGTCGGGTCGACGACGCACTTGCCGAGCTCAACGAGGGGTGGGCCGAGGACTGGCCGTTCCCGGCCGCCTACGCCGCCGACACCGCGCGCGTGCGCTACCTCGTAGGCGACTACGAACAGTCGCTTGGTGCGCTGCAACTCGCAGTGCACGGCGCCGATCGTCTCGACCCGGCAATCTCCGAGCTCGTCGCCGCGGTCGTCTCCCACGCACCGAAGCTGCGGCTGCGGGCAATCAAGGTCGCGCTCGGGGGCGGCACCGCGTGGCAGCGGCTCTACAACGTCGCGGCTGCAGCCACGGTTTCAGGATCAGGGAATTGAGAGGACGATCTTGCCGAGCTGCTCGCCTGCCTCGAGCCGCTCGTGTGCTGCGCCTGCCTCGGCGAGCGGAAACACCTTGTCGACAACGGGCCTCGCCTTCCCCGCATCGATCAGCTCCCAGACGGCCCGAAAATCCTCCGGCGATCCCATCGACGAGCCGAGAATCGAGAGCTGCTTCCACCAGACGCGGTGGAGCGCAGCGGGCGGGTTCGGACCGGTCGTCGCGCCGCACACGACGACGCGCCCCTCGGGCCGCGCCGCGTCAAGGGTGCGCTTCCACGTCGCTTCGCCGACGGTCTCGACAACCACGTGCGCGCCGCCGCCGGTCGTGTCCTTGACGGCTGCGACGACGTCATCCGTGTCGTGGTTGACCGCGACATCGGCCCCAAGGGCCCTCGCGTGCTCGAGCTTCGCATCGCTCGACGAGGTGACGACGACCTGCGCTCCGAGCGCTTTCGCGAGCGAGAGCGCCGCGGTCGCGACACCGCCCCCGATGCCCCAGATCAGCACCCACTCACCTTCTTGCAACCGCGCGCGCGGAACGAGCATCCGGTACGCGGTCTCGAATGTGAGCGGGAACGCAGCAGCTTCCTCGAAGGTCAAGTCGCCGGGAATGGGGTGGAGGTAGTCGCGCGGGATCGCGATCAGCTCGGCGTGCGTGCCGTCCATCGTCTCGCCGACGATGTGCATCTTCCCGTTCGTCATGATCCCCGGGTTGATGACCACGCGCTCGTCCGTGCCTGCGATCACACCAGCGCCGTCGGCGCCGAGGACGCGCGGCTTCGGCACCGAAGGAAGACCCTTGCGAATCCACACATCGAGGTGGTTCAGCGACGCGGCCCGCAGCTCGACGACCGCCTCCCCGTCGCGCGGCTGCGGATCGGGGACGTCCTCGTAGCGGAGCACCTCAGGCCCCCCGTCTTCATGGATCCTTATCGCTTTCACGGGACAATCCTCGCATGACGCGTGACGAGGTCATCCGGTTGGGTGACGAGCTCGGGATCGACGCGCTCGGAGTGGCCCGCGCCGAGGCGTACGTGGAGACGGAGCGACATATCGTCGAGCGGCGTGCGCGTGGTCTCTTCGCGAGGATGAAGTTCACGATGGCGCGGCCCGAGCAGTCCTGCCACCCCGAGTCGCTGCTGCCGGGAGCACGCAGCGTGATCTCAGCAGCGGCGTGCTACTGGACACCCGAATCGCCGCTCGAGGCGGGCGAGGGACGGCTCGCGCGCTACACGTGGGCCGACGCCTACGACGCGCTGCGTGAGCAGCTCGACGAGCTCGGCCGCCGGCTCGGCGGCAACTACCGCGTGCTCGTCGATGCGAACCAACATGTCGATCGTGAGGCGGCAGCGCGCAGCGGGGTGGGCTTCTACGGCAAGAACACGATGCTGATCACCCGCCGCCACGGATCGTGGGTTGTGCTCGGCACCCTCGTGACCGACGTCGAGCTCGAGCCGACGCCGCCGCTCGCGACCGACTGCGGCGAGTGCCGCATCTGCATCGACGCGTGCCCGACGGGAGCGCTCGACGAGCCCGGGACGCTCGACGCGACGAAGTGCCTCTCGTACTGGACGCAGGCGCCGGCGCCGATCCCCGTGGACTACCGCGCCGCGCTCGGCGCGCAGGTGTACGGGTGCGACATCTGTCAGGACGTCTGTCCCTGGAACCGCGGCGTCGAAAAGCGGCGAGGCGATCTGCCAGAGCACGACACCCACGTCGATCTCGTCGCGTGGCTCGAGCAGGACGGCGACGCCCTCGTCGACGAGTACGCACGGCTTTTCGTACCGCGCAACGATCCGCGCTGGCTGCGGCGCAACGCACTCGTCGCACTCGGCAACACGGGCGGTGCCGAGCACGTCGCCCTGCTCGAGCTGCAGGCAGCGGATGACGACGACGTGATCGCCGAACACGCCGCCTGGGCGCTCGAGCGTGTGAGGTCGCGCGCGTGACGCGCAGGCCGCTCGAGTCCTGGATCTCGATCGTCCGCCTGCTCGCGGTGCCGTTCGCGGTGCTGCAGGTCACCCTGACAAAGAACTACCCGTCCGGCTACGAGCCCATCGCGTGGCTGCTGACGGCGGCGCTGGCCGTCGCCGCGGTTGTGTTGTACGCGACGGTGCGCGACTCGCGCTCCTATCGGTTCCTCGCGATGGCGCTCGACTTCGGGATCGTCGCCGGCTTCACGATCCTCTTCGGGTTCGAATTCGGGACGCCGACCCGGCAACTGCTCTTCCTGGCAATCGTCGTCGGAGCCGTGCGATTCGGGATGCGCGGCGGCATCGTCGTTGCGCTCGCCGCGGTCCCGGTCGCGGCGCTCTTCGAACAGCAGCGCGCTCACTGGTTCCATGTCCGCTACCGGATCGAGTACGTGACGTTCCAGGCGGGTGCAGGCCTGCTGATGGCGCTGCTCGTCGGCTGGGTGGTCACGCGCTTGGACGAGCAGCGTGCGACCGCGGAGCAGCGGGCCGAGGAAGCCGAGGCGCTGCGCGACGAGCTCGGGCGGCGCGCCGACCTGCTCGATGCCGCCAACCGCTGCGCGCGCGCCCTCAGCTCGTCGCTCGATCTCGACGAGGCGGTCAACGCCTTCATCCGCGAGCTGCGCGGGCTCGTGCCCTTCGACCGCATGGCGATCGTGCTCGCCGAGGAGGGAACGGCCCGCATGATCGCGACGGCCGGCGAACAGGCCGGTGGCGCGATGTCTGCCGGCGCCGAGTTCAGCCCGGAAAACAGCCTGATCTCCGACGTCGTCGCACGCGGCCAGACGATCTACCGCCGCGACATGTCAGAGCCCCTGTATGTCGAGGAGGATGAGTTGCTGGCGCTCGGCTTGCGCTCGCGCGTTGCTGCGCCGCTGCTCGCCGGGGCGCGCCCGATCGGGCTGCTCTCCCTCAGCCGGCGCGAACCGGATGCGTTCCAGGAGCACGAGATCGAGCTCGCGGGGCTGCTGGGACGGCTTGCCGCCTCCGCAGTGCAGAACATCCGCTCGTACGAAAGCGAGCGCCGCACCGTCGATGAGTTGCGCCGCCTCTCCGCGTTGCGCGCCGACTTCGTCTCGCTAGTCTCACACGAACTGCGCAGCCCGATGGCGGCGGTGATCGGTGCAGCCCGCACGCTGCAGGCGCGGTGGCGCGAGCTGCAGCCCGAGCAGCGCGAGAGCTTTCTCGCGTTGATCGGCGACGAGACGACGCGCCTTGCTGCGCTGATCGGCGACGTGCTCGACACCTCGCGGATCGACGCGGGCACGTTCAGCTACCGCTTTGGCGACGTCGACGTCGCCGCGCTCGTCCGCGACACGGTCGCGATGGCTGCGGTCGGGCAGGACGAGGTACCGATCGTGGCCGAGGTCGCCCCGGGCGTGCCGGTCGTCCGCGGCGACCCGGAGCGCCTGCGTCAGATCTTCGGGAACCTGATCGACAACGCCGTCAAGTACTCGCCGACCGGTGAGGCGGTCGAGGTGCACGTGTCGCAAGCGAACGGCTCCGTGCTCGTGTCGGTGCGCGACCGCGGTCCGGGCATCAAGGCGGAGGACCAGCGGGTGATCTTCGAGAAGTTCGGCCGTGTTGCCGCAGGCAATACCAAGCCCGGCAGCGGGCTGGGCCTGTACATCGCGCGCTCGATCGCGGAGACGCATGGCGGCACGATCGCCGTCTCATCCGCGCTCGGCCGCGGATCGACCTTCACGGTCAAGCTTCCGGCATAGCCCCTTTTCTCCGCAGCGCCTAAGTACGCTTGACCGATGAGTGTCGTCTGTCCCAGCTGCGGTGAGGAAAACCCGGGGCGGGCGCGCTTCTGCCTGGCGTGTGGCGCGTCGCTCGGGACCCCGAAGCTCGGCGAGGAGCGCAAGACCGTCTCGGTGCTCTTCGTCGACCTCGTCGCCTTCACGGCGCGCTCCGACGCGGCCGATCCCGAAGACGTCCGCGCGACGCTGCAGCCGTACCACGAACGAGTGCGGGCCGAGCTCGGCCGCTTCGGCGGCACCGTGGAGAAGTTCGTGGGTGACGCCGTCATGGCCGTCTTCGGCGCGCCCATCTCCCACGAGGACGATGCGGAGCGGGCGGTCCGGGCGGGCCTGCGCGTGATCGAAGCGACGGGAGAGCTCGGGCTCGAGGTGCGGGTGGCAGTCGCGACGGGCCAAGCCGTTGTGCAGCTCGGTGCGCGGCCCGAGGCCGGGGAGGGGATCGCAACCGGTGACGTCGTGAACACTGCAGCGCGCCTCCAGGGCGCGGCGCCGACGGGCGGCCTCGTCGTCAGCGAGCTGACGTACCGCGCGACGCGCACCTCGATCGACTACGAGGAGCTCGTCCCGGTCGAGCTCAAAGGCAAGGCCGACCCCGTGCCGCTGTGGCTTGCGCGCTCGGCACGCAGCCGTTTTGGCATCGACGTCGAGATCGGCGGTGCGACGCTCTTCGTCGGGCGGGAACACGAGCTCGGCCTCCTGCACGAGACCTACGGGCGCGTCTGCCGCGACGCCACGGTGCAGCTCGTGACGCTCATCGGTGAGCCGGGCGTCGGCAAGACGCGCCTCCTGAGCGAGCTCGCCCGCTGGCTCGACGACCAGCCCGACCTCGTCTACTGGAGACAGGGCCGTTGCCTGCCCTACGGCGACGGGATCACGTTCTGGGCGCTCGGTGAGATCGTCAAGGCCCAGGCGGGCATTCTCGAGTCGGACACCACGGAGCAGGTCTCGTCGAAGCTTGCTGCGGCGGTGGCAGTCGTCGCTGAGGCCGACCGTGAATGGGTGGCCGCGCGCCTCGCGCCGCTCGTGGGCGTCCCCGAGCTCACCGCCGTGACGCGTGAGGAGTCGTTTACCGCGTGGCGCACGTTCCTGGAAGGGGTCGCTGCCGTACGGCCACTCGTGCTCCTCGTCGAGGACATCCATTGGGCCGACGCGGCGCTGCTCGAGTTTCTCGATCATCTGCTCGACTGGTCGAACGGGGTTCCGCTCCTCGTCCTGTGCACGGCGCGCCCGGAGCTGTACGACCGCCATCAAGGCTGGGGAGGGGGCAAGCGCAACTCGACAACCGTCGCCCTCGCGCCGCTTTCGTCCGAGGACACCGCACGGCTTATCGCCACGTTGCTCGAGCGTCCGGTCCTGCCGGCCGAGACGCAGGAGATCCTGCTCGAGCGTGCGGGCGGTAACCCGTTGTACGCCGAAGAGTTCGCACGCATGCTCGTCGACCGCGGCGGTTTCGACGAGCACACACCCGTGCCCGAGACGGTGCAGGCGTTGATCGCGGCGCGGATCGACACCCTTGCACCGGCGGCGAAGGCCGTACTGCACAACGCAGCGGTCGTCGGCAAGGTCTTCTGGGCCGAATCGGTGGCCGCGCTGCAGTCGGGCGAAGCGGACGAACTGCTCGAGACGCTCAACCATCTCGTGCGCAAGGAGCTCATTCGGCCCGCGCGCGCATCATCGATGGAGGGCGCACGCGAGTACGCGTTCTGGCACCTGCTTGTGCGCGATGTGGCGTACGGCCAGATCCCGCGGCGTGATCGGGCGCTGAAGCACGTCGAGGTTGCGCGGTGGCTCGAGCGAATAGTCGGCGAGCGGGTTGCCGACCACGCGGAGCTGCTCGCCCACCACTACGGAGAGGCGCTGGCGCTCGCGCGCGCCGCCGGGGCGGGAGAGACGGCGGAGCTCGTCGACGCTGCGCGCCGCTTTTACCGGCTCGCGGGGGATCGGGCAGCCGGTCTCGACGCACCCCGCTCGGCAACGTATTACGCGTCCGCGCTCGATCTCTGGCCTGCCGACGACCCCGAGCGGATCCACGTCGTCCTGGACCTCACCCGGTCGTTGAGCAAGGCCGGCGAGTTCGAACAAGCGATCCAGCTCGGTGAGCACGAGCTCGGCACCTTGCACGCGGACGCGGACCCATATGCGGTCGGCGCGCTCGAATCGGTCGTTGGACACACGTGCTTCAACGCGGGTGACGTCGATCGGGCGGAGGCCCTGATCGCAACCTCGGTCGCGCTGCTCGAGCGCCAGCCTCCGTCGGCGGAGCTCGTGGAGGCATACGGCCGAGCGGCCTCCCGGCACATGTTCAGGGAACAGTGGGGGATGGCGGTCGAGCTTTCCCGGAAGGCGATCGCGCTGGCCGAGGATCTCGGAGTCGGCGAAGCGGAGACGAACATCGCGCGGCAGATGCTCGGCACATCGCGGATCGGTTCCGGCGATATCGGGGGCTTCGCGGACCTCGAGGATGCAGTAGCGCGCGGCAGCGCCGCGGGTCTCTCGTCGACGAGTGTCGCTTGGGTCAACATCGGCTCGTCCCGGGTCTGGGCGACCGGGCCCTCCGCCGCGCTCGAGGCGTACGAGCAGGCGCTTGGCTTCGCGAAGCAGCGCGGTCTCTGGGGCAACTACCGCTGGGCACAGGCCGAGTCGCTTTGGGCGCTCTATGACCTCGGCGCGTGGGACGACGTTCTGCGGATCGCCGAGGAGGTGCTCGCCGACTCGGCGGGGCGGGAGCAGGTCCTCGCGATCGCCGAGCCGACGCGCGCACGCGTGCTGTTGGCGCGTGGGGACGTCGCAGCGGCGGCCGCCGTCTCGGACAGCAATCTTCCGCGCGCACGTGCGATTGACATCTCGCAGGTCGTTGGACCGGCGTTGCCGGTTGCGGCATCGATCGCGCTCGCCCGGGGCGATGTGGCCGGAACACGGGCGCTCCTCCAAGAGCTGGCAAACGTCGGCGCGGAAACGGCGGTCCTCCGTCTGTGGTATCTCCCCGAGTCGCTGCGCGCGGCTGTGGCGATCGGCGAGCTCGGCCTCGCGCATGAGCTCGCGGCGGGGCTCGAACCGACGCTCGCCCGAGAGCGGAACGGGCTCGCCTCCGCGCAGGCGATCCTCGCGGAGGCCGCGGGCGAGGTTGGGCGCGCCCTCGAGCTCTACCGCCGGGCCGCGAAGCAGTGGGAGTGTTACGGATCGGTTGTCGAACGCGGGCACGCCCTCGCCGGAATGGGTCGCTGCGGCGACGCCGCAGCGGGGTCCGAGGCGCGTGAGCTCTTCACGTCGCTCGGCGCCCGTTGGGTCGCCGCACCGTTTTCCGGCGCGGCCGCCGGCTAAAGCCTCTAGCTCAGGCTTTGGTGCGGTTCGGCCGGAGCTCGTTGCCGAGCTCGCGGGCCCGGAGCGCGACGCGGGCGCGCAGCTCGTGTGGCTCGAGCACGATCGCTTCGCCGCGGTAGGACACGACTTCGCCGACGAGCCATTCAGCGCTGCCCACGGAGCGGTCGGCGATCGCAGCGCCGTCGACGAGCGGGCGCGCGCCCTTCTCGATCTCCCAGCGCGCGACGGCAGGCGAGTACCAGATGCGGGCGCTCGTCGCGCCGTGCAACTCGGACGGGTCGAAACCCTCGCGCGGCTCGAACGTCTTCTTCAGCACCTTGGCGCTCCGCATACGGTCGAGGCGGTAGGAGCGCGGCTGATCGCGCTCGGTGTCCCACGCGTGCACGTACCAGTTGGGGAGGCGGCGCTCGATCGAGTACGGCTCGACGGTGCGAATCACGACCTCCTGCTCCTCGGGCTTCAGGTACTCGATCTCGACGAGCTTGTGCTCGTTGATCGCCTGCGTGAGCTTGTCGACGAGACCTTCCTCTTCCCCGACGTGCGGGGCGGGAGTCTGCGTGAGGTCGAACGCACCGAAGGTCTGCTCGAGCTTCGCGCGGACTCGCTCGAGCGGCGAGTGCGCGCCTGCGGCGACCATCGGGCCGACGAACTCGAGTGCGAGGCGGATTGCGCGCGCCTCGAGCGGGGTCAGCCGCGGCGGGCGGCGAAACGTATCGCCGAAGAGCTCCTTGTCGACGTGCACCTCCTCGCCTTGCAGCTCCGCGTACACGGCGTAGCAGCCTCCGCCGAAGTTGACGAGGTTGAGCAGCGACAGGTGCTCCTCAATTGCTTCGCGCGGGATCGAGAAACGATCGACGAGCTCCTGCACCTGGATCACACCCTCGCGATCGTCGCCGCACGAGGTGAGGAGGTACGCGAGCAGCGACTGCAGCACGCCGAAGCGCTCGGGCGCGACGGGCCCGGCGAAGCGCTCGACCGCGCCATCGCTCTCACCCATGACCACTTCCGCAGCGTGAGTGGGCGGGGGGCCTTCGTGCGCGATGCGTGCGGCACGAGCACCCTCGGTGACGAGCCTGCGGAGCTCCGACGGCTCAAGCGGGACTGCGCGGCCGTCCTGGCGGAGGATCCAGCGCGCGAGCATGTTCGACGACGCGTACTCGGTCGTGAACACGTCGTCCTCGACCCGGTTGCGCTCGCCGCCGTAGGCGCGCTCGACCCACCACGCAGTGTCGGGGGCGACCTCGATCTGTGCTTCTCCGGCGATTTCGCCGAACTGCCACTCAGCGCGGCCGCGGTAGTTCTCGACGTCGAACTCGGGCGGTAGCCGGAAGTCGCGCTCGCGCCGCGTCGCAAAGCGAATGTCGGAGCGGATACGCGAGACGCGGAACGTACGGATGTCGTCGCGCTCGAGGTCGTGGCCGATCACATACCAGGAGCCGTTCTCCGGGAGCAGCGCGTAGGGGTTGAGCGTCCGCTCCTGTTCCGAGTCGCGGTAGATCGACCAGTAGCGGAACTTGACGGTGCGTTGCTTCGAGATCGCGCCCTCGAGCTTCCCGAGGCGACCTTGCAGCTCGAGCGAATAGTCCGGGTCGCGGACCTCGACGCGGCCGGCGGTGCCGGTGGGCGTCGCCGCGAGCGGGCCTGCCGAGCGGCCGAGCGCGAGGTTCTGGAGCGCGAGGCGCAGAGGCTCGGCGTAGGCGAACCGTCCTTCGAGGAGGAAGAAGCAGGTCTGCAGCGCCGCGAGCTCCTCGTCGTCGAGCTCGAGCTCGGGGAGGAAATAGCGCTCCGCGCGCAGCGTGTAGAGCTCTTCGCCCGTGAACTCGTCGCGTTGGGAGTCGAGTGGAACGCCGAGTGACACGAGTTCCGCGCGGTCGGAATAGAAGCGCCGCGCGAACGCCTCGTCGCTCATCTCCTGATAGCCCTCGACGTTCGACTTGATGTCGCGCGCCGTCAGCGGACGGCGCTCCGCCATCAGGAACGCAACCAGCGAGAGCTGGCGAATCAGCTTGTCAGTGTCGTGGCTCATCTGTTTTCCGGCTGGCTCCTGCCGAGCCTACGCCGGGACAGCGAGCCTAGCGGACGCCTTAAGCCGCAGCCTTGGAGCGTTCGAGGTGCTGGTGGCTCGGGCAGTAGTCGCGTTCCGGCAGCGGCGTGCGCTGACAGGCCTTGCCCTTGCGCGTCGTCGCGCGGCAGCGGGCGACGCCGCCGTCGAATGCGCCGGCCTCGATCTGCTGCTCGACGAAGCTCACCGCGGCGTCCACTCCCTGGTTCACCGCCCAGGCAACCTGCGCCTGCACCGTGATCGGGAAGTAGCGCCTGATGTCCTGGAAAAGCGCCTTGTCGGGTTTGGCGAAGTAGTGAGGATCTGCGGCGAGCCGCTGCATCGTTCCCTCGGTCGCGGCGAGCACCTCACGGCGGTACTCGAGCTGCGTCTCCTGGTCCACGTACGGGTCGATCAGGTCCTTGATCGAGCGATAGATCGCTCGCGAGTACTGATACATGCAGTGCTGAATATGAAGAATCCGCTCGTCCATATGGTGCTGGTTCGCTCTCCTCGACTGTAGCCCAACGCGTTTTAAGAAGCGGTAAACCCTCATCCGTCGGAGCGACTCGGCGCCGACTCTACCTGCTCCACTGTTGCTGTTACAAATGTTTTCTTGCTGGTAAACGTCTGACTAGGGCCGCAGACCCATCCATACCCCCGAGTGCCGCCTCCTACAAACCGGATTTCCCGGCTCAGCGGGCGATCTGCCGCGAGTAGGCGCCGCCGAAGCCGGCCTGCCGCGCGGTTGTCACCGCTGCGTCCGCATCGCTTTTCGAAGGGTAGACACCGGTGAAGACGACGTAGTACCCGGGCTGGAGGCTCGCGTAGAGGCTCGAATCCAGGACGCCGACCTGACGGAGACCTGAACGAGCGCCCTTGTCGGCCGTCTGCAGGGCGGCCGGTCGCCCGGTCGTCTTGGGATAGGAGACGAGGACGATCGTCCAGCCGTTCTGGTTCTTGGGCCAACTGATCCGTCCGTTCTTCGGTCCTCGCGGCGTCACGGGAGCGGTGGTCGTCGGCTCGGGCGCCTTGGGGAGCGTCGAGGTGTCGACCGTCGCCGGAGTCGTCGCGGTCGGGACGGGCGCAGGCTCAACGACGCTGACCGCTGTCGAGGGTCGATAGAACGTCGCGCCGGCGTCGTTCACGTGCCGCGTGAGGATGATCGCGCTTGCGGCGCCTGCTCCCGCGACGACGAGCGTCAACAACGAGACCCAGATCCAGTCGCCCGGATACCAGCCGAGGCGGCGGATCCACCGGCGCCGCAGGGACGGGAGCCGTCCCGTCACCTCGGGCAAGACGAGTCCGCACTCGAGGCAGTAGCGCTGGTCGGGCTCGCGGGCCGCCCCGCAGCGCGGACACGTGCGGTCGGCTGCCGAGATCGCGGTCTCGCGCTCGTCCATCAGCCCTCGGGTGGAGGTTCGACGATGGTCTCTTCCGACACGCCCTCAGCCGGAGGCCCGAGCGGCCGGCCGCAGTTCGGACAGAAGTGCGAGCCCCGCAGCACCGGAGCTCCACATTCGCACCGGGCCACCTGGCGGCCCGCGTGCAGGAGTGACTCGATCTCCGCGAGGCGCCCGTCGATGCCGACGATCGCCGCCGCGCGCTCCGCCAGCAGGTCGTCGCGAAAGCCGCCGCGGCGATACATCTCGACGAGCATGCCGCCGAGCTCGCTGAGCGCGACCTCGCGCGCTTTCAGCAGCGCACGCCGTTCGCGCCGGAGCAGGCCGGCATGCGCGCGGTGCGGCGAGATTCCCGCGGAATCGGGTGCGCGCCGACGGAGGAGGGGGGACATGCCCGCGAGTCTAGTGCTAGAGGCTCAAAACGATCAGACGCTCTTCGGTCATCTCGCGCACGGCCCACGCAGGACCTTCCCGTGTGTTCCCGGATGCCTTGACGCCCCCATAGGGCATCTGGTCGGCGCGGAAGGTCGGCGCCTCGTTGACGACCACGCCGCCGAACTCGAGTCGTTGCGCGGCGGCGAGGCACGTCGGCAGGTCGGTGCTGAAGATCGCCGCCTGCAGGCCGTACCGCGTCGCATTCGCCTGCTCGATCGCCTCGTCGAGGCTCGCAACGCGCGTCACCGTCACGACCGGGCCGAACACTTCCTCGCACTGAACCTTGTCGTCCGTCGCCGGGTTGGCGATCACCGTCGGGCGGATCAGGCCGTCCTCGCTCGTGTCGCCGCCGGTCAGCACCTCGCCCTTCGACTCGCGGATCCAGTCCAGGATCCGCTCGCGATCGCCGTCCGAGATCACAGGCCCGACGTCCGTGTCGGGGTCGCCCGGATCGCCGATCTTCAGCGCTTCGACCTTCGGCACGAAATCGGCGACGAAGGTGTCCCACCCGTCGGCGAGCACGAAGATGCGCTGCACCGAGATGCAGCTCTGCCCGGCAAACGAAAAGGCGTTCGCTGCGAGCTTGGCCGCGGTGTCGGCGGGGGCATCCGCGCAGACGATCGCCGGCGTCGCGTTCCCGAGCTCGAGCTTCACGCGCTTGCGGGCCGCACGCGCGGCGATGCCCCAGCCGACCTCGCCGGAGCCGGTGAAGGTGATCAGCTTCACGCGTTCGTCCTCGACGATCGCGTCCCCAATTTCCGCGGAGGAGCCGGAGACGACGTTCAGCCAGCCCGCCGGCAGTCCCGCCTCGGCTTCGAGCTCCGCGAGGAACAGTGCGGAGAGCGGCGTCGTGGCCGCGGGCTTGAGGACGACGGGGCACCCGGCGGCGAGCGCGGGCGCGATCTTGTGCGCGACGAGGTTGAGCGGGAAGTTGAACGGCGAGATCGCTCCGATGACGCCGATCGGCAACCGGATCGTGAACGCGAGCTTCCGTTCGCCGGCGGGTGACGCGTCCATCGGCACGGTCTCGCCGGTCAGCTTGCGCGCTTCGACAGCGGCGAAGGTGTACGTCGAGACGGCACGCTGCGCCTCGACCCGCGCCGCCTTGAGCGGCTTGCCGGCCTCGGCTGAGATCAACTGCGCTGCTTCCTCCTGCCGCTTTGCAAGCAACCGTGCGGTCGTGTCGAGGATTCGTGCGCGCTCGTGCGCGGGCAGCGGGGTCGCGAGCACGGCTGCCGCGGCGTCGAGCGCGCGGCGCGTCTCGGCGGCGCCGCCCTTGGCGATGCGACCGACGAGCTCGCCCGAGTACGGAGAGAGCACGTCGGTCCACGCGCCGGTCTCGACGCGTTCGCCGTCGATCAGCATCGGATGGTCGGCAGCCGTTGTCACGATTTCAACTCTAATGCGAGGATGGGGTCTGTGAGTCGGAGGAGGGGACTCAGGTTCTGGGTGCCGGTTGCGTACGTCGTCGCCTCGGCGGCGATGGTGTTCAGCGTGGGCGTGCCCACGTCGCACGATCTGGTGTTCGTCTGGTTCGCGATCGGGATGGCGGCCTTCTCCGTCACCGACCTGCGGCGCCGCGTGCCGAGGCTCGTGATCGATTGGGCGCCGTTCATCCTCGTGCTCTTCGTCTACGACCGGCTGCGCGGCTTCGCCGACGGTCTCGTGTTCCAGGCGCGGGAGATCCCGCAGGTTCGGGTCGAGGCTGCGCTGTTCGGGAGACCGATCCCGACCGTCTGGTTGCAGTCGCGCCTGTGGGACGGCGCAAACCATCTCCAGTGGTGGGACTACCTCACCTGGTTCGTCTACCTGACGCACTTCTTCGCGACGCTGGTCGTCGCCGCGATTCTCTGGACGTGGGCGCACGACAAGTTCTCGCGCTTCGCGACGATGGTGTGTGTGCTCGCGCTGACGGGGTTCGCGACATACGTGCTCTACCCGGCGGTGCCGCCGTGGCTCGCGGCGCGGCACGGTTCGATCGGCGAATCGAACCGGCTCGTCGGGATCGTCTGGCATCACGTGCCGATCGCGCACTACGGGTCGCTGTTCGAGAAGGGACAGAGTTACGCGAACAACGTGGCGGCGATGCCGTCGCTGCACGCCGGGTACGCGCTGCTGGTCACGCTGTATCTCTGGCGGCTCGTCCGGCGCAGGTGGCGGCCCCTCCTCGCGCTGTATCCGCCGGCGATGGCGTTCGCGCTCGTGTACTCGGGTGAGCACTACGTCGTCGACTGCCTCGCGGGGTGGATCTACGCCACCGCTGCGTTCGTCGGGGTGAACCTGTGGTTCGAGCGGCGGTCGAGCCGGGTGCTCGCGCTCGAGCCGGCACTCGCGGACTGAACACCCGGGAGTAGAGTTGAGGTGATGGCCGCCTTCATCGTCGACGCAGTCCGCTCGCCGATCGGCCGGAAGAACGGGACGCTCTCCGTGATCCGCGGCGACGACCTGGCGGCGCAGGTGCTGAACGGATTGATCGCGCGCCACGATCTCGATCCGCTCGAGATCGAGGACGTGCAGATGGGCTGTGTGACGCAGATCGGGGAGCAGGGGTGGAACGTCGGGCGCATGGCGGTGCTCGCCGCCGGCTGGCCGGTCGAGGTGTCGGCGACGACCGTCGACCGCCAGTGCGGCTCGTCGATGCAGACGAATTTCAACGCGGCCACCGCGATCATGGCCGGGCAGCTCGACCTCGTCGTCTCGGCCGGCGTCGAGATGATGTCGCGCGTCCCGATGGGCTCGAACGGCGGCTCGATCTCCGAACAGGTGACCGATCGCCACGAGATCGTGATGCAGGGCACGTCAGCCGAACTGCTTGCCGACGAGTGGCAACTGACGCGCGAGGAGGTCGATGCCTACTCGCTCGAGTCGCACCGGCGGGCGCTCGCCGGCTCAGACGAGGGCAAGTTCGAGCGCGAGATCGTCCCGATCGAGCTCCCAGACGTCTCGGGCGGGCCGAACCGACTTAGTGTTGAGTCAACACAAAGTGCGGGTGCGGCCCTGGCTGCGCCGGCCGTGTTCGCGGTGGACGAGGCGCCACGGCGCGAGACCTCTGCAGAGGCGCTTGCGTCGCTCAAGCCGGCGTTCAAGCCCGATGGCGTCGTGACCGCCGGGAACTCGTCGCAGATCGTCGACGGCTCGGCCGCCGTGCTGATCGCGAGCGAGTCGGCGGTCAAGCGGCTCGGGCTGCAGCCGCGCGCACGGTTCGTCTCCTTCGGCATCGCGGGCGTCGACCCGACGCGGATGCTGCACGGCAACCCGCAGGCGATGGAGAAGGCAGTCGCGAAGGCGGGGCTGAGCATGGACGACATGGGCGTGATCGAGGTCAACGAGGCCTTTGCGACCGTTGTACTTCAAACGGTCAAGGACCTGCACCTTGAAGAGCGCATGGGCGACGTCAATCCGAACGGCGGCGGCATCTCGCTCGGCCACCCGCTCGGCGCGACTGGCGCGCGGATCACCGCGACGCTCGTCTCCGAGCTCGAGCGCCGCGACGCGCGCTACGGCATCGCGTCGATGTGCGTCGGCTTCGGCATGGCGATCGCAGGAGTCGTCGAGCGCCTGTGAAGATCGGCGTCGTCGGCCTGGGCGCGATGGGCTCGGGCATCGCACAGCTTGCGGTCGAAGCGGGCTTGGACACGGTCGGCCGTGAAGTGGAGATGGCGCGGGCCGAGAAGGCGCGCGACCAGATCGCGCACTTCCTGACGCGCAAGGTCGAGAAGGGAACGCTCGAGCAGGGCGCACGCGACGCGGCGGTCGGACGGCTGAGCCTGACGACGGCGCTCGCCGATCTCGCCGACTGCGACGTCGTGATAGAAGCGGCGTACGAGGACCTCGAGGTGAAGCAGGAGCTCTTCCAGGTGCTCGAATCGGTCGTGCGCGACGACACGATCCTCGCGACCAACACTTCCGCGCTCTCGGTGACCGCGATCGCGTCGGTGCTCGAGCGGCCGCAGCGCGCTGTCGGCATGCACTTCTTCAACCCCGCGCCGCTGATGCCGCTCGTCGAGATCGTTCGCGCGGAGCGCACGGCCGACGATGTCTTCGAGGCTGCGTTCGAGCTCGGCGCGAAGCTCGGCAAGACGCCGATCCGCTGTTCCGACACGCCCGGGTTCGTCGTCAACCGCGTGCTGATCCCACTGCTCAACGACTGTGTGCGCGTGCTCGACGAGGCCGGCGTCACGCCGGACGCGCTCGACGCGGGGATGAAGCACGGCGCGGGGTGGCCGATGGGACCGTGCGAGTTGCTCGACCTCGTCGGCGCGGACGTGCACGTTCACGCGAGCGAGGCGCTGTACGAGAAACTGCGTGAACCGCGCATGGCGCCGCCCGCGCGCCTCGTGCGGATGCTGCAGGCTGGGAAGCTCGGCCGCAAAACGGGTGAAGGCTTCTACCGCTATTGAGCCGAGTTTTAGTGGGACCGTCCGGCCCAAGCCCTACCTTTGCCACATGGCGATGTGCCAGATCTGCCGCCGCACCCTGCTCGCCGGTGAGCGCTACCGGACGTGGCGCTGGGCACGCCGCGACCAGACCGTCTGCGTCGTCTGCGAGCCGGTCGCGCACAAGGCCGGAGCGGTGCGCGTCGTCGACGTGTACGAGCGCGTGGAGGTCGGCGGGCTCACCCGGCACGTTCGGCGCGTCGCCTAGAGCCGTCGCGCCGCCGCGGGAATCGTCCCGCCCTGCACGACGACCGACGCGAGCACCACGACGAACACCGTCTCGTAGATCCGCGTCGCGTCGCGCACGTGGTGCGTGACGGCGAACGCGGCAAGCAGGATCGGAACGGCGCCCTTCAGCCCGCCCCAGATCACGAACAGCCGCTCACCGTGGCGCAGCCGCACCGGCGCGAGCAGCGCGCCGACGACCGCCGGCCGCGCGAGCAGCGCCACGAACGCGGCGAGCGCGAGCCCCTCCGCCCAGCGGCCGCCGTCGATGCCTGAGATGTTGATCGTCAAGCCGAGCGCGACAAACGCGACGATCTCCGCGAGCGACGCCAGCCGGTCCTGCAGCGACTGCGACGGCGCCTCGATGTCGCCGACGACGAGGCCCATCACGAACACCGCCAGGAACCCGGATCCGTGCGCGAGGTCGGCGACGACGTAGACGACCGCGACGAGCACGAGCGTCCTCAGCCAGCCCACCCGCAGGAGGCGACGCTCGAGCAGGCCGCCCGCGAGCCCGACGATCAGGCCGATCGCCACCTGCTCGCAGAGCACGCGCACGACGATCCAGAAGCTTGCGTCCGCGTGCGTGGCGAATGCGATCAGCCCGAGCATCAGCGCGATCCCGACCGGATCGTTCGCACCGGACTCGCCTTCGAGGATCGTCCGCGTCCGGCCGCGAATCTGATGGCCGCCACGGAGCACGGAGAAGACGACGGCCGGATCGGTGGGGGCGATCGCCGCGCCCAGGAGCCCCGCCGTCAGCCAGCCGAGGCCGAGGACGAGGTGCGCGAACAGCGCGACCAGACCGGCCGTCGCGAACGTGCCGAGGATCCCCAGCGACACGATCGGCACCGCCGCCACCCGGAAGCGCCGCCAGCCGATCGAGGCCCCGCCGTCGTAGAGAATGACGACCAGTGCGACCGTGACGACCGTCTCGACGGTCGAAAACGACGGCCCGATCGAGGGAAACAGGTCGGAGGCGAACGCTGCCGCGACGAGGAACAGGGCGGACGGCGGGATTCTCACGGAAGGCGAGGCTACAGAGAGGCCTACAAAAAGTCCTTACGTTTCGATCATTCGGGGCATAATTCGGCAGGAAAGACTGTCCTTGCCGATGCGCCGGCTCTGCCTCACCCTGCTTTGCGGCCTCGTCGCGGTTCCTGCGGCTCTTGCAGCCACTCACGCGACGGGCGACGGCGTGCTCGAAGTCAGCAACGGCTCGGGCACGATCGTGCTCAACACGAGCCGGGGCCTCATCTGGGGTCAAATGGCGAAAGGCAGGCTCGTCGTCACCGATCCGGTGCCGGGCGACGGCGCGGTCTACGTCAGCGGCGCCGAGGGCGTCCCCGTGTCCGAGAACGTCACGGCGTACAAGGGCAGGGATCTCCACTTCCGCGTGACGGGGGGAAAGGTCAAGCTGCAACTCAAGGGATTCGGCATCGATCTCACCGCGGTCGGCGTTGGAACCGCGCAACTGAACGGCGACGCGTTCGTGGACGATGCGGGTGAGTACGCGCTGAACAACGGTTCAAACTGGAATCCTCTACCCGTGTACGCCACAAAGACAGTCAGCTTCGGCGTCCAGCCGGCACCGGCGCCCTAGCGTGAGCGGCGCAACACCCAACATCCTGGTGGTCGAGGACGAAAGCTCGATCGCCAGCTTCGTCTCCCTCTACTTGAAGAACGCGGGCTACGGCGTGCGCACGGCTGCGACCGGCACCGATGCCCTCGCGCAGGTCGCGCAGGAGATGCCGGGCCTCATCGTCCTCGACCTGATGCTCCCGGATATCGACGGCATCGAGGTGACGAAGCGAATCCGCCAGACGAGCGACGTGCCGATCTTGATGCTCACCGCGCGCGACGAAGACGTGGACAAGATCATCGGCCTCGAGGTCGGCGCCGACGACTATCTAACGAAGCCGTTCAATCCGCGTGAGCTCGTGGCGCGTGTGAAGTCGATTCTCCGTCGCGCATCGCCCGAACGGCGCGAGCGCGAGAGCGAGACGCTCGAGCACGGCGACCTGCACATCGACGCCGGCCGCCGCGAAGTGAAGGTCGGCGACGAGGAAGTTCAGCTCGCGCCGAAAGAGTTCGATCTCCTCTGGGAGCTGCTCGATCATCGAGGGCTCGTCCTGACGCGCGACCAGCTCCTCGAGCGCGTCTGGGGCTACACCTTTGCCGGCGACACGCGCACCGTCGACGTGCACGTCCGCCAGCTCCGCCGCAAGCTCGGTGATGCGTCGCCGATCGTCACCGTGTGGGGGGTGGGCTACAAGGTGTCGCCCGCGAAGGACGCCAAGAAGGACCCGGCGAACACGTAGAAGCATGCTCGGATCGCTCCGCGTCCGGCTGCCGCTCGTGTTCCTCGCGGGGATCGTCCTCGCCGGTTTGATCACGACGCTGATCAGCGTCCGCCTCTTCCAGGACTTCTCGCGCGCCCAGACGCTTACGAAGCTGAAGCGCGAGGGGCACGGCATCGCGCAGCTCTACTCCGACGCGGTTGCGGCCAGCTACGGCAACG
>DATBDB010000054.1:0-2701 GCA_036270155.1 Gaiellaceae bacterium
GTTGCGGCGCGGACGGGGTACGTCCGGGACGGTGTGCTGCGGAACGTCCACTTCAAGGACGGTCTCCGCTGCAACCTCGCCGTTTGGTCACGTCTCAGCCAGGACTGATCCCGTAATCTCCAGGTGTGAGCACGGCCGACCGCCGTTTGCTTGCCCGGGAGGCGATGTTGTCGACGGCCGTTGCCGCGTCGCTCGCCACATTTCTTCTTTGGGCTACACCTCCTGGCATCGACTGGGCGGCTCACGCGTACCAGCGGACGTTCCTGCTCCAGCACGGCTTTCAGATCTGGAACAACTTCTGGTACGCGGGGCGCTACTCGTTCATCACCTACAGCCTGATCTACTACCCGCTCGCGGCGCTGCTTGGGATCAAGGTTCTCGCGCTCGCATCGATCGCGTCGGCGGCGATGGTGTTCAGCATCGTGCTCTACCGCCAGTGGGGCGCGGACTCCCGCGTCTCCAGCCGAACCTTCGCGGTCCTCTGGGTCGGGATCATCGGCGCGGCCGCGTTCCCGTTCGCGCTCGCAGTGTCGTTCGCGCTGCTCGCGATCTGGTCGCTGCAGGAAGGCCGCCGTGGCCGCTTCACTCTCTGCGCGATTCTCACGCTCGGCGCGAGCCCGCTCGCATTCATGCTGCTGACGATCGTGATGGCGGGCGTCGCGCTCTCGCGCCGAAGCCTCCGCAACGTGGGCGTCCCGATCGCCGTCCTCGCCGCTTGCTGCGCCGGCGAGTTGATCCTCTTCCGCCTCTTCGGCGACGGTGGCCGCTTCCCGTTCCCGGCCCTTCAAATGGCGGCAGGCATCGGCTTTGCCGCGCTCGGGCTGCTCGTGACGCGTGGCGTGGCGACCGCCAGGCCGTTGCGCGGGCTGTTCTCGATCTACCTCGTCGCGGTGCTGGTGGTCTACGTCGTTCCCTCGTCGGTCGGGGCGAACATTGAGCGCATCCGTTACATCGCGCTGCCGCTTGCGCTGATCGCCGTCGCGCTGCGCCACTGGCGGCCGCTCTGGATGGTCGTCCCCGTCATCGTCCTCGCAGCCGCCTGGAACACGACACCGATCGTCGCGAGCTTCGCGCGGGCGAACACCGACCCGGAGGCGTCGCTCTCCTACTGGCAGCCGGCGATCGACTACCTGCACGCCCACCTCAGCCCGTCGTATCGCGTCGAGGCCGTCGATACCGCCGAGCACTGGTCTGCGGCCTACCTCCCCGACGCCGGGATCCCGATCGTGCGCGGCTGGTACCGCCAGAGCGACTTCCCGCAGAACCAGCTGCTCTACGCGCCGAAGCTCGCAGTCGCGACGTACGAGGCCTGGCTCCGGCGCATGGCGGTTCGCTACGTCGTGCTCGCCGATGCGCCGCCCGACTACAGCTCGCGCGCCGAGGCGGCCCTGATCCGCTCCGGCCGCACCGACCTCAAGCTCGTCTACTGGAACGCGCACCTCCTCGTCTACGAGCTGCCGGACGCGAAGCCGTTGATCGTCGGCCCGGCCCCGTCGACGGTGATGTGGCTGTACCCGGAGCGGATCGTCGCGACGTTCAGCGTCCCGGGCACCTACCGGGTGAAGGTGCGCTGGTCGCCCTACTGGCGCGCCTCGTCGGGGTGCGTGTCGGAGACGAAAGACGGGATGACCCGGCTCGTCGTCCGGCACGCCGGTCTCGTCGAGCTCGGCTTCCGGCTCTCGGTCGGGCGCGGGCTGCAGACGATCTCCGGGATCGGGCCCGACCAGCGCTGCAGCCCCTGAGCTCACGCCTCTCGCTACCATCCTGCGCGTGACCGAGGAACAACAGAAGCCGCTCGCGGAACAACTCGACGAGCTTGGGGCCCAGCTTGACTGGGTCCGTGAGTACCTTTGACCCGGTCACACTCGAGAAGCGGCTCGTAGGGCTCGAAGAGCAGATGAACTCGCCGGGGTTCTGGGACGACCAGAGCACCGCTGCGAAAGTCTCCGCCGACCACGCACGCACCTCACGCAAGCTCGACGGCTATCGCAACCTGCTGCGCGACTACGAGGACGCGCGCGAGCTCTCGAAACTGGACGGCGGCGAGATGGAAACGGAGATCGCCGCCGGCCTAGGCCCGCTGCGCGGTGAGCTCGATCGTCTCCAGGAGGCGGCGCTCTTCGACGGCGAGTACGACGCCGGCGACGCGGTCGTGACGCTGCAATCGGGCACCGGTGGGACGGACGCCCAGGACTGGGCCGAGATGATGCTGCGGATGTACGAGCGCTGGGGCGCGAACCGCGGCTTCAAGGTCGAGCTGCTCGAGGCGAGCCCGGGGGAGGAGGCCGGCCTCAAGTCCGCCACGTTCACCGTCGGCGGCGAAAACGCGTACGGCATCTTGAAAGCAGAACGCGGCAAGCACCGTCTCGTTCGCCAGAGCCCCTTCGACCAGGCGCACCGCCGCCACACCGCCTTCTCGACCGTGATCGTCGCGCCGCTCCTGCCCGAGGACGCCGATGTCGAGATCCTGGACGACGATCTGCGGATCGACACCTACCGCGCCCAGGGCGCAGGCGGCCAGCACGTGAACAAGACCGACAGCGCGATCCGGATCACGCACCTGCCGAACGGGATCGTCGTCCAGTGCCAGAACGAGCGGTCACAGGCGGCCAACAAGCAGACCGCGATGCGCGTGCTCAAGGCCCAGCTGGTCGAGAAGAACGAGGAGGAGCGGGAGGCCTTGATGGCGAAGGAGCGTGGT
>DATBDB010000055.1:0-12614 GCA_036270155.1 Gaiellaceae bacterium
GCGCGTTCGGCCGCTCGCGTGCGCGCCGCTACGAGCCGTCGGGCGCGCGCGTCACGTTCGCCGACGTCGCGGGCATCGAGGAGGCGAAGGCGGAGCTGGCGGAGGTCGTCGACTTCCTGCGCAACCCGCAGCGCTACCAGAAGCTCGGCGGCCGGATCCCGCACGGCGTGCTCCTGAGCGGGCCGCCCGGCACCGGCAAGACGCTGCTCGCGCGAGCCGTCGCGGGCGAGGCGAACGTGCCGTTCTTCTCGATGGCGGCGTCCGAGTTCGTCGAGGCGATCGTCGGCGTCGGCGCCGCGCGCGTGCGCGACCTGTTCGTGCAGGCGAAGGAAGCGGCGCCCGCGATCGTGTTCATCGACGAGCTCGACGCGATCGGCCGGTCGCGCACATCGGGGGTCGCGGGCTTCAGCGGCGGCAACGACGAGCGCGAGCAGACGCTGAACCAGATCCTGACCGAGATGGATGGCTTCGACTCGTCGACGAACGTGATCGTGATCGGCGCGACCAACCGTCCCGACGTGCTCGACGCGGCCCTGCTCCGGCCGGGCCGGTTCGACCGGCGCATCGCCGTGCAGCCGCCGGACAAGAACGGCCGCAAGAAGATCCTGGAGGTGCACACCCGCGGCGTGCCGCTCGGCCCGGATGTCGACCTCGACCGGATCGCGGCGACGACGCCCGGCATGGTCGGCGCCGATCTCGCGAACCTCGTCAACGAAGCCGCGCTGCTCGCCGCGCGCCGCAACCACGACCAGGTGATGGAGGCCGACTTCACCGACGCGCTCGAGAAGATCGTGCTCGGCGCCGAGCGGCAGGTGCTGATGAGCCCCGAGGACAAGCGCCGCACCGCCTACCACGAGGGCGGGCACGCGCTCGTCGGGATGCTCACCCCGGGCGCCGACCCGGTGCGGAAGATCTCGATCATCCCGCGCGGCCAGTCGCTCGGCGTCACCTTCTCGGCGCCGGAAGCCGACCGTTTCAACTACGAGCGGAGCGAGCTGCTGGCGAAGATCAAGGTCGCACTCGGCGGCCGCGCGGCGGAGGAGATCATCTACGGCGAGCCGAGCACCGGCGCCGAGTCGGACATCCAGCAGCTGACCGGCATCGCCCGCCAGATGGTCGGCCGCTGGGGGATGAGCGACAAGATCGGCCCGCTCGCCGTGCTCCCCTCCGACGGCGCCGGCCCGCTGCTCCCCGGCGCGGCGGAGAGCTCACCGCGCACGCAGGAGCTCGTCGACGACGAGGTGCGCCGGATCGTCGACGACGCGCACAAGGAGGTCGTCGCCCTGCTGAACGCCAAGCGCGCGCAGCTCGACAAGCTCGCCGAGGCGCTGCTCGAGCACGAGACGCTGGACGAGGACGACGCGTACGCCGCCGCCGGCGTCGCGCACGAGCCGTCGGGAGCTGCACGCGAACTTGCGGCGGCGGCGAAGGTGAGAGCGCCGTCGTGACCACCCGTACCGACGCATGGAGGCAGCAACATGACCACTCCCCTCCCCAGTGCCGTTCCGACGATCGAGCTGAACGACGGACACGCAATCCCGCAACTCGGTTTCGGCGTCTTCCAGATCCCGCCGCCGGAGACTGAACGGCCGGTCAAGCTCGCCCTCGAGGCTGGCTATCGGCATATCGACACCGCGGAGATGTACGGCAACGAGAAGGGCGTCGGCGACGCGGTCCGCGCGTCGGGCATCGACCGGGCCGACGTCTACATCACGAGCAAGCTCAACAACGGCTTCCACGAGCCGGACGCGGCGCGCAAGGCGTTCGCGAAGTCGCTGGCCGAGCTCGGATCAGACTACGTCGATCTGTTCCTGATCCACTGGCCGCTGCCGACGCTCTACGACGGCGACTTCGTCTCGACGTGGAAGACGCTGGAGGAGTTTCATGCGGACGGCCGCGCGCGTTCGATCGGCGTCTCGAACTTCCAGGTCGCGCACCTACAACGCCTTGCCGACGAGACCGACGTGGTGCCGGCGGTCAACCAGGTCGAGCTGCATCCCTACTTCCACAACAGCGAGGTCGACGCCTACGACCGGGCGAACGGGATCGCCACGCAGGCGTGGGCACCGCTTGCGGAGGGCAGGGTCCTCGACGACCCGGCGCTGAAGGAGATCGCGGAGCGACTCGACAAGTCGCCGGCTCAGGTCGTCCTTCGGTGGCACCTCGAGCGCGGCAACATCGTCTTCCCCAAGTCGATCACGCCGGCGCGGATCAGAGAGAACTTCCAGCTGTTCGACTTCCAACTCGAGCCCAGCGACGCCGAGAAGATCGACGCGCTCGACCGGGGCGAAGCGGGACGCAATGGCCCGAACCCCGACGTGTTCGACTACGTCCCCAACTGACGCGCGAAGGCGCGGATGGAATTGGTAGCGGGCGTCCGCGACCACCGAAGTCACCCGGATCGATGGGACGCTTGAACACGCGCGCGTGAAGGGCAATGAGATGCCGTGGCGTATCCGGCGTACGTCAATGCGTAGACGGAAACAGCGGTTTCAGGGTGCGGGTGTGTCGGCAGAGCGCGAGTTCAGTCGTCGGCGGCGGCAAAACATTCGGGACGAATGGCGCACTTGGCTGTTTGCATTCGCGTTGCTAGGTGCCTTCGCGGTCTGGTCGCTGCTCACGACGGGGTTGGCGGCCCGCTTCCTGGCTGCTGTTGCCGGCCTACTCGGAGGGGTACTGGTTGCGCTCTGGGCACTCGGCGGTCACGTCTCAGCATTCCAATGGTGGATTGGCGCGGAGGGCGAGCGCGACACCGCACAACAGATCGAGAAACTCGGACCTGACTGGCACTGTGAGCACGACCTAGAGCACGGTCGCGGTAATTGGGACCACGTCTTGGTCGGTCCCGCTGGGGTCTTCCTTCTCGACTCGAAGGTCATCAATGGCACGGCTGCAGCAGGGGACGACGCGCTTCGCTCCGGACGACTCAACTACCCAGGAGGGCTTTTCCGGTCGGGCGCAAAGCAGATTAAGGATGCGATCGAGGCGCGACTCGGTTCACGCGCTCCTTGGGTACAAGCGGTGGTCATCGTCTGGGGGGATTTCCCTCAAGGCCACCACCAGGAACAGGACGTCGTTTACATACGCGGCGACCGGATGAACGCGTGGCTCGCCGAGCAGCCTCAAAAGCTCAACGGCCCTCAGCGCGCGGCTCTCACCACGGCCCTTCAAGAGGTCCGAGCCTCTCTCGCCGCTGGCGCCTAGGTCTCGTACTAGGTCTCTGAGACCGCGCGCGATCTCCCGTCGCATGCGAAGGTCATTACGACCTGATCACTTACGCTCCGCCGGGGGGAAGCGGTGATCGGCAGGCCGTTTTGATTGCAACTCACGGTCGTAGCTTGAGCGCCCGCTGCCGACTGCCGATAGATCGACCTGATGGCTTCCATCGCCCCCGAGGCGGCACTCGACTGGTCGACCGCGCGGACGGTTGCGCTTCGTCGCGACTGCCACCGCTGCGTGGAGTGCGGCGAAGCTGAGTACGCATCCCTCGACGTGCATCATCGCGTTCCGCGCTCAGCGGGTGGCGGCAATGAAGCTTCGAACCTGACGACCCTCTGCGACGGATGCCATGCCCGCCGTCACCCCAACCTTCAGGTCTCGCTCTCGCGGCGGGCGATCGAGCGTTGGGCACTGCGCCTCGCGCGCTGGCTCGACACTCAGCGAGCTCTACCTGACGAGATCGAATCGCTCTCGGCGGCCTTACGCATTTTCGGAAAGGAACGACTACGCGAGGGGCAACTCGAGGCGGTGCTCGCCGCGCTCCGCGGTGAAGATGTGCTCGTCGTTCGGCCGACCGGCTCCGGCAAGACGCTCTGTTTCCAGCTGCCGGCCGTCATGCGCGACGGATCTACATTCGTTCTCTCGCCGCTCAAGGCACTGATGAAGGATCAGGTCGCTGAGCTACAGGCTCGAAAGATTCCAGGCACCTTCATCAACAGCGACCTCGGACATGACGAGAAGAAAGCTAGGTACGAACTGCTTGGCGATGGCGCACTTAAGTTCCTCTACTGCACCCCGGAGCGCTTCGGGGAAAATGTCCGACACGAGGAACTTGCCGCGCTTGGCGGGATGCGTCCAGCCTTCCTGGTTGTGGACGAAGCGCACTGCGTTGTGCGTTGGGGTGACGCGTTTCGGCCTGATTACTCGCGTATCGCGGCGATCCGCGAACTGCTGGGCAACCCTCCCGTCCTGGCCTTTACGGCTACCGCTGGCGTCTCCATGCAGCGTCAGATCAAAGACTCGCTCGGCGTTCCAGATGCCCGAACGCTCGTAACCGGTGCCGACCGTCCGAACATCGCGCTAATCCGTCACTTCGTGCCGTACGACGCACGCAAAAGCGAACCGGAGAAGGAGCGTGAACAGATGGTGCGACGCGCCGAATTGATCGCGCGGCTCGTCCGCGACGTTCGCGCCGGGAAGACGATGATCTTCGTACCGACGATCAAGATTGGGACGGCCCTACAGCTAGCGCTTGCCGACCAGGGCCTGAATCTGCCCTTCTACCACTCGCGGTTTGGTACGGCGAACGAGCGCGACATGATCGTGGGGCGCTTCACGGGCCGGCTCGAACCTTCACTCGACGCAGTCATCTGCACGAACGCCTTTAGCATGGGCCTCGACGTGCCGAACGTGCGCCTCGTGATCAACTGGCAACACCCAGCCTCAGTCGAGGATTACCTTCAGGAGTTCGGCCGCGCCGGCCGGGACGGCGCACCCGCGACCGCCGTGCTCCTCGTGGGAGGAAGCCGCGACAAGTCTCTACTCGATTGGATGGCAGAGCAGAGTCTCAAGCACGCCGCAGAGGCGGGCGAGATGTCCGCGCAAGATCGGATTGTCGCGCTTTCGCGGAGGAAGGAGGCGATCGCCGCGATGCATGAGATCGCCACCCGCCCTGACAGCTGCTTTCGGACGATGCTTCTACGGAGGCTTGTCGGGGAATCAGAGACCGGTACTCGGCCGACCATTTCCGTGAGAGTTCTCAACTGGGCGTTCGGAGAAAAATCCGCACGATTCCGCTCCGACTTCTGCTGCGATAACTGCGATCGGGAGCGATCACAAGCCTTCATCGGTGATGCAGCGCCCACTCGAATGCCGGGCCGCGTCCCTGCGCGTTAGCGCACCGGCGAAACCGTCGGGTCGCCCGCGTCAATGTCTGCGCTCCCCTTGGCAAGTTTCGGCGCCCATTTCGCGAAACCGCCCGCGCTAGCGGTCGCGAGGCCGCCGATCGACGACGGCAGCGAGACGAGTGCAGTCACCTGTCGCGCGATCGAGCAGCGCTCCCTACGGAAACTCGAGTGGCATCGACCTTGATGCTGAGCAGACCATTACGCAGGTCGTTGAGGCGGTAGCGCAATCATTGGATTCTCGCAAATTCCATGATCGCCGTGCATAACGCAGTCAATGCGTGCGATGAAAGACCCTCGCCCCTTGCGGCAGAGACCCAGTCAGCGATGAAGAGGTCGTTCTTCTCTAGGCCCCCTTCGTGTGCGTAATGCTGACGTGCGGCGTCCGTAAGACGCTCGTGGTTGGGACCAAAGTCCCCTTTTACCCACCTCGGTAAGGTTCGTGCGTGGGCTTCCTCCGCACAGCGTTCGGAGCAGAAGAGGTACGGATAGCGGCGGCCTCTCAGTCGAGAGTCGCAGTTGCAACAGACCACGCCCGCCTCCGCGACAGGGTCGTCGTCCGGCTCACCATCGAACGGGATGAACTCACCGTTCTCGTCCCATCGGCCGTACATCTCATGCGCCTCGCCCACCTCTCAATCGTACGCCCCAACTGGAGATTCCAACCTCCACGAGCTTCGGGCCGGCGTTCCACGAACCGCACGCGTAATAGGCGTGAAGAGGGACGATGGAGAGAGGACGAGTGGCAGCGCTGCGGCTAAGCAACGGCGGCCGCGAACTCAGCGTAAAGATCGCCCGGCAATCGATGGTCGAGCTGCCAAACAAAGGCGATCGGCCGGTCGCCTTCATGCCGAACATACCGGGCCGGCCCCAGGCACCAGAACGCACGATCGCTGGTTCTCAACCGCGCGAAGAGGACAACGTTCGTGCCTCGCTCGAGGTGCCGGATGTACCGCTGCCCTACGCTGCCATCCGCGCCAGTCGCCGACTGGCTCTCCCAGTGGATGAGCTCGGGGCTGAGGGCGTAATCGCGGTACCTCGTTGTGGGCGAGAAGGCACCTGAACTCTTGTCGAGTGTGAAAGCGAACAGGTCAGTTTGCGATCGCTCGTCCCACCAGACGCCCGTCTGCCAGGTGTTCGGACGCGCACCATCACCCGTGCCGAAGGCAGCCAGGATCTCGTTTCGCGTGTAGCGGGCGTGCACCTGGAGCGGGATGTTGTCGTCGAGCCCCAACAGTGCGTGCAGGTGATCGCCGCGCCCACGTAGATGGCGAAAGACCTCGGCCAGTTCAGCACGGACTTGAGGATGCTCCCAGATCTGTTCGACGGCTTGCTGAATCGAAACCGACGCTCGGAACGTCGTCAGCGACGCGACCAGCATTCGAAGCAATCGGGCATCCCGTGGCGGAAGCGCGGCATGCGCGGGTGGTGCCGCTTCGGCCACGAAACGCGCATACGCCTCGATGCGCTCGTCATCGTCGACGTGGAGCATCCTGCCGACCGCTTTGAGCAACCCGACCTCGTCAGGCCCGGGCTCGGCCGTCGACAGACCCGCCACACGCCGCATCTCCGACCAACTGTGATTACTGGCGTAGATGTCTCCGATCTCTAGACCTGTTTCCTCGAGGTAGTCGGACAGCGTCACGTCACCAAGGGCACGCAACTCTGCGCACCGATCCCGCCACGCCGTTGGAATCGACTCGCGAATGCAGCGGAGGACAACCTCTTGAGCCACAGAATCGAGCTCAAGGTGGCAGCCCGCGGGCAGAAACGGGAAACCCTGCGCGACCTGGCGCTCGACGTCCTTTCGACTTCCACCGAGTAGCGCACGGAAGCGTCGATCGAACCGGAACTCCTTACGGTGCAAACCGACGAAGTCGAGGACTGTGCAGATCGTCTTGCCATGCGCGCGGCGGAGACCACGACCGAACTGCTGCAGAAAGAGGGTTGGACTGTCAGTTGGGCGTAGGAGAAGCAGCGTGTCGACTGTCGGAACATCGACGCCCTCGTTGAAGAGATCGACCGTGAAGACAACGCGAACAGTGCCAGCCGCAAGGTCACGAAGTGCCCCCTGACGCTCCTCACGAGGACTGTCACCCCACACTGCGACCGAAGGCAGACCGGCCTCGCTGAACACGTTCGCCATGAAGCGTGCGTGCTGCACGCTGACGCAGAATCCCAAGGCACGCATCCGACCTGGATCGGCGACCTTCGTCCGAACCTGTTCCACAACCCGCCGCGCCCACGCATGATCGGCGGTCAGAACATTGGTCAACTCAGCGATGTCATAGCCGGTGCCGCGCCGCCAAGGAATGTCGCGAAGGTCGAGCCCGTCATGGACTCCGTAGTAGGCGAAGGGCGCGAGGAACTGCTGATCGATCGCGTCCCACACCCGCAGCTCAGCCGCGATCCGTCCGTCGAAGTAGCGAAGGACATCTAGACCATCCGCACGTTCCGGCGTTGCCGTCAGGCCCAGCAACTCCACTGGCTGAAGGTGGTCAAGGAGTGCTTGATATGTCGGCGCGGCCGCGTGGTGGAACTCGTCAACGATTACGACATCGAAATGGGACGGATCGATTCCACCAACTCCCGCAGCCGACAGACTCTGAATTGAGGCGAAGACGTGGTCGAACCGCGTCGGATGGTCGCCGCCGAACCACATTTCGCCGAATGTCGGATCGCGCATCGCATGTCGGAAGGTGTCCCGGCTCTGCTCGAGGATCTCTGCGCGATGCGCAACGAACAACAACCGGTCACGATCAAGCGACGGCCTCAGCCTCGCGTAGTCGACGGCAGCCATGACGGTCTTCCCCGTCCCGGTCGCAGCAACGAGGAGGTTCCGGGAGTGACCTTGCTGACGCGAAACCGTCAACAACTCGAGAAGGCGTTCCTGAAAAGGTCGCGGCTCAATCTCCAACGGACTGAGACGGATGACATCCTCGGCGTCCTCGATCGCCGTTCGCCGACGAAACTCCTCGGGATCGTACGCAACGAAGTCAGTGCTCTCCCAATAGCTGTCGAAGACGGCTGCGATTTTGGCGAGTGCGTCGGGATTGCGAACACCCGCGAGGCGCACGTTCCATTCGAGCCCCGTCACCTGTGCCGAGTGCGTCAAGTTCGATGAGCCCACATACGCGGTGGAGTAGCCCTCCGCGCGGTGGAAGATCCACGCCTTCGCATGCAGCCGAGTCATCGTTTCGTCGTACGACACCCGAACGTCTGCGCCGAGCGCCGTGAGTTCGTCGAGGGCGCGCTGTTCAGTGCTGTTCGTGTACGTGGTCGTCAGAATGCGTACCCGCTTTCCCTCTCGGCAGTGACGCTGCAGCACCTCGAACAGCGGTCGAACCCCGCTCCAACGGATAAACGCCATTACCACATCGATGGAATCCGCTGAATGCACCTCCGCGCGAAGTTCATGACCGACCGTCGGTTCACCCGGCGCGTTCGTGAACACCGTCGTATCGAGGAGCGGCGTGAGCGGGCGTTCGATCTGTTCGAGTGAGCCGTCTGGCTGCCTTCTGAGTACTGCATGCAGAACCCGCCCCGGGTCGGTTGGGATATCCGAACTCAGATCGATTGCCGGTGCTACAGCGCCGAGACGTACCAGCACCTCGCGAGCCATTCGAAGACCTTCGGCTGTCCGCTCTCGCTCGGGTGCCGCTTCGATCGCCTGGGCAAGCAAGCTCGCGACATGACGGGAGATCCGATCGGAGGCCTCCGCATCGGCAAGTTCCCCGAATTCTGGCGCTAAGAGGGAAGGCGCGAGCGCCTCGAGCGCATGCTCGAGACGGCCCGTGACCAACGCTTCGCGAAGACCCGCCCTCTGATCGGAACCCACCGGAGCGAGAGTCTTTCATCAACTCCTGAGGTCAGGTGGCTGAAGGCGCCCCGAGAGCTTCGTACGCGATCCGAAGCGCGTTCGCAAGATCTTCGTTTCCGCCAACCGGCATCTCGCTTGGCCCGAGGCGCTTCAGGACGGCGTACGTCGGCATGGGACGCGCCGCTGCCGGCGGGCTCAGCTCCTTACCCTGCCACGGGTCAGCGATCGCGGCAGCCTCCGCCTCGGCTACGTCGGCGACGCCTCGCCAGCGGAGGAGGACTCGCGGGGTGCGTTCGATTTCGTCCGCGAACGCATACGCGACTGCGGCTACGTGTTCGCAGCCTTCGGATTCGTCGCACGTGCATGACTGCGCGATCTGGCTCGCGCGGGGGATCAGTAGCTCGCCCCAGTCTTCTTGCAGCAGGTGCTCCAGGTGCACCGACTGGATGCGGCCCTCCACCGCCTGCTCCAACTGGCCCATGCCTTGCGCATAGCGAGCCATCGACGCCCAGATGCGCGGTGGGATCACATGCGCCGTCAGCGTGACCTCGCAGCCTTCGACGACTGCCCAGATCTCGCCCGGGTCGACGCGCAGCGCTCCGACTTCCAGGTCCGGACGATCGGCGTTGCCGGCGACTGCGGCGACGAATGATCTGCTCCACGGGCCCACTACGCCGCGGCCTCCACCACGTCCGGTGACAACGCGACTGCCTGTCTGATCGCGCCCAGGTCGAGGTCGCCCAGCCAGTCCTCCGAGCGGCCGGCCATCACCTTCTCGACCAGCTCGCGCTTCGAGTCGAGCAGCTGGTCGATGCGTTCCTCGAGGGTGCCGGTGCAGATCAGGCTGTGGACGTAAACCGGCTTGTGCTGCCCCAGGCGATGCGCACGGTCTGTTGCTTGCTGCTCGACGGCCGGGTTCCACCAGCGGTCGAAGTGGAAGACGTGGTTCGCCGCCGGGAGGTTCAGGCCGCGGCCGCCCGCTCTGATCGAGATGACCAGGATCGTCGGGCCGTCGCCGTTCTCGCTCGCGAAGGACGTCAGCAGCTCGTCGCGCTGCTTCGCGTTCAGGCGGCCGTGGAAGAAACCCACCTTGCTGTCGAGGCGCTCGGCCAGGTGCGGCACGAGGCGGTCGAAGCTCGGGTACTGCGTGAAGACCAGCGACTTGTCCCCCGCCGGTACCTCCTGCAGCAGCTCGACCAGGCGCTCCAGCTTGCCCGACCTTCCCTCGAGCGGCTGGCCCGTGTGCATCAGCATCTCCGGGTGATTGCACACCTGCTTCAGGTGGCCGAGCATCGCGAGCACCGCGCCTCGGCGACCGAATCGGTCCTCGTGCGACTCGATGCGCGGGAACCACCGATCCACGGTCGCCTGGTAGAGGCTCGCCTGCTCGATCGTCAGCTTGCAGTAGTCCTTCTCGACCGTGATCGGCGGCAGGTCGAGCTCCACCTCCGGCTCGTCCTTTGCGCGGCGCAGGATGAACGGCTGCACCACCGCACGCAGCCGCTCGAGGGCCGCGTCGTCGCGATCGGCCTCGATCGGCTGCGCGAAGATCCGGTTGAACCACTCGCGCGAGCCGAGCAGGCCCGGGTTGAGGATGTCCATGATCGCCCACAGCTCGCCCAGCCGGTTCTCGATCGGCGTGCCCGTCATCGCGACCCGCCGCCGCGCCGACAGCGTCCGCAGCGCCCGCGCGCGCTTCGTCACCGGGTTCTTCACGTCCTGCGCCTCGTCCATCAGCAGCCGGTCCCACTGCACCTCCGCGAGCACCTCGACGTCACGCGTCGCGATGTCGTACGACGTGACGACGACATCCACCTCGCGCACCCGGCGCTGCAGCTCCTCGTTCGCCAGCCGGTCGCTCCCGTGATGCAGGTGCACGCGCAGGTCCGGCGCGAAGCGCTCGACCTCCGCCACCCACTGCCGCGCCAAGCTCATCGGGCACACGACCAATGTCGGCCCCAACGCATCAGCACTCTGCCCATTAACAGCAAGCTCCTCGCGCTCCGACACGAGCATCGCGATCGCCTGCACCGTCTTTCCGAGCCCCATGTCGTCGGCCAGGATCGCGCCGATCCCGAGATCGCCCAGCATCCGCAGCCACCCGTGCCCCCGCTCCTGGAACGGGAACAGCTGATGCCGCATCCCCTTCGGCGTCGGGCGCGGACGGAAGCGCGCGTCCTTGCCGCTCAGCAGCTCATCGAGTGAGGCGTCGAGGTGGACCGAGCCGAGCTCGAGGCCCGCCTCGTCCGTGTCGAGGCCCGACACCGCGCGCACGAGATCGACGAAGCCGACGCCCTGGCGCCGGCGCTCGAGAAAGCGCACCGCGCGCTTCACGTCCGCGGGACGCACTGCCTGCCACTGGCCGTCGACCTGCACGACGGGGCTCTTCGCCGCCGCGAGCGCGCGCAACTCCTCGTCGCTCAGCTCCGTGCCGCCCACCGCGAGGCGCCAGTCGAACGACGCGAGCACCGAGGTCGAGAGCAGCCCGCTCGACGAGTGCTGCTCGCTGCGCGCGGTCATGTTCGCGCGCAGGCGCGTCGGCGCGCGCAGCCACGCAGCCGGCAGCAGCACTGGCACGTTGCGCCGCTCGAGCTGCGGCATCAGCTCGCGCAGGAAGTACGACGCCGTCTCCGCGTCGAGCTCCGCGTCGACCGGCTCCTCCTCGTCGAACTCGATCCCCTCCGTTGCGAGCAGCGGCCGCAGCTCGACGAGCTGTTCCTCGAGATCGCCGACCGGATCGCCGCCGCGCACGAACGCGAAGCCGTCCTCCCCGCCCTGCCACAGCATCGACACGGGCAGGTTCAGCGTCGGGTCGTCGTCGGCGTGCAGCCACAGCTCGAGCGCGAGCCCGTTCCGCGGACGCTCGTCGAGATGCAGCGCGAGGCGCCACGTCGTGTCCTTCACCTCCGCCAGTCCGTCGTCGACCCAGCGCGAAAGCCGCCGCTCGAGCGACGCGTAGCTCGAGTTCGCCGGCAGCTCCGGATCCACCGAGCTCAGCCCCTGCAGGAACGACTCGATCGCGGTCCGGCGCCGCGTCGGATCGCCGAGCTTCACGCCCGCCGCGACGAGCCGGTCGCGCGCGATCTGGTCGACGAGCTGCGGGTAGAGGTCGCCGACCGCCGCGTCGCGGTCGCCGTGGAAGCCCTCCGCGCTGACGAGCGGCAGCGCCCCGGCGATCTCGTCGAGCGACTGCTGAACGTGCTCGGCGAGCGTCGAGCCCCAGAACGCGTACCAACTGCCTCCGCCGCGCGTCAGCTGCGGATGCACCATCCCCTCGCTCACCGAGCGCTGCGCGAGCGCGACCAGCGCGAAGACGCCCTTAGCGCTGTCGCCCAGGTCGAGGTTGCTCGGCGGGTTGGCGACGAACTCGAGCAGCTCGGGGACCGTGAGGCGGCGGGCGTCGATCTCGAAATCGAGGATGTGGACGACGCCCGGCTCGCCGGCTTCCAGGCCGCCGTCCGTGAACGCGTCGCCCTCGCCCCGCGCGAAAACGTAGGCGGTGCCCGCCCGCCAGATGATCTCTAAAGAAAACACCGACCTGACAGGGTAGGGGCAATTGGTCGAGCGCCGCTCGGTTCGGGGCGAAAACTCTCGAACCTGGTTAAAAAGCGAACCAGGTTCGGGCCTCCGGGACACTTGCCGAGCGCCACGTGGTTCGCGGCGAAACTCGC